>JAVVEM010000033.1:1759-37214 GCA_032250805.1 Bacteroidales bacterium
AACCACCGAGTTCTCGGGGCAAGCACTGAAACCATGCGACATGATGATTATTGCAAATCCGGCATTTAACATTTTTTGTGAATAACTTCATATTTTCTGTACACTAAAGCTTGTTTATCTTCCGTTGAAATTTTATCAACCTTCAAAACGTTCTTCCATGCTTGAATACTCAAAACTTATCTTAAGGAAAGTTAGCTTCAGCAGGGAGCTCTTCAGGAAAGAGCTGAATAAATCCATCAAATGGCTGAAGAACGATGAAATCCTGCTTCTCCAGGCCTGGTGTATTCTCACCTTTGGAGATATATACGAGGATGTGATACAGGAAACTTTCCGACAGTTGGCATAGACAAGCGCCCCTTACACTACTCAGCTAACGGCATAAACACACAGCCGTGGGCTTAAGTTGCCATTATCCCAATTATTTTCTTGACTTTTATCCTTTCTTTCCTAATTTTGGTCCATACTAAATTCAATTATCATGGATCTTTCAGTCGTGAGTGCCGTATCGCCTGTAGATGGCCGCTACCGCAAGCAAACCGAATCGCTGGCCTATTATTTTTCAGAGGCTGCGCTCATCAATTACCGCATATTTGTTGAAGTGGAGTATTTTATCGCCCTCTGTAAGATCCCCTTGCCGGGTCTTGAAGATTTTGACAGATCGCACTTCGATAATATTCGCGCCATCAGCAGGGATTTTTCTTTTCACGACAGCCTAGAAGTGAAAGAGATCGAGAAGATTACCAACCATGATGTGAAAGCTGTTGAATATTATGTAAAGAAAAAATTCGACAAGCTGGGATTGAAAAAATATCGCGAGTACATCCATTTCGGTCTTACTTCTCAGGACATCAACAATACTGCAGTGCCCTATGCCACCAGGCTCGCATTTGAGGAAGTAATCCATCCAATGCTGACAGAGGTTCACAAAAAGCTACTGGCCAGGGCCAGGGAATGGAAAAATATCCCAATGCTGGCACGTACCCACGGGCAACCGGCCTCCCCTACCCGCCTGGGAAAAGAAATTGCAGTGTTTGCCGAAAGGCTCAAAACACAGATGGACCTGTTAAAGACCATCCCCTTCTCAGCAAAGTTTGGCGGAGCAACAGGCAACTTCAATGCGCATCATATTGCATATCCCACCATCGACTGGCTTACTTTTGGCAATAACTTTGTAAATAATACGCTCGGTTTGAAGCGTCTTAAAACAACTACGCAGATAGAGCATTACGATAATCTGGCAGCCTTTTTCGATAACCTTAAACGCATTAACACCATTCTGATTGACCTGAACAGAGACATGTGGACATATATCTCCATGGATTACTTCAAGCAAAAGATCAAAGAAGGTGAGGTAGGCTCCTCGGCCATGCCCCACAAGGTAAATCCCATCGATTTTGAGAACTCCGAAGGCAACCTGGGCATTGCCAATGCCATATTCAGTCACCTCGCTGCCGATCTTCCCATTTCGCGACTGCAACGCGACCTCACCGACTCCACAGTTTCACGGAATATCGGAGTACCCATTGCCCATAGCACGATTGCGATGAAATCGCTGATCAAGGGCATGAATAAGCTGGAGGTTAATACGAAAAAGATCCATGACGACCTTGAAAACAACTGGGCAGTTGTTGCTGAAGCCATCCAAACCATCCTGAGAAGAGAAAATTACCCGAATCCCTACGAATTGTTAAAAGACCTCACAAGGAAAAACGAAAAGATCGACCAGGCCGCCCTTCACAGGTTCATCGACAAGTTGAAAGTGTCAAAAGAAGTAAAAGAAGAATTAAAAAAGATCACACCGCACAATTATCTGGGCATTGAATTGTTATAATCCTTTAAGGCTAAAGAACGCAGCATGAAGAAATACAGGAGAGTACTTAACTATATCAGGCCATACTGGTTATTCGCAGCTTTAAATATTTTCTTTAACTTATGCACGATCATATTTTCCCTGTTCACTTTTGCCTTGCTGGCACCTTTCCTCAGCCTGCTGTTCGGGAATACGGAACTGATTACCGAGAAACCGGAACTATCATTCAGCTCCGATGCCCTGATCAGCTACATGAACTATATCCTCAGTGACATTATCCAGACACAGGGACAAATGCAGGCCCTGCTCACAATTTGCTTTGTTCTGCTGGGCACATTTTTTCTGAGAAATATGGCCAGGTTCATGTCGATGTTCTTCATGGCCAATGTTAGGATAGGCTCAGTTAAAGACATCCGGAATGAAGTTTTCAAGAAAATCCTTGTGCTGCCGCTCGCTTTTTATCATACACGAAAAAAAGGCGATATCATTGCCCGGGTAACAACCGATGTGCAGGAAGTGGAATACTCCATTATGAACTATCTGGAGATGATCATCCGCGACCCTATCACCATTATTGCATATTTTGCTTTCCTGCTGAGCATGAGCCCCAGCCTCACGCTTTTTGTTATGATTGTATTGCCGGTAACGGGCTATCTGATTGGCAGGATCGGCCGCACACTTCGCCGCCAGTCGAAAGTCGGGCAGTCGAGGCTGGCAGGGATGCTCTCAACCATTGAGGAATCGATCGGCGGACTGCGTATCATAAAGGCATTCAATGCCATTATGTTTATGGACAGGAAATTTACTGACCAGAATGAATGGTATGCAAAAATATCGCTGAAGATTTATCGCCGGCGCGATCTCTCATCGCCCCTGAGTGAATTTCTTTCATCTGTGGTGATCATTACCGTGCTCTGGTTTGGCGGCGGACTGGTACTTGGCGAAAATTCACCCATAAGCGGCGAAGTGTTTATCACCTATATCGTGATCTTTTCGCAAATTATTCCTCCCGCAAAAACATTTGCAACAGGGTATTACAGCATCCAAAAAGGACTGGCCTCCGCCGACAGGATATTCGATATCCTTGATGCCGAAGAAGTTATAGAAGAGAAAAAGGATGCCATAGCGATCAAAGATTTTACACAAAAGATCGAATATAAGAACGTAACATTTCGCTATGAGGATGAAAACGTTCTGAAAAACATCAACCTGAAAATTGAAAAAGGCAGGATCATTGCCCTGGTTGGGCAATCGGGCGGTGGCAAGTCAACCCTTGTCGATCTTCTGCCCCGCTTTTATGATACCGTAGAAGGCGAGATACTCATTGATGGCGTTAATCTGAAAGAATATAAGATTGATGATGTGCGCGGGCTTATGGGCATTGTTACGCAGGAATCCATCCTTTTCAATGATACCGTATTCAATAATATTGCTTTTGGTAAGACCAATGTGAGCGAAGAAGACGTTATTGAGGCTGCCAAAGTTGCCAATGCGCATGAATTTATCAGTAAGATGCCAAAGGGCTACCAGACCAATATCGGCGACCGCGGCACCAAGCTCTCGGGCGGACAAAAGCAGCGGATAAGCATTGCCAGGGCCGTACTCCGCAACCCACCCATCCTGATCATGGATGAAGCCACCTCTGCCCTCGACACAGAATCAGAAAGATTGGTACAGGATGCTCTTGCCAAAGTAATGAGCAACCGTACTTCCATCGTGATCGCCCACCGCCTTTCAACCATCAAATTTGCCGATGAGATCATTGTACTGCAAAAAGGCGAAATCGTTGAACGGGGCAATCATAATGCGCTCATCAAAGCCAACGGGATATACAAAAAACTTCATGAGTTGCAAACCTTTGCCTAAGGTGTTGCCTCCCTGTACATTTCTTTTAACAATCAGGGCTGCAATCAAAAAGTATTTCGGTGATGCTCATGTCAGATCAACTGGCATTTAAAAATGAAGCATCAAATATAATTTATTATCCTCAGAAAATGCCATGACAGGATAAGTCCGACTCAATTATTTCAGATCAAAGCGTTCATGAAATTATAGGCTCGTTGATTTAATAATATTCGTAAATTTGCACAAAAAATTGTCCCATGATGGATCTTACAGAAATTATGTCGATATCGGGGAAGCCCGGACTTTACAGGATGATAACCCATACAAAAACGGGTATGTTGGTTGAGTCGATGGACGACCAGAAACGTTTCCCGGTATTTACCCACGAAAAGGTGAGCTCGCTTGAAGAGATCAGCATTTTTACTGAAACCGACGACATCCCTCTGAAAGAGGTTTTTAAAAAGATATATGATCTGCTGAAGGGCGAAAAGGCAATCAGCCATAAATCATCAGGCGAAGAATTAAAAGATTTCTTCGACGATGTGATCCCGGATTATGATAAGGAACGGGTATATGTTTCCGACATCAAAAAAGTTATCCAGTGGTATAACATCCTCCACGAAAAAGATATGCTCGATTTTACAGAAGAAGAGGAAAAGGAAGCCGGAGGCGAAACTGAAGCAGATAAAGAAGAAAATAAATCAGATGATTAATGAAGTCCTCCCGCGCTTTCGGGGGGATTTTTTTTAGATTGATGAAACGAATAGAAGATCTAATTGTCGAAGACCTGAGGTGGCTTAACACGACCTCCTTTGTGCTTGTTCTGTCGGGCAGTAAAGCCTGCAGAGATATTGTCCCCGGCAATTTTGCCGAGATCAGGGTTGACGGTCATCCGGGTGTTTTTCTTCGCCGTCCGTTCTCCTATCTGGACGCTGATGAAAAAAAAGGCCATGTAAGCTTTTTTATTAAGGTGCTGGGAAAGGGATCAAAAAAGCTGGGCGAACTTAAAAAAGGAGAAACAGTCAATATCATCCATCCCCTGGGGAATGCATTCAGTATTCCCAAAAATAAAAAAGTGCTTATCACCGGTGGCGGATCGGGTATTGCCCCTTTTATCATGCTTGGCCGGGAACTCAAAGCAAATGGCAACGAAGTGATCATTCTTACGGGAGGCCGGACTGCGGAAGATATACTGTTCACAGAAGAGTTCAGCCAATACGGAAAGGTTTATTGCACAACCGAGGATGGCACACTGGGCGAAAAAGGCCTGATTACCAATCACAGCATATTCAATAATGGCCACGCCGGCTTTGACATGATATACACCTGCGGACCGGAAGGAATGATGAAAGCAGTATCGCGCATTGCTGCAGAGCGTGGCACCAACTGCGAAGCATCTCTCGAAAACCTTATGGCCTGCGGTTTTGGTGTATGCCTTTGCTGCATACAGGAAACGGATAAAGGAAACCTTTGTGTATGTACGGAAGGACCGGTATTTAATACAAAAAGCCTGAAATGGGAAACATCAGCATAAATATCCACAAACTCTTATTCAAAAACCCTGTAACTACGGCATCCGGGACCTTTGGATATGGTGAAGAGTTCACTGAATTTTTCGATCCCGGCCTGCTTGGTGGCATTTTCATTAAAGGACTGACGCTAAAAAACCGTGACGGCAATCCATACCCGCGGATGGCAGAAACTGCCAGCGGGATGCTGAATGCTGTTGGCCTGCAAAATAAAGGTATCGATCATTTTATTGAAAATATCTACCCGCGGATTAAAGGTTTCGACACGCACATCATCGCAAATGTTAATGGTTCAACGGTAGAAGAATATGTTGAACTCACGGAACGGATCAATGAGCTGGAGCATATTCCTGCCATTGAGCTTAACATCTCATGTCCCAATGTTAAAGAGGGTGGAATGGCCTTCGGCGTGAGTTGCCCGTCGGCTATAGCAGTTACCGAAGCCGTCAGAAAGGTCTATGGTAAGACCCTGATCGTAAAGCTCTCGCCCAATGTTACGGATATTGCAGAGATGGCCAGGGCTGTGGAAGGTGCCGGTGCTGATGCCATATCGCTGGTGAATACATTCCTGGGCATGGCCATTGATTCCGAAAGCCGCAAACCCCTGCTCTCGACCATCACAGGAGGCCTTTCCGGCCCCTGTATCAAACCCATTGCACTGCGCATGGTTTGGCAGGTATACCAGGCTGTTGACATCCCTGTTTTGGGTATGGGTGGCATTATGAACGCTGCCGATGCCATTGAATTTATCCTGGCTGGCGCAACGGCTATTCAGGTGGGCACAGCCAACTATATCAACCCCATGATCCCGGTAAATATTATTTCAGGAATAGAGGAATACATGGGCAGGCAAGGAGTGAAAGATGTTTCGGAATTGATCGGTGCCATGCAAACGGGATGATGTTGGAACTTTTCAGACGCCTTTATGTATAAAATTTACTAATTTCACGCTCCATTTTATATTGATATGAAATCACCTGTTTCAAATGAGCCCATGCTGGTGCTGGAGCTTGCCGGAGTGGAAATAGACTACTGCCCGCTCACCCATGGCATCTGGCTTGATGCCGGAGAGTTGGAAGCGCTTTTTGACGATCGCGAAACAGCAGATCAATTTCTGGCTTCGTTCAGGCCTGACAAAGACTGCAGGGAGAAAAAAGTACGTTGTCCCATATGCTACAGAAAGATGGAAAAAGTACTTACTGCAGGAGGAGTTGTCATCGACAGTTGTCAGCAAAAGCATGGCCTGTGGTTTGATGAGGGAGAATTGATACAGGTTCTCAAAGCGGGGCATGAGGGCGCTGAATCGAGGGTAGCCGATCTGCTGAAAAATATGTTTCTGGACCACTTAAAAAAATAAATGAAAATAATCACATTTTAAAAAGGAGGAAAAATGATCCCTTTAATCGTAATTCTTGCCATCATAGTTATTCTGGTGATATGGCTCATCGGGATTTATAATGCCCTGGTGCGGCTTCGTAACCAGGTAAAAAATGCATGGTCGCAGATCGATGTGCAACTCAAGCGCCGTCACGACCTGATCCCCAACCTTATAGAAACAGTAAAAGGTTATATGAAGCATGAGCGCGAAACGCTTGAAAATATAACTGCTTATCGCAGCCAGGCCATGAATGCAGATACCGTAGCCGAAAAAGCGAAAGCAGAAGGATTGCTGGGTGGAGCCCTCGACCGTTTGCAGATAGCTGTGGAAGCCTATCCCGATCTTAAGGCCAATCAAAACTTTTTAAGTCTTCAGGAAGAGCTTACCTCAACAGAAAACAAGATATCATATGCCCGTCAGAGCTATAATGATCAGGTGTTGTTTTATAACAACAAAATACAGATGTTCCCTTCGAACATCGTGGCAGGCATGTTTAACTTCACCGAAAAGGAATTCTTTGAGCTCGAAGATCCTGCAGAAAAAGCCGTCCCAAAAGTTGAATTCTAATTTCTGATATAATATGTGGGAACTTATTCGTGCCAACCGGCGACGCTCGATGATGCTGTTCATCCTCATGGGCATTGGGCTTGCCATGCTTGGTGCAGGCATCAGCTATTATTTTAACCCTGCCGGCATGGGAATTGAAGGCATTTTCATTGCCCTCATCATATGGCTTGTCATGTCGCTTATAAGCTATTATAAGGGTGCCAAAATATTGCTCAGTGCCAGTAACGCCAGGAAGGTCAGCAAGGATGTTCATCCACAATTGTACAATATTGTTGAGGAAATGAAGGTCGCTTCCGGACTGCCGGTCATGCCCGAAATATATATCATCAACGAGGAAGCACCCAATGCCTTCGCTGCCGGCAGAAGCCCGAAATATGCAGTTGTTGCGGTTACAGCAGGATTGCTTGCCCGCCTGAACCGTGATGAATTACAGGGTGTTATCGCACATGAGATGGCACATATTTATAACCGCGACATCCGCTTTATGACGCTCGCAGGGGTGATGCTGGGCAGTATTGTTTTGATATCGCAGATATTTTTACGGGGAATGTTCTGGACAGGCGGCGGTGCCAGGTACCGTTCTTCGAACTCGGGAAGCGGACAGGGTCAAATCATAATGATGGTTGTGGCTATACTCCTGGCTATATTGGTGCCAATATTTGCAGGATTATTGTATTTCTCAATCTCGCGCAAGCGCGAATACCTTGCCGATGCCACAGGGGTTCGATTCAGCCGTTACCCTGAAGGCCTGGCTTCGGCGCTGGAAAAGATCGCCGGCACAAAAATTGAAATGAAATCGGGCAATGA
Organism: Bacteroidales bacterium; assembly: GCA_032250805.1. Lineage (GTDB taxonomy): Bacteria > Bacteroidota > Bacteroidia > Bacteroidales > B18-G4 > B18-G4. The sequence goes on from JAVVEM010000033.1 coordinate 9,696, forward strand.
TGTAACGGCCCCCATGTATATCGCCCTGCCTTTTAATAAAAAGAAAAAAGCTTCGGCCGGCCTGCAAAGCACACATCCTCCTATTGAAGAAAGGATAAGGATACTGCGGGCCATGCAGGGCGCAGGTTTCCTTGAATACCAGCAGGCATACAGCAATGTGAAGGGTTCACGTTCCACAATTGTTCCCAAATCGGGATTAAAGGAGGATGCCGGGCAGGGTTTCCGAAAAGCAGTTGATGAAACAGTGATCACCGGCCAGGGATCAATCAGAAGAAACACAGGCGACCTGATGATGGCTGTTAACGATTATACTTTTATCGAATGTAACTGTGGTATGCGTATAAAAGTGCCCCCCGAATACAAACGAAATACTGTTCGCTGCACCCGATGCGGCAAAGAACATCATTTAAACAAATAAACCCGGTTTAGGCACTCGTCGTCCGGAACATATTTTTTGCCTCAATGGCCACTTTCCTGTTATATTCAAAAGCCAGGTCCTGGTAATTTATCAGATCGATGATCGTTCCAATAAAGCATAATCCGGCGGTAAAGAGATATAGTAAACCCATACCGATCTGCCCGACAAGAAAACGCTGTACGCCGGCAACTACGACAAACCCAAGGATTGTAACGAGCAGTATCATTTGCGGATCGCGCCTTCGTGCGCGATACAATGTGGCAAAAGATCCGAGCTGATCTTCCGACAAATCAGCAGTTATTTCTTTCAGAAACATCATTTCCTGTCCCTGAGCTTCAGGGATAAAGTTAAAAATTTCAGCCATGTTGTATTGTTTTATTAAATGAGTAAAGATTTTGTTGATAGTTATTTCTGATGATTTTTATAATTCGAAGTAGAATTATTACCAATGCAGGGATACCCAGCGGATGGGCAGTGAATGATTCAGCAAGGTCACCCCTGAACAGCCAGGATATTGAATGGCCCAATCCGCAGCCCGGACACCAGTCCAAACCCAGGTGGTGAAAAAGACACAGGCTGTAGCATTGATCAACAGGGCTTGTTAACGCCAGGGCGATGATGGCTGCAATCCAGATAATTGCCTCGAGGTGCCTCCTGATGAAGATAATAACCGGCATCATTTTTTGCTAATATACACGCTTCAAAGTTAGTAAACTACAAAAGACTTTTCAAGCCTGATAAAGCCGGGAATCGTATTTTTTCTCAAACGACATTCACCTCCATCTCTAAATCAACTGCAAACCGGGCTGATACGGAACATCTTATAGCCGTTGCCAGTGCCAGGATATCATTACCGCTTGCTTTGCCATGATTCACCAATACAAGGGCCTGCTTTGCGTGAACGCCGGCATATCCCAGCCTTTTCCCTTTCCAGCCACATTGCTCGATCATCCAGGCCGCAGGAACTTTTACCCTGCCATGGCCGGAAATATAATGAGGAATATCCGGAAACTTATGCTTGATCTTTACAAATTCAGAATATGTGATCACGGGATTCTTAAAAAAACTGCCGGCATTACCGGTCACCTCAGGATCAGGCAGCTTTGCCCGGCGTATGGCGGTAACTGCTAAACCAACGGACCTGATGTCGGGAGGATCCTTAATACGCATTAATTTAAGCTGCTCCCTGATGGCTCCGTATGTTGTATCGGGCGGTTTATCCTTTTGGAGTTTCAAACTCACCGACAGGATAACCACCTTCCCTTTTAGGGTATGTTTGAAAATGCTGTCACGATAGCCAAAACGGCATTCCTGCCTGTTAAACTCCTTTATCTCTCCTGTTTGTATATCGAAGGCCTCCAGCGAAACAAAACAATCTTTCAGCTCAACCCCATAGGCGCCGATATTTTGAATTGGAGCGGCGCCAAGGCTGCCGGGTATCAGGCTTAGGTTCTCAATTCCGCCGTATTCCCGGTCGATGCAATACCAAACAAGTTCGTTCCACTCCACTCCTGCACCGGCTTTTACAATAACTTCATTTTCGGCCGCTTCGTTAACCTCAATACCTCCCAAACTATTCAGAATGACAATCCCCTCATAATCACCTGTAAACAAAATATTGCTTCCCCCGCCCAGCAGGAGGAAGCGGTCATTTAAAAACCCTTTTTCATATAGTTCGTAAAGATCCTGAAGCTCACTGATAACTGCAAAGTGCTTTGCCTTTGCATCGATACCAAAAGTATTAAAGGGTTTGAGTGATATGTTCTCTTTTATTATCATGATGTTAATCAAAGATAAGAATGATTTGTCTTCATCAAAGCCTAAAATATCTTATGTTTGGTATTCTCATGAAAAAAATGTGCAAAATGCGTGAAAACAATTATTTTAGCGCATATTTCCTTTAGCAAAATGAATAGGATCATTGTTTCGGTAACCAACGACCTTGTAACCGACCAGCGTGTTGACAGGATTTGCAATTCCCTGAAAGATATGGGATTTGAAGTATTGCTCGTAGGAAGAAAAAGAAAAAACAGCCTTGCTTTAGAGGAGCGGAAATATAAAATGCAACGCATGAAACTGATCTTTGGAAAAGGCCCATGTTTTTATGCAGAGTATAATATACGATTATTTTTTTTGTTGCTGGGCAAAGGTTTTGACATCCTGGTCGCCAACGACCTTGACACCCTTCCGGCCAATTATTGTATAGCGCGGATCAGGAAAAAACATCTTGTATTCGACAGTCACGAGTATTACACCGAAACGCCGGAACTGGTAAACAGGAAATTTGTTCAGGCCATCTGGAAGAGGATCGAAAAATGGATTTTCCCCAAATTAAAGCATGTGTATACCGTAAATGAATCAATAGCGGGCCTTTTCAGGGAAAAGTACGGGGTAAAGGTTGAGGTGATCAGAAACATGCCCTACAAGCGCAAATACCAGACCGTGAAAACAAGAGCTGAACTTGGTTTACCCGAAAATAAAAAAATTATCCTGCTGCAGGGTGCCGGAATAAATATTCAGCGGGGCACCGAAGAAATGGTTGAAGCCATGCAATACATTGATGATGCAGTTTTTGTGATCATTGGCGGGGGCGATGTGCTCAGTTTTTTGAAGCAGCAGGTCAGCGAAATGAGATTGGAACATAAGGTGATGTTCATCCCAAAAATGCCTTTTCATCAGCTATATCAATATTCAGTCCACGCCGACATTGCTGTGAGCCTTGATAAGGATACCAACATCAATTATCGTTTCAGCCTTCCAAATAAAATATTCGATTACATACAGGCCCGTGTGCCCGTGCTCGTATCAGACCTGCCTGAGATCAGTAAGATAGTTGAGCAATATAAGATTGGAAAAGTGATCTATTCCCATAAGCCTGCAGATATCGCCAGAGCAGTAAACAGCATGCTTAATCATCCGGAGCAATATGAAATCTGGAAAGAAAACCTTAGTTTTGCAGCAGAAGAATTGTGCTGGGAGAATGAAGAAAAGAAATTAATCCAAATATATTCAGGCCTTGGAGGATAAACACTTACATATCATCTCGTTCGATGTACCCTACCCTCCTAATTACGGCGGTGTGATCGATGTATTTTACAAGATCAAAACACTGCATGAAAAGGGAATAAAGATACACCTTCATATTATAGAGTATCCGGGGCGCGACCGGGCCAGTGAACTGAACCAATACTGCACTGAAGTTCATTATTACCCGCGCAAAACCGGCCTGCTCTCTGCCCTCAGCCTTAAACCCTATATTGTTTCCAGCAGGCGCTCGAAAAACATGCTCCACAACCTGCTGAAAGATGACTATCCCATTTTGTTTGAGGGCCTGCATTCATGTTATTATCTCGACAACAAGCACTTAAAAAACAGGCTTAAGATTTACAGAGAAAGCAATATTGAACACCGCTATTACTATAATCTGTTTAAGGTTTGCAAAAATATTTTTAGCAGGATATACTTCATTGGTGAAAGTATTAAACTGCGTTTTTATCAAAAAATACTCAGGCATGCCAACATCATGCTCTGCGTATCGAAAGAAGATACGGCCTATCTTAAAAAGCACTTTCCTGATAACAAAGTGTATTACATCCCGAGTTATCATAGCAATAACAAGATTGAATCTTCGGCAGGAAAAGGGGCATATGCGCTCTATCATGGGAATATTGAGGTGCCTGAAAATTCCCATGCAGCGGCGTTCCTTATCAATGAAGTTTTCAATGATCTTGATATACCGCTGGTTATTGCAGGGATGAACCCCCCTGCCAGGATCAGGAACATGATCAATGGCCACGACAATTTTAAGCTTGTTTCCAATCCTGATGATGAGGAAATGTTCAAGCTCATCAGGGATGCACATGTCAATGTGCTTGTAACATTCCAGGCAACGGGACTGAAGCTGAAACTGCTCAACGTTTTATATCAGGGTCGTTTTTGTCTGGTCAATGACAAGATGCTGAACGGTACCGGCCTTGAAGAACTCTGTGTTATCGGAAATGATGCCACGGCGCTTAAATCACATCTCAGGAAGCTATTCAATTCCGAATTTAGTGCCAGTGATATAAAAGACAGGGAAAAGCTCCTTACAAAACTTTATTCCAATTCAACAAATGCTGATGATCTCATTAAGCTGATTTGGAATTAACATCTGAATAATGCTTACTTTTGTTTCATCATTTTACAATGGAAGATATGTCGCTTGACACCATTATCAGCTTTAAAGATGTCCCGGTTTACCAGAAAGATAACCTGGTTCTTTCCGATGTAAACTTCACTATAGAAAAGGGAGAGTTCCTTTATATTATTGGTAAAACGGGATCGGGTAAAAGCAGCCTTCTTAAAACCATTTACGCTGAGCTCCCCCTTAAGCAGGGCGAAGCAATAGTTTCGGGATACGATCTGAGAACCATTAAGAAAAAGGATGTTCCCTTTCTCCGTCGCCAACTTGGCATCATTTTCCAGGACTTTCAGTTACTCACCGACCGCACTGTTTTTGATAACCTTTTATTTGTAATGAAAGCCACCGGCTGGAAAGACAAGCAGAAGATACAGGAACGCATACAGGATGTGCTTGACAAGGTTGGATTGGGCACCAAAGGCTTTAAGATGCCTCATGAGCTTTCGGGCGGTGAGCAGCAGCGCGTGGGCATTGCCCGTGCACTGGTCAACGACCCCGAAGTAGTCCTCGCCGATGAGCCCACCGGCAACCTCGACCCTGAAACCTCCCATGGCATTATGGAGCTTTTATTTGAGATCAGTAAATCAGGCCGTGCAGTGATCATGGCCACACATGATTATTCGCTTTTCCAGTTCTTTAAGTCCAGAACCCTCGTATGTGAAGATGGAAAACTGGTCTCCAGCCTGAGTTAAGATCATCACCGGAAACCAGGGTAGCAGGCACTCCCTAAACCATACCCGCAAAACCCATAAAGGCCATTGCCAGTATACCGGCAGTAACCAATGCAATTGGCACACCACGCATGCCTTTTGGCACCTGCATCAGGTTAAGGTGTTCGCGCAGACCGGCAAAAAGTATCATGGCCAGAGCAAAGCCAATGGCATTTGCAATGGCAAAGACAATTCCCTGCAGCAGGTCGAAGTTTTTTGATTGGGTAAGCAATGCTACCCCCATTACGGCACAGTTTGTTGTGATCAGGGGGAGAAAAATACCCAAAGCCTGATACAGGGGTGGGCTGATCTTTTTCAGGATGATCTCCACCATCTGCACCAGTGAGGCGATAACCAGAATAAAACTGATGGTTTGCAGAAAAGTGATGTCCAGTGGAACGAGCACATAGACATAGATCAACCAGGTTACCAGCGTGGCCAGGGTCATAACGAAGAGGACTGCCCCGCTCATCCCCACCGATGTGGAAACTTTCCCGCTAACGCCAAGAAAGGGGCATATTCCGAGAAATTGCGCCAATACGATATTGGAAACAAAGATGGCGCCGATGATGATTGCAAAATATTCCATGAGCTATAATTTATGCTGTTTTTTTCAATCTGTTAATTAATGCGATCAGGTAGCCGAGAACAATAAAAGCTCCGGGCTGCAAAATGAAGATCAGGATGGCATCGCCGGTGGTAAACTTAACATCGAAGATGGATCCATTGCCCAGCATCTCCCTGACGGCACCCAAAAGTGTGAGTGCAAAAGTAAATCCGAGCCCCATACCCAGGCCATCTATTATAGAAGAAAAGAAACCCTGCTTGGAGGCAAAGCCCTCAGCACGTCCGAGTACGAGACAGTTTACCACAATAAGCGGGATAAATATCCCGAGGGTATCAAACAGTGCAGGAACAAAGGCCTGCATTACAAGTTCAACAATGGTTACAAAAGAGGCTATGATCACAATAAAAGAAGGGATCCTGACTTTATTCGGGATAAAGTTCTTGATCATCGTTACCACCAGATTGGAACTAAAGAGCACAAAGGTGGTGGCAAGTCCCATTCCCAGTCCATTGATTGCTGATGAGGTTACAGCCAGGGTTGGGCACAACCCCAGGAGAAGCACAAATACCGGATTGTCCTTTATAAATCCCTTGGTAAAATTTGTCCATTGATTCATTATTCGTTCCCTCCTTCATTTTTATATAATTTGAATGTACGGTAAGCCCGGTTCAGGGCATCGCACACCGCTCTTGAGCTGATCGTAGAAGCGGTGATCGCATCCACTTCGCCGCCATCCTTGGTCACAGAAAGGTTAAAAGTAGCCGGGTTGATGCCAGCGAATTGTCCGTTGAATTTTGCCTCAGTCATCTTGGTGCCAAGCCCGGGTGTTTCCTTTTGCTGGGTTACCACTGTACTGTCTATAATACCATCAGGCAGAAAGCCCACCATGACCTGTATCTGAGTTGGATCGTAGCCCAGGTTAGAAAAAGTCTGAACGGCAACACCAATGATTTCGCCATTGCGTAAGGCTTCATAGAACACAAGTGAGTCCTGGCCGCCATTGCCCTGTTCGGCAAGAGCGGGATCGTCAGGGATCTTCACCAAAAAAGTGTTCAGCGAGTCAAATTCAGGCAAAACAAGCTTGATGGCCCTTTCGCGGGCTGCTTTTTTTGCAGCTTCGATAGGCTCCTTCGTCAGATTATATACCGAACCCAGTGCCAGGGAAGCCACCACGGTGATGATCATAAGCGTCAGCACCATGTTGATGAAGGATGATTTAACTTTGTTGGCCATTTATCTAAAGTATTATCTATTTACAACTAAGCGGCTTTTATTGTCTCACCAAAACGCTTTGGTTTTATCCAGCGATTCAGCAAAGGCGTAAAGGCGTTCATGATCAGGATGGCGAATGCCACACCTTCAGGGTATGAGCCCCAAATCCTTATGAGAATGGTGATCACACCACATCCGACACCAAAGATGATCTGCGCCCACGGACTAATGGGTGAGGAAACCATATCGGTGGCCATATAAAACGCTCCGAGGATCAACCCACCAGAAAGAATATGGAACAAGGGATCGGCATACATCTTTGGATCGATCAGCCATAATATCCCTGTAAAAATCACAACGGTGCCAATATAGGCGAAGGGAATATGCCAGGTGATCACTTTTTTATACAGCATATATGCGGCACCGAGCAAGAGGGCTGACGCCGAGATCTCTCCACCTGCATATCCGATAAAGTCGAGCAGCATGCCGGGCATCTTTTCCATCAGTTCAGGAACAGTGCTGTTCTTGATCCCTTCCTTGATAAAGGCTAAGGGTGTAGCTCCGCCCATGGCATCAGGATATGCCGGCAAGCTGCCAAAAAAAGCTCTGGGTTCAGGCCAGCTTGTCATCTGAACCGGAAAAGAGATAAGTAAAAATATACGCCCAACCAAGGCTGGGTTAAATGGGTTCTTTCCAAGGCCTCCAAACGACATCTTTGCAATGCCGATGGAAGCGAAGGCCCCCACTATAAGGATCCACGAAGGAATGTCGGTCGGAACATTAAATGCAAGCAATATACCGGTTACCAGGGCAGAACCATCGTTGATGGTAATGGGACCCCGGATGACATACTTCTGGATCAGCCATTCGAAGAACATACAGGCCAGCGACGAGATAACAATGACCCGTAAAGCATCCAGCCCGAAAAAATATACTGTGGTCAGTATGGCGGGTACCATTGCGATCACGACAGTGTACATGATCTTCTTAACGGATGAGTCTCCATGAACATGGGGAGACCCGGAAACAGTTAACATGCTCATATCTTAATTTTTTCCTCTGTTTCTGATTATTTGACCAACCTTGTTCTTGCCAAGCCTGATATAATCCAGCAATGGCCTTCCCGCAGGACATATATAATGGCAGGATCCGCATTCGATGCAGTCCATCACCCTTTCTTTTTCTGCTTCTTCCCACATTTCTGCTTCGGCCAGTTGTGCCAGCAATATTGGTTCGAGACCCATAGGGCATACACTCACGCAGCGGCCACAGCGTATACAGGCCTTCATCTCCACCCTTCCCGATTCCTTTTCGGGTATAATAAGGATGCCCGATGAACCTTTAACAACGGGAGTATCGACCGAAAGCAAAGCCTTGCCCATCATCGGGCCACCACCAATGATCTTTCCGGTATCGTCGGGCAATCCACCTGCTTTTTCTATCAGATCTTTAATGGGCGTACCAATTCTGACCATAAAATTACCCGGTTTAGATACAGACTTGCCGGTAATGGTTACCACACGCTCGATAAGGGGTTTATTTTTCTGAACAGCTTCATACACAGCAAATGCAGTACCTACATTGTTTACAACCGCACCTACTTCAATTGGCAGTTTTCCTGAAGGTACTTCGCGGTTGATGGTTGCTTTTATAAGCTGTTTTTCACCTCCCTGCGGGTACTTTACCTTAAGGGGGCAGACTTCAACACCCTCAAACGATCCGGCCAGCCGGCGCATATTTTCTATGGCGTCGGGTTTATTGTTCTCGATACCGATGATGGCACGTTCAACACCCAGCCCTTTCATCAGTATAGTGGTCCCCACCAGTATCTCCTCTCCTTTTTCAAGCATGAGCCTGTGATCGGATGTAAGGTAGGGCTCACATTCAACACCGTTGATGATAAGCACCTCCGCTTTTTTCCCTTCCGGCACCATCAGCTTTACATGAGATGGAAAAGTGGCTCCACCCAAACCAACGATACCCATTTCGTGGATCTTGTCGATGATCTCCTTTCTGCTGAGTTTAACCTCCCTGACAAGCTCCGCGGAGCGATCAATGGTGTCGAGCCATTCATCGCCTTCAACGTTAACAACCAGCGCGGGACGCCTGTAGCCCGACGGATCGATCATATTGTCGATCTTGAGGACTTTGCCCGATACGGGTGAGTGAACATTTGAAGAAATGAAAGCCTCGCCTTTAGCTACGGGCTGACCAACTTTCAGCACATCGCCTTTGGCCACCTGGGGTGTGCCCGGAGCGCCGAGGTTCTGGTTCAGCGGAATGAATGCCTGCTTAGGCGGCGGCAACACTTCGATTGGCTGTGCAGCGGAGATCTTGTTCTCCGGGGGATGAATGCCACCTAATGAAAACGTTTTTAAAATACCCATTCTTAGTTGAGATAATATTTAAATACTATTCTTCTTTTTTATCTGATTTTACAGCTTCGGCCTTCTTTTCAACCTTCTCCCCCTCTTCCGTTTTGGGCGGTCTTTCTTTCTTCGGCGGAAAATTCAGCTCATGTATGGCATTGGTAGGACAAACAGGCACGCATTTGCGACAAAGCGTGCATTTCTTGTAATCAATATAGGCAAGATTATTTTTGATCGTAATGGCATCGAACTTACATTCTTTCTCACATAATCCACATCCGATGCATGCCACTGCGCAATTTTTTTTGGCAGGGCCTCCCCTTTCCTCATTCATACAACTAACGAAGATCCTTCTGTCCTTCGGCCCCTTAAACCTCAGTTCGATAATATTGCGTGGACAGGCTTTTACACAGGCACCACAGGCAACACACTTATCATTAACAACAGGCAGTCCGGTTTCCGCATCCATATGAATGGCATCAAACTGGCAAGAGGCAACACAATCGCCCAGACCCAGGCATCCATAAGGGCATCCGCCTTCACCTGTATACAGATTATGAGCAAATGCACAAGTTGCAGGTCCGTCGTAGACTACTTTCTGTGGGGAGTTTTCTCTTGAACCGCTGCAGCGCACAACAGCTATAAGAGGTTTTGATTCTTCAACTTCGAGCCCCAGGATGGCAGCCACCTTCGCCATTACCTCATTGCCCCCAACCGGGCAGTTGAGCCCCTCAATGTGTTTATTTTCATTGGCCGAGTTTACGGCTGCTTCAGCGAAACCGCGACAGCCCGGATAGCCGCATCCGCCACAATTGGCGGCAGGTAAGGCCTCCTCAACCTGGTCGATCTTCGGGTCCTCAATGACCTTAAATCTCTGGGCAACAAAATAAAGGATAACAGCAGCAGCGATTCCAATTGCTCCAAGCGAAATCACCGAAAAGATCATTACATCATTCACGTTTTGCTCCTTTTTGATTGATTTATAGTGTAAATCAAGTGTTTTCTAATTCACAAAGGGCAAAAATATAAACATTAATATAATTCATAAATGATTTAGAGCAAAATCTAATCAATCACAACACACTGTAAAACAGCTTATTGCAACAATCATTCCACACGACTTATCCGATAAGAGGCTTGAAAGCCTTATCATTCAGGCAGTTCGGCATTTGTTTAGAACACCTCTAAATTGATTATCAGAATATTAATGAAGCGGCCAGCAGCGAGCAGGCTACTTAACGAAAAACATTCATTAATTGAACAGTAAAAGAAAGGTAAAAGCCGGGAGATCCCTCCCAGGGAATAATTTTGCCAGGCCAGAAAAATGGCACAGTGTCAGGGGCTGACTAGTATTTAATCAGTTTCACTGTTTTCGTAAAACCTGCATTCCTTATGTTAAGGTAGTAAATGCCAGGGCTGTAGTAGCCCATGTCGAGCACATTGCTGTAGTTACCCGTAAATTTTTGGATATGATACCTGAACACTACCTGCCCGTGGCTATTATGAAGCGTAAGGTTTAAATAATCCTGCTCCATGCCACTGATGAACAGGTTGAATTTATCATTGCCCGGGTTTGGGTAAACGTTCAGGAATAATTCGTCGCCGTCTTCGGCAATTCCTGTGCAAATATCGAGTCCCAACTGCAATTCGTCAGCGATGCTATCGCAAAAGGTTCCGTATGCCACCAGTATAAGTTCAACCTGTTTGTTTGTTGTATCATTATTCCCGGGGGTATAAACCGCCGACAATGAGCCGGGGTCATCAAATGTGCCATCTCCTCCGGTAAACCATTTAATGGAGTCGTATGCCGAAACGTATCCGTTCAGTTGCAATGATTGCCCGATACAAATAACAGTATCAGGTCCCGCAGCAATGTTCGGGAGTGTATCGATCCCAAGCACAAGGCTGTCTGTCGCCTCAAATCCCGGGAGGTATCCCGTAGCTGTGAGCCAGAGGTTTACCGAGCCGTTGATAATATCCTGTTCGCCCCTGAGGTAACCAAGGTTAACTGTATTTGGGTTCTGGATGACCCCATCACCATCTGTTTCCCATTGTACACCATTCTGGTTTGTTACCAGTGCGGTGCGCCAAAAAACCTCATTCACACAAATGGTGCTATCGGGCCCGACATCCACAGTCGGCGCTTCGATGGGGCCAAAATCAAAGGATGCGATCCTGGTGCGCCATCCGCCTATGCAATATTCGTTTGTATGCCAGAAAGTGGTGTCATCAACCGGGTCGACAGATGTCATGGCATAGTCTCCCCAGCGGTTATACGATTGTGATCCGCGTCCGGCAATGATCTCAATTTCCTGGTAATTCATTATTCCGGGGTCGGCATTTTTATTCCTTCCAGTATACCGTATTGAAGGATATGTTGAATCACCGTCGGATACTGTAAATCCCATAGCAATGGTTCCTTCGCCATTCATTGCGATACTGGCCATCCAGCGGTGGTCGTTATCGGGCGAATATGTTCCCTGCTGGAAAATATTCCATCCGTTTCCATCGAGCGAATCCCTGAGTTCGTACCAACGGATTCCTGCCAGGCCATTGCCATCCACGTCGACTGTATGGTTAAGCACCATGGTGGTATAGCTCCCGAAGTTCCTGTACTGTACCCTGAACATTAGCCTGTCGTTAAGCGCTTCGAGCCTGACGGAGGTGTTTGGCTGGTCGATACACTGCCAGCGGGGGGCTTCACAAAGCTGCGAATCAAACGGTTCTGTTTGAAGGACATAAGCTTCCTGGAACACAGAATTTGCGGGGGTGGTCCAGTCTGCAATAAATTCCCAGATCACCAGGCGGTCGAAAGCATAACCCCAGGCATCATCTTTAAAATTAATAAAGTAGTTTGGCGTTCCGGCGGGTGCAAATGTGCCGTCGCAGTCGGCCGGCAACATATTATTCTGGTCGCTGCCTGGCGGCATATCAAAAAGGATCATTTGTGCTGTTGAGTCACCGGCCAGCATGCTGCTGCGGTCAAATGCTGCTGCTGCGCCACGGTAATAGTCGCCAAACATGTTGAAGGTGGCATAATAGGCATCATGCCATACGCCAAGATGCGGATAATCGTTAAAGGCCGGAAATTCAAAAGCGTATTGATACCATGCTCCCAGGGGGTCGCCGGTTTCAGAAATGGCAATGAGTTGCCAGTAGGTACCATTGTTGGTATTAATGGCAAACTGACTGGCCATCCAGCGGTTGGCTTCGTTGTCGTAGAGCACAACAGGGTCGCCATCGTTTGTACCGGTCCATGGACCAATAAAGCCATTCCATAGTGTGCTGTTATCAACCGGGCCGTAAAGAATATTGCCGGTTTTATCAAAAATCGCAAAAGAAAGGTTTATCATCTGAAAATAATGGTCGGGTCCAACATCGCCATCAGTATCGGGAGGATAAACACCATTCACATTTCCAACCCCATTAATGTTCACATTGGGACCGCGATGTAGTGATGCACCATTAAACCGCTGTGCAACAGGGTCGGGCCCTGAGGGAAGTGCATTTTCGGTAGAATATACTTCATCCATCACCTCGTTCCGGATGATGCCATCTTTCCAGCTACGATCTCTTTCACCAGGAAGAATGATTGGCATATCGCGTAAGGGAGAGGTTTTGCGGAAATGGGTTGCCTCGCGGATCAGGCTGGGTGCGAAACTTTTTTGCTGAGCAAAAACCGGCGACAGAAATATTGCAAACAGCAATACAAGGAGTAAGTTATTTTTCATGTTCATTAATCAGGTTTATAAAATCAGGGCTGCCCCGGCAGTAATTATCCGGGTTTGTTCTATCGTAAACAAAAGCCAATTATTTGATTTAAAACAATATAGATTTTGAATCTACGCTCAATCCGACCCAAATAATAACGGCAGAGACAGCCCAAAGATAACAGTATTTTCAGAAAAGCTCAGAATTCTTACTGAACAAGCACTTTCTGTACTTTTATCGCCTGGCCGTTGTTGATCCGCAGGTAATAGATCCCTTTAGGGTTATCGCCTATGTTAATGGTACCTGTGTGTGTGCCGGCAAACTGACCAAGCAGCTGTGTAAACACAATCTGTCCCTGAACATTTAATACTTCCAGGCGAACCCTTGAGGTGCTCTCGGCATTTACTTCATAGGTAAACACTCCATTGTTCGGGTTTGGCCTGATGCCAAGGCTTAAAGTACTGAATTCCGGTTCATCCAGGCCCGTGCACTCATCGATGGTAACACTGATCTCATCCGAATCTTCGCCAACGCAACCTTCAGTTCCGATGGCAAGCATTGTAAGGACAACATTTCCGGTAGCGATATCGACCGTGCCAGGTGAATAAATCGGGTCGAGAACGGTTGTATCGCTGAAAGAACCATCGCCGGATGTACGCCATACAATATCATTATAACCTGATGCGGTACCCGATAATTGCAAAACTTCATCTGTACAGATCAGGGTGTCTGATCCTGCATCAGCCAGAGGGCCTTCGGAAAGATAAACCACTACACTATCAGTTGCCTCCCATCCCGATTCAAATCCATAAGCAGTGAGGGCCAGCGTAACCTGTCCGTTTGAAATGTCACCATTCCCACGGAGGTAAAAAGTATTTAAATTGCCAGGACTCTGAAAAAAGCCATCGCCCGTGGTGGTCCAGAGTACAGATTGCGTACTGGTAACCGTACCATTGGCGGGATACAGTTCATTAACACATATTGTTGTATCTGCTCCGGCATAAGCGGTTGGCTGTGTGAGCGGCCCAAGGTTAAATGAAGTGATGTACGTACCCCAGTTTGATGCTTTGCGGTATTCAGTAGTAAACCAAAAAGTTGTATCATCTGCGGGATCGACTGACATAGCACTGTAATCGCCCCATCGTTCAATATTGGTCTGGGAGCCTAATCCTTCTTTTACCATAACTTCACCCACAGTCATTTGCCCCAGGGGATCATCGACCCTTCTACCGGTATAAGCAATTGAAGGGAATGTTGTTGTACTTGAGAGTGAATAGCCCAGCGCAATATCACCATTTGCATTCATGGCAATACTACCCATCCAGCGTTCTTTAATATCCGGTGCAAAAGTACCTTGTTGATATATGGACCAGTCGCCGGTAGTTTTTCTCAGCTCATACCAGCGGGGAGCCGCTTTTCCGGCACTGCTCACCGTATGATTTACCACCATGCTTTCGTGTGTTCCAAAGTTCCTGTATTGCAGACGATACATCAGCATCACGGCAAGGTCGTCGAGCATTGTGGAAGTATTGGGTTGAGGGATGCCACCAACATTTGTACTGTATGCCGCGGGGGTAAGCACTGTTGCCAGGCTGAATGAACTATTGGAAGTATTGTTCCAATCCACATCAAATTCATAGATCTCCATTTTGTGATCGGTGAATGTTCGCATATGGATAAAATAACAGGGCGCTCCTGCCGGAGGGGGTGTTCCGTCGAAATCGGCCGGAAGCATGGCAAAAGTGCTGCCCGACTGGTCGAAATAAACCATTTTCGCTGTTGGGTCGCCAACCAGCATTTTGTCTCTTTCAAAAGCGCCAACACCAACCCGCGTATACCCACCAAACATATTCCAGGTGGCGTAGTAGCCATCATTCCATACAGAAAATTTCGGGTAATCATTAAAAGCCACCATTGCATATGCATAGCGGTACCATGCACCCAGGGGATCGCCGGTTTCCGATACGGCGATTAACTGATAATTAATGCCATTATTGGTGTTCACGGCAAATTGTGTTGCCAGCCAGCGGTCGGCCTGCTCATCGTAAAGAACGATCGGGTCGCCATCATTGGTTCCGGTCCACGGGCCAACAAATCCCTGCCATATGGTACTGTTATTTACCGGTCCGTAGAGTTTATTGCCCTGTTTATCCCAGATGGCAAACGACAGGTTTATCATCTGAAAATAATGGTTCGGGCCAACATCACCATCCGTATCGGGGGGATAAACAAAATTTACATTGCCAATACCTTCAATACCAATTTCGGGGCCCCGTGTGCCGGTGTTGGAGTAAATGACCTGCTTTGCCCCGTCAGCCGCATTGGCCGGGTTGTTATTGCTCCGTTCAACAAATTCTTTTTTAACGGATTTATTTTCAACAACACCCTCTTTCCATGAGCGGTCTTTTTCGGCAGTAAGAATAGCTGGCATATCGGTCAATGCCGGCGACTTATCAAAATAAGTGGCTTCAATTACAAGGCTGGGTTCAGCATTTTGCTGGCTGAAGCCAGCCATAAAAAAGAGGCCGGCCAGCAGGAACATAAAAATTCGCTTTTGCATAGTTTTGTCGTTAGTTATTTAATACATATTTATTTTTTGTCGGAGTGCAAGGCTAAACCTTACATAACAGAAGAGAGAAAAACATTAAAATCAATACAGCTTTTTGATCTTTCCCTATTCAATCCTGAAGCTAAAAGTACTTTTTAGCCTGGTCCTATAGATATACAGCAGCCAGTAATACGGGATCAGCACGATGATGGCAAGCAATCCGGCAAGACCTTCATTGCCTGAAACAGTAAGTACCCCCAGCAACACCCCTAATAACAGAAAGAAAGGCACAATATACCCAAGCAGCACTGCGTAGGTACCCTGAGCTTTTTTCATGCTCACGGTAACCGTTTTGCCGGGTACGTATTCCTTTTGTGGTTCTTTTTTAATCTCAACGATCTTTTCTTCCACTTCAGCGATATTACACATGCTTTTGGCATGACAGGACGAACAGGCCGACATGGCAAGTACTTTTACAAATACTGTGTCATTCGAAACTTTTTCGATCACTCCGGGATGTGTAATACTCTCTGCAGCGCTCATATCTGGTGGCGCAAATATATCAATTTATATTATTAACAAGTAAAATGCATAAATGTTTATGGTGTACTCAGGCTGACTGGCAATATCTTCCCATTATAGTACTTATGCCCATGAAGCGAAAAATCAGCAATGTAGGCAGCCATATCCGACGCAGAAACCGGAGCTTTATATCCCGGAAATGCTTCGGCCAGCATCTCAGTTTGTGCAGCACCGAGTGCGAGACAATTTACCGATATCCCATGATCTTTCAGTTCTTCAGCCATACATTCACTCAAAATGGCAAGGGCACCTTTGCTGGCACTGTAAAGCGAAAGGCCCGGAAACTTGGCACTCCCCTGGTAGCCGCCCATGCTCCCGATATTTACGATATGCGAATTCGGATCAAATAGTGGCAGGAGCGTTTTGACAAGTAAAAATGCCGATCGCACATTCACATTCATTAAATGCCCGAAATCCTCTGCAGTGAGATGGCCAAATTTTTTATTGATAAGGGCGCCCGCATTATTGATCAGGATATGTATCTCGGGCAGCACGCCACGAACCATTTTCGAAAGAAGCTGATAATCTCCCCTCTCGAGGTCGAATGCGAGCGGGATCAATCGACCGTCGCTGTAGCGTGCACAGATCTCATTCAGTTTTTCTTCATTTCTTGAGATCAGCATGATCTTATGCCCGCCCCGGGCGGCCAGATCCATGGCAAGATATTTTCCGATGCCCCTGCTGGCACCTGTAATAATGATATTCATATGACTGTTGTTTATCCGGCTAAATTAATGAAATTAATATTTATAGCACAATGATCACCTGGCCGATGGCCTTGCCCCGGGAATATCGAACATGTTTTGTAGGATTTATTCAGGAATATCTTAACTTTGAAATTGCTTTGGCTTACTATTTGTTGTGTTCATTAAATAAAACCTATTACCATGAGGCTAATTATATACACTTGTATTTTTATCCTCGGTATTTCTGCGGGCGCAACAGCCCAGGAAACTACCGACGAGATAAATAAGGCGATCAGGGGAGGCGACGCCACCACGCTCAGCGATCATTTCAATTCAAGCCTCGATATCAGCATCCCGGGAACAGACCAAACCATGAGCCGGGCACATGCTACACAGGTAATAAAAAAATTCTTTAGCGAAAACCCGCCTAAAAGTTATAAAGTCAACCACATTGGCTCCTCCCGCGAAGCAACCAAGTATATTATTGGCACATACACTTCTGGCATCAGATCATATAAGACATATGCTTTGTTAAAAATCAATGATGGCAAATACCGCATCGTTCAGCTGCAGTTTGAGCTGGAATAGAAAACCCATGTTACATGAATGTTGAAGAATTTATCAGGCTCGCCCTTGAAGAAGATCTTGGTGACGGCGATCACACCTCACTTTCGACCATCCCGGGCGATCACAGGGGGGCTGCTTATTTACTTGTAAAGCAAGAAGGCATACTTGCCGGAGTTAGTATTGCAGAAAAAGTGTTCAGGCATGTTGATCCTGATACGCAAATGGATATTCTAATTGGAGACGGTACAAAAATAAAACCCGGCGACATTGTATTTCAAGTCAGGGGCCGATCGGTATCCCTGCTTTCGGCCGAACGCCTTGCCCTGAATTTCATGCAACGCATGAGCGGCATTGCCACCTATGCCCATTCCCTCGTCACATTACTCAACGGACTGAATACCAAACTTCTTGACACACGCAAGACCACACCCAATTTCAGGTATTTTGAAAAAGAAGCCGTCCGTATCGGTGGCGGTGTTAACCACAGGATGGGATTGTATGATATGATCATGATCAAAGACAATCATGTTGATTTCGCAGGCGGGATCGAAGCAGCCATAAATTCCACCCATGAATACCTTAACAAACACCAAAAGCAACTGGCCATTGAAATTGAAGTAAGGACTTTGGATGAACTACAGCAAGTGCTTAACACAGGTGGAATCAGCCGTATTATGTTCGACAACTTCAGCATTGCCGACATGAAAAAGGCAGTTGAAATGGTTGGAGGAAAATACGAAACCGAAGCATCGGGAGGGATTACCGAAAAAACATTGCGGCAGGTTGCCGAAACCGGAGTGGATTTTATCTCTGTCGGGGCCCTCACCCATCAGGTAAAAAGTCTCGATCTCAGCCTTAAAGCCCGCTAACAAGATGATGTCAGCCAAAAGTTACATTGAAAGACAGATCAATAAGGTCGCGGACTCTGTAATATTTAAAAAGTTCCTCAATTGGCTTAAGCGTTTTACCCTGCCGGGATTCAGGGGGATGCCCATCTATGATGTGGTCAGCTTCTTTTTTCGCGGCATCCGGAAGAGTTCGCTCATTTCGCGGGCAAATTCGCTTTCCTTTACATTTACCCTGGCATTGTTCCCTGCCATACTCTTCCTTTTTACCCTTATCCCATACATCCCTGTGGATGGATTGCAGGAATCGATCATGAGCGCACTGGCAAATATACTGCCCGAACAGGTATTTATTTTTTTGGAGGACACCATCACGGAGATCATCAGCAAGCACTCCGGCGGATGGCTTTCTATCGGATTTTTTGTAGCATTTTATTTTTCAAATAGTGGCGTGATCGGCATTATGAAAGCATTTAACCGCTCGGCTCATGACATTGAAACACGTTCCTGGTTTAAAATGCAGCTGGTATCATTAGGGCTGCAGCTCATTCTGGTCTGCATTCTCATTATTGCGGCTGCCCTGCTTATCCTTACGCCATGGCTGCTCAACTATGCTTCATCGCACAGCATTATCACCAACAGCTTTACCCTCATATTGATCCAGGCAGCCAAGTGGATCATTCTGGCATTACTGATCTTTTTGATCCTCTCCTTTTTATATTACTTTGCCCCGGCGCGGAAACGTGTGTTCAGGTTCATCTCGCCCGGATCGATGATGGCCACTTTTCTGGCCCTGATATTCATCGTTTTATTTAATATTTACATTGATAATTTCGCCCAGTACAACAAGCTTTACGGTTCTATCGGCACAATCATCATCCTTATGCTGTATATCAACATTAACGCCATAGCCCTGCTGATCGGCTTTGAGTTGAATGCGAGCATTTATGATGCGAGGAAGGAAAGACAAAATAATTAAGCAACAAAAAGTTCCATATAAATTAGCCTTATTTGTTAAGCAGAAAATAAATATCGATGTTTAGCACGTCCCCCGGCAAATATTTACAGTATACCCTAATCATCCTCATATCCTTTTTTTTGATTGTGGGCACAGCAAAAAGTGTATTTGCCCAGGATGAATATCACCTGGTAATTGGCGGTGAATATGATGATAATTGCAGAAGTGCCCTGCCAACGCCTGACAATGGCCTTATGATCATGGGCAGCACATCCTCATACGGAAGTGGAGATCAGGATATCCTGATCAGCCGCATCGATTCGCTTGGCTATATCATATGGAATAAAATCATTGGAACAGTCGACCGCGATCTCGGGTATTTTTTGAAACCCGATCATAATGGAGGATACATTGCCATTTGCTGGGTTAATGTCACTCCACCGTCATACGACGATTGGTACATTATTAAATTTGACCTGGATGGCAACATTACACAGGAAAAATTTTTTGGAGGCGGTTCTGATGATGAAGTGCATAGTTTTTGTCTGACCGATGATGGAGGTTATGTTTTCGCGGGGAATACGCGCTCTTTTGGAATAATTGAATCCGATATGTTCATTGTAAAAACCGATTCAGCTCTGACCGTGGAATGGAGCAAAGCCTTTGATGCCGGCGCCAGAGAACACAGCAGGGGAGTGAAACAAACTGCAAGTGGTAATTATATCATCCTGGTAAATACATATGAGCCAACACAAAATCTATATCTTTTATTTCTAACACCTGCAGGAGATCTGATATGGTCCAGACAATTTGGCGTAAGCGGACTGGACTATGGATGGTCTGTCGTTATTGCTGAGGATGGCAACTTTATTGTATGCGGATATACCGAAAACTTCGGGGCACAGGCAAGCGATATCCTCGTTTTTAAAATTAGCCCGTCGGGAAATGTGATATGGGCGAAAATATATGGCGGAACAGGCAATGAAATTGCATATGACATTGAAAGCACCGTACCGGGCAGATACATGATCTCGGCCACAACAACTTCCTTTGGCAACGGCATGGAGGATTTTTTAATGATGCAGATCAACGAAGATGGTGACCTGATAAATGCCCACACTTACGGTGGAACCGGAGAAGAATTCCAACCCTTTATGGATAAGGCTCAAAACAATGGTCTGTCAGTCAGTGGTGCTACCAACAGCTATGGTGAAGGAGGTTTTGATATATATATTATCAAAACCGACAGCGACGGAGCTTCGTGTTGCGGGCAAGAGTTAACAGAACTGAATGTAACCGGCATTAACCTTGTGAGCAGCGATCTCAACCTTGTTGAGCATGATGAAGTTGGTTATCCCACACATACCATGACATATCAAAACACAGTGCCTGGGCACAGGCTGTTGTGTTATGATAATATTCACCTGCAGGGTGACCGGCAGCTCTGTACAATCAGCGACACGGGGCATTACAGCATCAGGCCGATGCCAAATATTGATCTTGAATGGGTATTGCCCCAGGAGGCATCAATATTGGCTTACCAGGGTGATTCTGCCATCCAGGTCAGGTTTGAAGATTCGCCAGGATATGTATCATATCAGATTATTGAGGGTTGCAACAACCCTGGCCCCGACACCCTGTGGATAGACATTCATGAAGCCGATTCACCTAACCTGGGCCCCGACACCCTGCTGTGCAACGGGGATCCCTTTCAACTGGATGCGGGTGAAGGCTATTCAGGATATCTCTGGCAGGATGATTCCACAGAACAATTTTTCAGTGTCATAAATACCGGTTCATATTTTGTTGAGGTAACTGACAGCTTAGGCTGCAGTGCTTCCGACACTATTAGCATCAACCTCGTGGATATACCCAATATTTTCCTGGGTAATGACACCAATATAAGAGGAAACTTTTCCTTAATTCTCGATGCAGGCAGCGGTTTCGACTCATATTACTGGCAGGACGGATCTGGTGGGCAAACATTTACGGCTAACGCTCCCGGCCTGTATTGGGTAGAATCCGGGAAAGAGGGCTGCTTTGCAAGCGATTCTTTAATGATCAGCAATGATTTCCCCTCCAAAATCTGGTTCCCAAATTGTTTCACGCCCAACCTCGATGGTTTTAATGATGTTTTTAAACCGGTTTATGAAAATATTACAGTATACAGTTTGATCATTTTCAACCGTTGGGGACAGATCCTTTACGAATCAATGGATATTGATGAAGGCTGGGACGGCAACTTCAACGGCAGGAAGTGCCCGGCAGGAGTATATTTCTTTACTGCTGATTATGCAGGCGGCAGCACAGGCAATACAAGCAACGTTTTGGGCAGCGTAACGCTGCTCAGATAAAAAAAGGAATAGAAGAAGACTGACCGGACAGCCTACTCAGGGTATGAACTTAATTAAGCCATTTATAAATACTTTCCCTATTTTTGTTTTATAATCACATTGCATGAAGCTCAATCTTAAGGAGTATTTTAAGCTTTCGGCCATTTATATACTAGTTGCTGCCCTGCCACCGGGCCTGCAACTCATTATCCAGCCTATCATTGAAGGTCCCGGCAAGCTTGGACCGGTCGACTTTTCTCAGCTCGCCATCAGCGAACTAATAACCAGCCTGGTGTTCACAATTGCACTTTTTTCGATGGGCAATGCCCTGGCACGCTTTTATTATGAACATAAAACAAAGGCACTGGGTTATGACAGGCTGGTTTCAACAACGCTGAATTCAATTCTTCTCAGAGGCCTTTTCATTCTGGGGCTTGCATGGTTGTTCAGAGACTATATAGGAGCAATCTTCTCACAGGAAGCTCTGCAGGATTTTTCCAGCTATGGTTTCCTGGCGATGATCATCGGTATAAACAGGGCCATAAACATGGCTGCGGCAACATTGTACCGGAATGAGAAAAAAGTGATGAAGTTCGTAGTGTTAAATATTACTTTGGGAATACTACGGGCAGGATTTCAGGTCATTGGTGTGTTCTATTACGACATGTCGTTTATCGGCTTCCTTTGGGGCGGTGCCATCGGAAGCAGTCTGACCAGTTTGTCCGTGCTGGCATATACCTGGTATAATTCAGGCTTCAGGCTCGACCTTAAATTGCTGAAGGAACTAAATCAATTTGCATTCCCCCTCTTTCAATTTTCCATTATCCTGTGGGGGATCAATTATTCAGAGCGCTTCTTTATGGAAAGCAAGCCCATAGATCTCGGCATTTATGGAGTAGCCATCAGTCTTGCGCTGGGACTGGAAAAAGTGCTCATTGGCATACAGGGGGCAACGCAACCCGAGATTTACCGGTTTATGGACGCCGGCATCAGAGAACATTCCAATAATATAAAAAAGCTATCGAACCTGCTCCTGGCACAGACACAGATACTTGTTGCCCTTGCCATTATCCCGGCCATGCTTTATCTCACCCTGTTTTACACCACAGATGTACGACTTGCATTTGGCCTGATCAGCATCATTTTTGTAAAATTTATTGTACGGACGCAATTCCTGGTATTCTCATACGGAGTATACTTTAAGAAAAAAACAAAATATTTTCTCTATGTTAACACCATCGCACTGATCGCTAACCTGGGTCTGAATTACTTGCTGGTACCTCTGATGAGTTATTATGGTGTGATCATTGCCGCTTACGTATCCTTATCGATTCAATCGGTTATGTTTTACTATATCAGCAAAAAGCTAACGGGCATAGACTGGAACAAGCGTAAAATGCTACTCTATCCTTTTGCCATTGTCCTGCTCACCGGGCTGCTCGAGTTTTTGAAGGTCGAATTCACCCTCAACCCTTACTTCACTGCCTGTCTCGTGATCGTGATCATTGGCAGCAGCCTCTCATTATTATACAAAGCCGAGATCAGGCAGCTTATTAACAAATACCTGCGATGAAAGCCATAGTCATAAACAGGAAATTATCAAAAAAAGAGTCTGACCAGGTACAGAAAATGATTCATGAAACTGAAGCTAAACTTTATGCTTCCGTTTCAATAGCCGGAGAAAATCTGAAGAAGTTTGTTTCACTGCCTGAAATTTCTGAAGACAAAAAGAAAGCAATCAATTACCGTATTCTTGATTTTGTTGTTTCGTTTGGCAACAGGCTCCTCGACGGGCGCAGCGTTGCCGACAGACTGAAATTTGATCAGAGCAGCATCTGGTATTATCATAAATTCCGGGCTTATTTTCGCCTGCGTAATATTATGTATGAAATTGTCGCCATTAAAGAATTAGCTGATGTTCATAACGAAATATATTACTATACGAACGAGCCCCTGCTTTCGAAGGCTGCCCTCCCGCAAAATGTCAGATTGATCCTTAATAAGAAGCGAAACAGAAAAGCATCGCAGGTTTTATCAATTTTAAATTACCTTATAATCCTCTTTTCGAGGTGGGTGATAAATATATTCCTCTCCGGCAAGCCGAAAAAACATTCACACATTATAATGGATGTAAGCAAACGGCAGTCTTTTCTTGACATCAGAACACTGAAGGAAAAAAAAGGCAATTATATTCTTGGCTATTTGCTTGACCAGGCCGACGATTTCCTGATCATTGATGAAGCGGTGCAACCCAAAATAAGCGGTAATGCGAAGATCCGGCTTACAATTGACAATCTTTTCGGAAAAGGCGGCCTCAGAAACCGTTATTTCGGTGAACCCGTATTGCTTGGGTATTTTTTTTCAAAAAGCTTGAAAAAGAAAAGAAAAGCATTACAGAAAGACATCTCTCAGGAACTCAAAACAATTTTTAACTACTGCCAGAGCAGTGAAGAAAAAATCCTGGTTTGCATTTATCAGTCATTAATGGGGAGTACAAAATTTTACCTGATCAAATACCTTGCATATACAAGGTTTTTTAAAAAAAATACGGTCAGGAGCATATCCAGCACTGATGAAAACAGCCCTGCACTAAGGTGCATTCTGGATGCAGCAAGAATAAACGGAATAACCACGATTGCATTACAACATGGCAACATCCATGATCTTCATCCTGCCTATATATACACCCCTGAAGACGCAAAGAGACAGGCTTTCCCCGATATAAGCCTCGTTTGGGGCGATCACTGGAAACAATTCCTGGAAAACAAAGGCAATTATCCGGAGAATGCTTTGCATGTTTGTGGTCAGATCCGAACGGATATCATCCCCATGCTCTTACGATCAAAGCCTGCAAAACAAAATGTTATTCCCGGATTGCGCAATAATGAAACCCTTATTGTTTATGCTTCGCAACCCCAGCGCGACCCACAACTCCGCGAACGTGCGGCATTGGACGTGATGAAAGCGGTAAAACAGCAAAAAAACAGTTTTCTGCTAATAAAATTACATCCCAATGAAAAAGACGACACCGCCTATTATGCAGGCATGGCGCAAAGCATCGGGTTGGAACGTATAAAAATCACACTCGCGACCGACCTTTACCTAATCATATCTGTCTGCGATATTCTCATTACCTGCTTTTCGACAGTTGGCACAGAAACCGTTTATTTCAAAAAGCCATTGATCGTGCTTGATCACCTGAGGCAAGACATCCAGAATTATATAAAGGAAGGGGTCGGGTTTCAGGCAACAAATGCAGAAGAGATTAAGGAAAATATTGAAGGAATATTAAATGGAAACCTTAAAATCGATGAAGCAGCCTACGACAATTATATTTCAAAATTTGCCTATGCCATCGACGGTAAAGCGGTTCAGCGTGTTTTACAATTCATTCGTTCTGTATAAGGTAGCTGGCTAGGATTTCAAGCCTTTGATCATTTTCAGATATTTATCGATGGCTTCATCCAGCAACCCCCGCCCCGAAAGATAACGTTCAACGAATTCGCGAAAAACGCCTTCTCCCCCACGCTTCTTTAATACCCAATCGGCATGAACTGATACATAGTCAGGAGTATCGGCCGGCACTGCACTCAAGCCAACCACATCCATTACCGGAATATCGATCAAATCGTCACCGATATAGGCAACCTCGCTAAATTCAAGCTGCTTTTCCTCGCAGATCATTTTCATAATTGCCAGTTTATCCTTTACCCCCATATAGAGCATATCGATCTTGAGTTTTTGTGCTCTGCGGCGGACAATTTCTGTATCCTCGCCTGTAATCATGCCCACCGGAATATCCATCGATCTGAGAAAGAGCACGCCCGCACTATCGGAGGTGTTGAATTTTTTCATTTCATTGCCGTGATTATCATAGTACATTCCACCATCGGTCCATACCCCGTCGATATCGGTCAGAAAGAGTTTAATATTTTTCATTTTATCATGTTTTCGTAAATGATCTCGTCTTTGGGTATATCCATGAGGGCAGTTTTTCCGAGCACTTCATCCCTTTCAACCCATCTGTATCCTGTTCCGGGACTAAGCAGATGAATATCGTGCGATCCAATCACTTCCCCTTTTGCAATTAATCGTTTTGAGGCTATCGACCGCTCCAGTTTAACCCTTGTGTTTTCCACAGCCGGAGAAACAAACATTCCTTCCTCCCCCATAGCCATTTCAACATTTCGTATATCCCTCACCATCCTCCAAATACCATCAGTCCCTAGCGACCCCTTCTGATCAGTTCCTTTCATGTTCCTGTCGAGCGTGATGTGCTTTTCAATGATCCTGGCTCCGAGGGTAACTGCAGCAACAGGAACTACAATACCGATGCTGTGATCGGAATATCCAACAGTATATTGATGGTACTGCTTTATAAGATAAGGTATGGTATTAAGGTTAATATTTTTGTATTCTGAGGGGTACTGCGAAAGACAATGCAAAATTGCAATGTTGCTGTGAAACTTTGTGATCACCTCCAGGGCATTATCCAGTTCTTCCTTCCCGCCCATGCCTGTTGAAAGGATCATCGGTATTTTTGTTTCGGCCATGGCTGCCAGTAGCGGCAGGTTGGTAAGATCGCGGGAAGCAACTTTCAAACGGTCGGGCTCGAAGTACCGGAACAAGCTCAGACAACCCCTGGCACACAGGGTTTCAACAAACTGCAGGCCTTTTAGCTTTGCGTATTTGTAAAGTTCGAAATGCTGTTCATCATCAAGCTCAAGAAAGGCACGGTGCTCACCATAAGTCCTGCCAAAGGAATGTGGCCCGGTATAGGGTCTCATCATCTCGGTTTCCGACAATTCCTCGGAAAGATCGCGCTTGGTAAATTTAACGGCATCCATCGGCTTCAGGTACTCGCCAAAAAGTTTATCCTCAACAGGCCCGGCCACGGCATCGATAAGCTTTTTGGCAATTTCCACAGAACCGTTGTGGTTTTGTCCGATTTCTCCGATAATATACGTTGTATCCATATGCTTCAAAGATAAGGGCTATTTTGAATATTTTCGAATCTGCGACTTCATCGTGTCCAGATAATGCCTGTGCTGGTCGAGATATGAAAGGATATTGCCGGGTTTGAAAGGTAAACCGGCATTTTTTATTTCTGCAAAAAGTTCCATGCCCATCACAAAATCTTTTCGGTCGTCAATTGTCAGCCTTACATCAGTTCTTTCGTATACGTTTGCCGGAGCATCATACCATTTTATCCTGAAATGCCCGGGATGTGTGTAGATATAATTCGTTACATGTTCATGATAAATAGTCCCGCTGGTCAATGAACGCACTTTCATGAGTGCCTCCAGGCTGACTACTTCCCCCCAGAAACCCAGGTGGCTTTTAATAGAGGGAATATCGCCGGTAATATGATAGGCAATATAATCCTCTTCGCCGTTTAGCAAAGCCAGGGTGCCATCGATATCGAAAAATGGATTGTCGGCACAGATGCGAATGATGCGGTCGAACCCGTATTTCAAGGCAGCCAGGATAAATCGTTCAAGAACATCATCTTCAGGGCCACAAAAGCAGTTCACGCTTTTCTTTTCGGCCAGACGGCAAAGCACTTCGTCCCTGACATTTTCAGTAGTAGCCAGCACAAGTGGAATATTTCCGGCCCCGGCTTGAATCCGATCAAGAATGATCTCAATGATCGGTTCGTTTTGGTAGAAAGGAAGTATAACCTTATCAGGAAGCCTTGTTGATCCTGCTCTTGCTTGTATTATGATGCCTGTTTTCACAAATATTGTTCGTTCAAAAAAACAAATATCGGGAATTCCCGGAGATTATTTTCCGTACCTGAAAGAATAATGGCTTAGCACACTAAAGAATATT
>JAVVEM010000034.1:0-37006 GCA_032250805.1 Bacteroidales bacterium
CGCAATATGTTAAACAATTGAGTATTGGATTTATATTTTCAGCGTATCTGTGCTAGCAGTTTCCAATACTCTTTTTACTTTATTTACAACATCAATACACCTGATTTGAGTTCTGTCGTATAGCTTTTTAACATCTGAATAAACAGGGAAGAGCTGTTGCTTTTCAACAGCTCTCTCCCCGCAGGCAAATCATATACATTGCCTAATCTTTGCAATTCATCAATAGGATGTTTTTAATTCAACTCTTCTGTTTTTGGCGCGGCCTTCAGCAGTACTATTGTCGGCAATTGGTTTGGTTTCGCCATAACCTATTCCTGTCAATCGCGATTCCATGATACCTCTCGACATCAGGTATGTTTTTACAGCATCGGTGCGTTTCTGCGATAGCGTGAGGTTGTAAGCATCTTCGCCCGTGCTGTCAGCATGACCTTCAATAATTAGTTTGGCTGATTCATATTTCTTGAGTATCGATACCAGTTCATCCAATTGTGCTAATGAAGCCACCTTAAGTTTATCGCTGTTGGTTTCGAAGAAAATTTTACTTGCAATCTGAGTGATCTTTACCGAATCCTCCTTGGCTATCTCAGGACAACCTCTGTTTGCGAGGGTGCCTACCACATCCGGACAATTGTCGTCTTTATCCGCTATACCATCGCCATCTCTGTCGGGGCAACCCTTTAAGGCAACGAGTCCGGCTTCTTCAGGACATAAATCATCTTCATTAAATACACCATCCTGGTCATCATCCATCGGGCAACCATTAATATTTACTTCATACCTTGGATCCGTATCCGAACATTTATCATCTATGTCTGGCACACCGTCCTTGTCGGCATCAGGGCAGCCTTCCAGTGCTGCAAGTCCGGCAATATCGGGGCAGCGATCATCCTTGTCGGCAATACCGTCGCCATCTTTATCAGGGCAACCATTTAAATTCTCGTTGCCTGCAAGATCTGGACAATCATCTAAATAATCAGCTACACCATCACCATCCTTATCGAGCGGACATCCTTCTTTATCGACGACTACGGATGGGGGAGTGTCAGGACATTTGTCGCGGTGATCAGACACGCCGTCCTTATCCGCATCTTTTTTCTGGCCAAAATTAAAGGTAACTCCTACTGAGTGAAGGAGGTACATGTCGTTTTCATTGGCTGCAACCCCGTCTCTTCGATCGGTAGATGAATAGAGGAAAGTTTCCTGAAGATTAAGCATGATAGATTTACCCATCTTTATATTTACCCCGGCTCCAAAAGAAGGCGCAATCCAATCCATTTTACTTGCTCTGACATCCATGTCTCTATCAAACAACATGGCGCCTCCTCCAACTAATATATAAGGTATTACGGCGTATCTTTGAGCCAATATATTAAACCTTGCGTTGATAATCAGCGATGTATAAGGGGCGCTAAAGGGCAATGAATCGCCGTTATAGCCTACGGTTCCTTTACTAAGAAACACGCTTAAATCGAAGTGGTTTGCGAGGTATCTCGAAACAGAAATGCCCCCAAAGCCATACATTACCGAATTGAATTTGTAGAAGTCATTGCCCAGGTCGCCATTGTACTGGGTTATCCCTCCATGCAATCCGATATTCCATTTTTTGTCAATGGTTTGTGCGCTCATCATAAATGTGAACAGAACGCAAATACCTATTAGTAGTAGTTTTTTCATCTTATTTTGTTTTTAAAATAAATAAATACAAAGGTCAGATATTGCAAGGCGGTATGTGTTACACAATGATTTCCGCTTCTGCTGACCAGTTGTGAAATTAATTCACGATATAAAGATCATTCATTATTATCCCAAAAGCATTACACAATTCCAGAAAAGAGTTACATTATTCACACATTATCAATTAATTAATAGGTGCAGAAATGTGCAGATTTGATGTTTAATCAGGCTGTAGGCGGGAGATCACAGCTTATTACTCCGTCAATTAGATGCGGGTGTAAGAAAGATCCTTGTTGATACCCCGCAAGCTTGCTGCGGGGTATCAATGGTCGTTTTTTATGATTTCAGCTTCGTATCAATCTCATATGTCAGACTTTTATCAATCTGCCCGAAACAGCTTATCATAAGAGTAATGAAGAGAAGCTGTAATAAGATTGCTTTTATTGTCATGGTAAATTGTTATTGTTTTCTTAATGTAATTTTATTGTGATTATAAATCTCTCACTATATAGATGGTTTATTAAAAGACAATTAAAATTCATCAAAAATGCTTGTTTATACGATCAGCCCGGGGGGCGTCATCACACATGCTCAATATCACTGAAATCAGCAACAGACCTGTTATCAGTGATTAAATCGGAAAGTTGCAGTTTGTGTATGTCGTTCACACCATTACTTCGGGCAAAAACTTTCAGTTCGTTGTTTGTGGCAGTATAATAATTCACAAATCCTTCGACCGCTTTTGAGTGCACGACCAATTTCCGGAGTTGCTCATTCTGGGTTGTGATACCGACCGGACAGGTACCTGTATGGCACACCCTGGCCTGAATACAACCAATGGATATAAGCGATGCTGTAGCCAGTGCAACCGCATCGGCACCCAATGCCAGTGCTTTGGCAATATCTGAACTGTCCCTGAAACCCCCGGTAACACATAGCGTCACTTCACTGTTTACTTTATCCAGGTATTTTCGCGCTCTGCGAATGACAAAAATGGAGGGAATCCCCACATTATCTTTTAAAAATCCGGGAGAAGATCCTGTTGCTCCACCGCGGCAATCGAAAGTTATAAAATCAGGTTCAGCCTTTAATGCAAAAGCCAGATCGTCTTCAATATGGCCGGCCGCCAGTTTGATACCCACTGGTTTACCATCAGTAATGTTTTTAATATGGCTGACCATTTTCTTCAGGTCTTCCAGGTTATTTACTCCCGACAGTCTTCCCGGCGAAACAGATTCCTCTCCCGGTTTCAAACCTCTTGTTTTGGCGATTTCTTCCGTGACTTTATGAGCCGGCAAATGACCTCCCACTCCCGGTTTTACGCCTTGTCCCACCTTTATTTCCACAGCATCTGCCTGGCGGATCGCATCATCATTATGCGAAAAAGCAGCCGTTCCCAGTTCATAAATATACTTATTGGCCGCTTTACGTGACTCAGGCAACAAACCGCCCTCACCCGAGCATATGGCTGTACCTGCCTGTGAAGAACCTGCTGCCAACGCTACTTTGGCTTCTTTGGACAAAGCTCCGAACGACATGTGTGAAACATAAAAGGGCATGCTGAGTTCGAGCGGCTGCCGGGCAGTTTTTCCAATAAGCGTTTTGGTATTCACCTCCACATCCTCATTCAAAGGCATTTTGTGTAATTGCGCACCCTTGAAGACGATGGTGTCCAATCCGGGGAATTTTTTTAAAGTGCTCATGGCAGTGTTTTCGCTTTTTCCACTTGCAGCAAGCTTCTGCACCGCGGCAATCCTTTCGTCCTTGCTAAAACCTTCATTTTCAACAGTACCGTCATCCACAAATTTGGTATACCAGTGCTGTCCGTCGCAAAAGGGTTTGTTTTTTGAATTTCCGCATCGGCATAAAGCATAATGCTCGGCTGAGTCGGGATGATCCTCATCGTTCAGATCGATAAATCCTCTTACAAAATATGCCCCGTCTTCGTTGACTTTGATTTCAGGATTGTCATGATATTTATCGTATTTCACTCCATCAATAGAGTAGCTGAGCGCACCGGATGGACACTTTTTAATCGTTTCGATGATTTTATTAACCGGTCTGGCATTCGGATCAATCCAGGGCTCAACGCCCATTCTGAATACTTTTGGCAAGCCATCGGTGCAAAAGCCCACGTGAGAACAAATTCCCCGATCGTCGTGAATGGTGATCTCCTTGCCTTTATAATCATCTACCCGGCGTGGTTGACGGCCTTCCTGTTTCTCATCATTAAAGTCAATTTTGCCATGCGTGCCATCGCAAAAAGGTTTTGATTTGGAGTTTCCACAGCGGCAAAGTGCAAAAACGGCTTTCTTTACCGGAACAATATTTCCGGCGTCATTGGTGATGTTTTTCAGGTTTTCAACCACTAAAGGACCGTTTTTTGAAGTGCTTATTTTAATTTTTTCTGACATAACCGTTGATTTTTAAGTTATAAAATAGCTGATTGATATTATTGAAGGCATAAGATGTTATTTTCAAAACATGGTGTCACTTATTCTTTTAGCCTTGTTTCAATTTTTATCTCCGAAAGCAGGGTTTTGTGCACAGGGCATTTGTTGGCAATTTCGAGCAAACGTTGCCGCTGTTTTTCATCCAGCTCGCCTTTGAGTTCGATGACCCGGGAGAAACGGTCTATTTTGGCTGAAGCAGAATTTTCACATTCACCACAATCCTCAACATGTACTTTGCCGTGTTCGATGTGCACATTCACTTCCTCCACCTTCCATTTTTTGCGGTCGGCATACATGCGTATGGTCATGGCTGTACAGGTAGCAAGGCCTGCCGACACAAAATCATAAGGTGTGGGACCAAAATCATTGCCACCATAACTTTCGGGTTCATCGCCGGTTAAATAATGATTCCCCGCTTTGATCTGTGTTGTGAATTTTTCTTCGCCGCTTAAACTAGCCACCACCTGCAAATGTGTTTCGGGCTTTTCATCCTTACGGAATTTGATATAGCGTTTTGCCCATCCGGCAATCACTCCTCCGATATAGGCAGAGTCTTCAGCCTTCGAAAGCAGGTGGTCGGCACCATCCAGCGAAACAAAACTTTTGGGGTGGCGGGCAGCCATGAATATTTCGGCGGCATTGTCGATGCCGACAATATTATCCTGTGGCGAGTGGGCAATAAGGATCGCCTTTTTAAGCTTCTTTAAAAGTGTTGGCATATCCACATCTTTCAGGTCGTCGATAAACTGTTTTTTTATTGTGAAGGGCCTTCCGCCGATGGAGACTTCGGCATAGCCTTTGGTGTTGATATCGTCGAGGCCATGCGAGATGAGTTGCGTAACATGTTTGGGGTCGGATGGTGCCCCGATGGTAGCGATTGCCTTCACAGAATCAATTTCTGCGGCTGCATATAAAACGGCAGCTCCGCCAAGCGAATGCCCGACCAGGAGGGATGGCTCCCTATGGTTTGCTTTCAGATAATCGGAGGCCGCCTTCAGGTCCTGAATGTTACTAGAGAAATTGGTATCGGCAAAATCCCCCTCACTTTCGCCCAGTCCTGTAAAATCAAACCGCAATACACCAAAGCCTGCAGAGGTCAGTGCACGGCTGATGTTTCTAACTGCAGAAAGATTTTTATTGCAGGTAAAACAATGCGCAAACAAAGCAAAATTTAACGGTTTGCGATCCGCGGGCAACTCAAGCCTGGCGGTGAGGCTAATTCCCTCGTTGTTAGTAAATTTAACTTTATTGGTTTTCATTGTTGATGGTTTTTTCGCTAAGCCGCTAAGGCCGCAAAGGTTGTTTTTTAAACATGAACCGGTAATTTACCAACTTCAACTTGTTGGAAATAGCGTTCAATATTTTTAATCCCCTGGTCGATTGATGGGCAATGGGTCTGGAAAAAGTTGATTTTTTCTTCATCTGTCACCGGCGGGTTTTGCTGCCAGACTTCAAGTACCTTATCGCCATCGTAATCCACATAACTGATTCTGACCGAAAAATCATCATCAGGCAACAGCAAACTGCTTGCCGGTAGCATTGCCGTATGTTCCACTTTGATCATGTGCTCACAAAAGGCTGCTGAAGTGTCGAAGCCAATTTTTCTTAGTTTTTCTGCATGATCGTTGAAATCAACATACAGATAAAAAGCGCCTTGTGGAATGCTTGCTCTAACGCCGGGGATTTTATTCAGCAGTGAAGCTGTAATCGTTCCGATGGTTTTATGAATTTTCGAACAATCGTGTATGTATTTTTCGATTTCGCTGTTTTTGGAAAAGGCCACAAGGCTGGCATACTGGATAGGAGCAGCCACACACGAATAGGTTGACCCGGCCAGGATCAGGATGTCGTTAATGAGCTTTTTATTGTCGGGGAAAATGCCGACGCCCATGCGATAGCCACCTGCTGAACGGTCTTTGGAAAGTCCACCTGTAACGATGGTACCTTCGGGATATACACGTGCCATACTGACGAACTCCTCAAAACGGAAACTTGTTCTGGCATAAATTTCATCGGCTATTACGATGGTTTTATGTTTTTTGCAAACATTCCCGATTTTTTCAAGTTCATGTTTTGAATAGACCGCTCCTGTAGGATTGTTTGGGTTATTCAGGATAAGGGTGTGTTGTTCATATTTCGACTGGTGCAGCGCTTCAACCAGCATTTGCGGGGTAAGTTTGTATTGATCTTCCGGCTTTAGCCTGAGTGGAATGACCTTCTTTTTCAGGATTTTGGCCTGTGGAAGATAACTTACCCAGGCAGGTGTAGGGATGACTACGGCACCCGAAAGCACACCCAGTATCAGGCTAATCATCTCTTTGCTTCCGGGGCTTACAACAACCTGGCCGGCTGCGCAGTTTAATCCGAAAACATCGTTGTAATAACTGGCAATGGCATTGAGTAGTTCAGGTATTCCGGCTGTTGGAACATAATCATGTTTAGATGCATTTTTGCGTAGTTCATTCACAATAACCGGTGGTGGTGAGAAAGGAGACTGTCCAAATGCAAAATGGTGATAAGGCCTGTGGCAGCCCATCTCTGCGCAACGTTTCCTGTAGGTTTTAATCTGATCGTTGATTCGCAGATTGGCAGGTATTTCAATTTCATCCAGGTGCTTTTCAAGTATAAAGTCCATCTTTTTTTTTTAACCATTTCATATTTTTACTCTCCATAGTGAATTAACAAACCAATTGCGGCTGTCGAAATAATTGGCTGTGATTTCAAATCCTGACTGCCCTGCGAGCGCTTCGATCATGGGCAGGTCATATTTTTGAGACCGTTCCATGAAAATTTTTTCATTTTCATTGAAGTGGAAAGTTTTTTCCAGTTTGCGTATTTGAACGCTTTGTGATTTTTTACTCACCAGGAAGCTTTTGGCTGTGCCTGTTTCAGCATCATAAGTTTCCTGATGAAAAAAGCTTTCCGGGATAAAATTGGCATCGAGTTCATTGTTGATCCGGTGCAGCAGGTTGAGGTTAAAGGCAGCTGTCAGTCCATGCGGGTCGTTGTATGCCGGGAGTATGATTTCGGAATCTTTCTTTAAGTCAAAACCAATCAGAAGTTGGTCTTCCGGATTGAGTACCTCATTCAATTGCCGAAGAAAATGACTGGATTTACCCTCATCAAAATTACCGATGTTGGAGCCCAGAAACAATATTACTTTTTGTTTGAAGCCATTAAGCCCGGCAATCAGTTGGAAATAATCACCAATAAGTCCATCGAACTTAAGACCGGGAAGGTTTTTGGCCAAATCATGTTGCAAGTCGTTGATGGCTTTAGCTGAAATATCAATGGGAATGTATTTGAATTTATTTTTATTTTCGAGCAAATGAGCCAGGAGAATTTTTGTTTTCAGCCCGTCGCCTGCGCCCAGTTCAATCAGTTCAAATTCTTTTTCGGGATTTCCAAAAGCATGAGTAATTTGCAGTTTATGGGTCTGGAAGATTTCTATTTCGCAGTCGGTGAGGTAATACTCCGGCATACGCATGATTTCTTCAAAAATTTTACTGCCTTGTGCATCGTAAAAATATTTTGACGACAGATATTTTGGTTTTGCTGAAAGCCCCTTTAAGGTATCCGTTTCAAATGTTGAAAGCTGCACTTCTGTTTCCATACGTTTAACTGTTCTTTTTTTAATTTTCCTTTGCGTCTTTGCGTGAGGCTTTTTTCTCTCGCCAGACCGTTGAGGTTATTTGTTGTTTTCATCAGGTACTCCTGTTTCGAAAGGATTTGCCGGATCGTTGCTCCACTCGAACCATCCGCCATCGTAGACCGAAACGCGTGGCCATCCCATTAGCCAGGCATTGAACCAGGCCTCACTGCCACGCCAGCCCGTGCCGCAATAAAAGGCCAGGTGTTTATCAG
Organism: Bacteroidales bacterium; assembly: GCA_032250805.1. Lineage (GTDB taxonomy): Bacteria > Bacteroidota > Bacteroidia > Bacteroidales > B18-G4 > B18-G4. The sequence continues at coordinate 7,992 of JAVVEM010000034.1, forward strand.
GGGTAATGCCGTTTTGTTTCCATATTTGGGCAATCTCATGAAATTCGCGTGTGGTATGATCAAAATTCCGGTAGTTTTCCATATGATAGGCATCACTGCCGCAATCGGCAAAAACAGCGCCTGGTATGCGCCCTTTGGCTTCGATGTAATTGTAACCGCTCACTTCGCCAATATATTCAGGCCAACTGCGTACACACACCAGTTCGGCATCCTGTGCAGCCAGCATTTTTTTTGCCTCAGGGGTATCAACGGCCAGTACGGGCCGGGCTGGTATGTTTGCTCCGAAATTTCCTACCGGCTCTTTTGGAACATCATCCATTGAAATTTCATAGCCTGCATCCTGCCACGACTGAAATCCGCCGTTCAGGATCCTTACATCCTTTACCCCGGCATACATCATAATAAAGGCATTACGGATGGCCCCGATATCGCCTGCCGCACTGCCCGGAAATTCGTCGGCATTATCCGGAAACATAAACTTACCATACAGCACCACGGTGGTATCTGCTGTTATTCCATGCAGTTCGAGTGCTTTTTTAATTTCTTCCGGGCTGCGGCGGTTCCAGGTTTCAGGAGCCTCCAGGGCAAGGGTATCCATATCAATGGCACCGGGGATGTGGCCGCTCAGATAGGCATCGCGGTTGCGGTAATGGGCATGGACTACGATATACTTTTTATTATCATAGTGGGCAGGTATCTCCCCCTTTATTAAGGTGTTTACCCAGCCGGCCGAAACAAGATTACGGAAGCGTTCAAGCTTTTGCATGGGCAGTTCGGGGGTGGCCGACCATTCGCCGGTAAAGCGGTGATATACAAAAACTTTTTCATAGCCGGATGCTGCAAATCGTTTGGCTACTTCTTCAGTTTCTGAATGATCATCTCCATAAAGGATAATGGTTTGATCGGGGTTTATTGCTTTTTGCCTTACGGCTTCGATCCAGTCGATGTATCTGATCCATTTTGCAGGAAGGCTTTTTGCGTTTTTAATGTGTCCGCCGCGTAATTCGCTGCCGTTTGTCCAGCCGTTGTATGCATCCACCTGCCGAACATCCACGATACGGGCATTTCGATCATTCAGGTATGCTTTTAATTCTTTTGTTGTGATTTCGGTGAAAGATGTTTTCAAACCAATATTTTTTTGTTATTTATAAATTGATGTTTTCTTCGTCTTTGATAATTTGAACGCCCTTCCAGAAGGCTACCCGCCCTTTGATCGCTTTGGCCGGTTCTTTGGGTTCGGGATAGTACCACGCAGCATCTTTGTTTGTTTTTCCGTCAACTTCCAGGCTGTAATATGATGCAATACCTTTCCATGGACAAACAGTACGGGTGTTGCTGCTTTTCAGATACTCCTGCTGAACTGATTCAAGCGGGAAATAGTTGTTGCCCTCGATATTGACTATATCATCACTTTCGGCGATGAGTTTATTGTTCCAGATTGCTTTCATTCTTCAATTTTTGATTTATTCAACATAAAGTTAACAATTTAAATTTAACCGGGCATTGACTGGATAAGCTTTGCTATTAAACCTGTCCAGCCGGTCTGATGTGAAGCGCCTAAGCCTCTGCCCGTGTCGCCGTGAAAATATTCATAAAATAACATATACGGCCTGAAGTGTGGATCGGTATGAAAAAGTTTATGGTCGCCATATAGCGGACGGATATTGTTTTCGCCAGCTTTAAATAAGGCTACCAGCCTTCTGATCAATTCATCGGCAATCTTTTTCAGGCTAATATATTGACCTGAATTTGTGGGATATTCCACTTTAAAGTCGTCGCCGTAGTAGTGGTGGAAGCGTTGCAATGATTCGATGATCAGAAAATTCAGCGGGAACCATACCGGTCCGCGCCAGTTTGAGTTTCCTCCAAACAGTTCAGTGGTCGATTCGCCGGCCTGGTAGTCAACAGTATATTCTTCACCATGCACATTTAAAATATAGGGATTATTGTCATATGCCTTTGATAGCGATCTGATGCCATAGTCGGAGAGGAATTCCGTTTCATCAAGCATTCGTTTTAATATTTTTTTGAGCCTGCTGCCACGCAGCAGTGAAAACAGGCGGCGCTCGCCCTTACCTTCTACAGTCCAGCGCGAAACCAGGGAGGCCAGGTCGGGGCGGTAGTTGAGAAACCAATCGGTGCGGGCAGCAAACTCAGGATTTTTTTCAATAATATCAGGCTCAAGCACCTCTACGGCGAAGAGTGGTATCAGCCCTACCATTGATCTTACCTTTAGCGTTTTGTAACTGCCATGTGAATGCAGCACATCATAAAAAAACTGATCCTGTTCGTCCCACAGGTCGATGCCCTCGTCACTGATATTGGCCATAGCCCCGGCGATATAGAGAAAATGTTCGAGGAATTTTGTGGCCAGGTCGCCGTAAACAGGGTTTTTTTTCGATAACTCAAGTGCTATACGCATCATATTCAGCGAGTACATGGCCATCCAGGCCGTGGCATCAGCCTGTTCGATCTGACCCCCTCCGGGAATTTCGGCACTGCGGTCGAAAACGCCGATGTTGTCGAGGCCCAGAAATCCTCCCTGAAAAACATTTTTGTTATGTTCATCCTTGCGATTCACCCACCAGGTAAAATTCAACAATAATTTATGGAATACCGCTTCGAGGAAGGCGCGGTCGGGGGCTCCCTGCCTGTGCTTTTGATCTATTTTATATACCCGCCAGGCAGCCCAGGCATGCACGGGAGGGTTTACATCCGAGAAATTCCATTCATAAGCCGGCAGTTGCCCATTGGGGTGCATGTACCATTCGCGGGTGAGCAGCTTTAACTGTTCCTTGGCAAAATGTGGATCGATCATTGCCAGTGGAATACAGTGGAAGGCAAGGTCCCAGGCAGCATACCAGGGATACTCCCATTTATCGGGCATAGAAATGATGTCGGCATTATTAAGGTGTTGCCATTCCTTGTTCCGGCCATGTTGCCGCTCTTTGGGTGGCCGGGGCTGGCTGGGGTCGCCCTTGAGCCACTGGGGGATATCAAAATAGTAAAACTGCTTGTTCCAGAGCATCCCGGCAAAAGCCTGGCGCTGGATGTTGTTTAACTCTTCATCCTGGCCATGCGTCAATTTCTTGTAGAAATGATCGGCCTCGGTTTTCCTGTTCCTGAAATGATCCGAAAATCCGTCGAAGGGATTGTCCGTTTCTTTGTTGGTTAGCCTAAGCCTCACTACTTCATGTTTTCCTGCTTCGATCGTTTTCAGATGATTCAGCCCCGCTTTGGTGCCCATATTTTCGGGGTTTATCGCTCCCTGATCGCCCTCGACAATAAAATTATTAATGCCATCTTTAAAAAATGCTGAAGGATGGCCTGCCGGGGAAACTTTATGATGGTTTGTTTCATTTTCGCAGAACATCGGCCCGGCACTTTCTTCGTTATAGAGAAAGTAGGTGCCCAGGCTCTGGTGAGTTGCCTCAACAGTACGATCGCTGAGTTGCCTCAGGAGCGGTTTTTCTGAGGAGTAGCCCCACGACCAGGTGTTCCTGAACCAGAGCTGCGGGATGATATGTAAGTCGGCGGATTCATTGCCGCGGTTATGGGCCGTAATTTTTATTAAAATATCATTGTCATCCGCTTTCGCGTATTCAATAAATACATCAAAATATTTGCTGTCGTTGAAAATGCCGGTATCGCAGATCTCAAATTCGGGCTCGGTTTTGCTACGCTTTTTATTTTGGGTGATCAGCCTGGCATAAGGATATTCATGCTGTGTATACTTATACAACATTTTCATGTATGCATGCGTTGGGGTATTGTCGAGGTAAAAGTAATATTCTTTCACATCTTCACCATGGTTTCCTTCCGGCCCCGAAAGGCCAAAAAGCCGCTCTTTGATGATCGGATCTTTCCGGTTCCAAAAAGCCACCGAAAAACAAAGCAACTGGCGGTCATCACTGATCCCGCCAATTCCGTCCTCTCCCCAACGATAAGCTTTGCTGCGCGCTGCATCATGAGTTAAGTAATCCCAGGCACTGCCCCGGGCGCTGTAATCTTCGCGCACTGTTCCCCACTGGCGTTCGCTGAGGTATGGACCCCATTTTTTCCAGTTTTTGGTTTGTTGATTCGAATCGGATAATCTTAGCTTTTCGGCATCCATGGTAAATTATTGATACATTTTTCTATTCGTTTGTAAACGATCACGCCATCAAAAGAGGAGTGATGCGCAGCTTTTTAACATAGGATTAAGGCTCCTTTTACAATCCTGTTCTTTAATTTTTTTGCTTTGACGGACATTTCATGCTACCATAACTGCAATACACACAACAATTACCTTGTTGTGGTTTTAATAAAGTCTTGCAATTTTCACACTCATAAAAATATTGACAAGCATCGGTGGGCATGGATTCTTCTTTTTGATGTCCGCAGTTTGGACAGGTTATTATTGATTTCAAAATGATGTTTTCTTTCATCTTTCCTTTGTTTTTAATTTTACCACAAAATCCTTCCCAAATGGCGATGTATAATTTAACTGCATTTGCTGATACACCTTTGCAGGGATACCGATATCGGCCAAAAACAATTCCCCGCTTACCTGGGGCAACAGACCGGTTTTAGGCAAAGCCAGCGTAAGGGTTGCCATGGGTTGTATGTGGTTGACAGCCTGTTTGCCGGTGGTTGCATCAATCCCGGAAGGTATATCCAGCGAAATGACCGGCACATTCTGCCGGTTTGCCCATTCGATCATGGTTAAGGAATTTCCGGCAGGCTCTCCGGTTAAGCTATAACCAATGATAGTATCGAGGATAACGTCAGGACCTTGATGATCGGGCTCTTCCAGGTCAATGACTCTGGCTGTGGTGCCCCGGAGGATATGCAGTTGCCACCCCGGCACTTCTTTCAGTCCTACAGTATCGGTAATACAAACCGTAACATCTGCCCCGCGATTGGCCAGATGCCTGGCAGCACAGATTCCTCCGCCGCCATTTCCACCGGTTCCGGCCAGGACAAGAATTCTGGCTTTATCCCAGGACTTGCCCAGTTTTTCAATGCAAAGTTCACAAAGGCTCCGCCCGGCATTTTCCATCATCTGATAGAGGTTCGGCCCGGTTTCTTCCATGGCCAGCCGGTCGATTTGGATCATTTGCGCAGCAGAAACCGCGGGTACTTCAATATTTTCCGACGTATAGAATTTCATTTCTTCACTTGTTATTGCAGGGATAAAAATTTTGAAACCGTTTCTTTCAACGTGCTAAGGTCATCGACGATATATTCGTCGGGAAGGATATGCGCCGCATGAACCGATTCGCGGGTAAAGTCATTGGTAACGGCAAACACCTTTACACCTGCATTCAGTCCGGCTTTGATCCCGTTTACCGAGTCTTCAATTACCAGGCATTCGGCGCGACCGAGCCTTAGCCGATCCATTGTTTTCAGGTAAATCTCAGGATCAGGTTTTCCACTGCTCACCTTGTCGCGGGTCATGATCAGCGATAGCTTCTCTTTGATATCCAATACATTTAATACTTTATCAGCCTCACCGGCATACGACATGGTGGCCAGGGCGATAAGGTAATTCCTGCCGTGCAGTGAATGGAGCAGCTCCAGGTTATACGGGCAAATAAATGCTGATAATATGCGAGGATTGCTGATCATGTCATGGTAAATCCGGAGCCTCTCTGAAAGGATCGATTGCCGGAGCAGCTCAGCATCATCAATGTTAAGCGATGTCTTCAGTTCATGACGAAATTTATCCGACAATCCATCAACAACTTCCGCACGCGAAAGACCCACGAAGAGTTTATAGCTTTTTAAAACCTCATCCTCTGTAACAGATTGGCCGCTCAGCTTATGTATTGCCCTGGCATAGGAGCGGGCCTTCAAAACTTCTGTTTGAATGAGTGTTCCGTCCAGGTCGAAGATGATGGCCCGTATCATGAATCCTCCTTCTTGCGGTACAATTCAATCAGGGCATTGGTCGAACTGTCGTGCCTTAGGGCCTGGTTTCCCTGCAGCTCGGGAATAATATTTTGCGCCAGCACTTTTCCCAGTTCAACACCCATCTGGTCGAAGGGGTTGATGCCCCAGATCACCCCCTGAACGAACACGCTGTGCTCGTACATGGCAATGAGCTTGCCGAGGTTTTCGGGGCTCAGTTTCTCAAGGAAAAATGTTGATGACGGACGGTTGCCTTCAAACACTTTATGCGGAACCAGCGCCTCGCCAACGCCTTCGCTGCGGACTTCTTCGGCGGTTTTGCCAAAGGCCAGCGCTTCGCCCTGGGCAAGCATGTTGGCGATGAGGTAATCCTGATGCGGGGGCAGGTTGTTGAGTGCTTTCCTGAAACCGATAAAGTCGCAGGGGATCAGGTTTGTTCCCTGGTGGATCAACTGATAAAAAGAATGTTGTCCGTTTGTTCCGGGCTCACCCCAGAAAACGGGACTGGTACTGTAATCCACCTTTTCGCCCCCGAGGGTGATATATTTGCCGTTGCTTTCCATGGTTAACTGCTGCAGATAGGCCGGGAAACGCTTCAGGTAATTCTCGTAAGGCAGCACGGCCTGTGTTTGTGCGCCGAAAAAGTTGGTGTACCATATAGTGAGCAGAGCCATGATCACCGGTATATTCCTGTCGAAGGACTGAAGGCGGAAATGTTCATCCATCAGGTGAAAACCCTCTAGCAGTTTTCTGAAATTTTCGGGTCCCACAGCGATCATGGTCGACAGGCCAATGGCTGCATCCATCGAGTACCTGCCGCCTACCCAATCCCAGAATCCAAACATATTTCGGGTATCGATACCAAATTCTGCAACTTCTTTTTCATTTGTCGACACGGCAACAAAATGCCGGGCCACAGCTTTTTCGTCGCCCAGCGACGCCAGCAGCCACTTGCGCGCAGTGCGGGCATTGGTCATAGTTTCGAGGGTGGTAAAGGTTTTCGACGAAACAATAAAAAGTGTTTCTTCGGCTCTCAGCCCTTGCACCGCTTCGGCAAAGTCGTTGCCATCAACATTTGAAACAAAGCGCATGCTGAGCGAACGATCGGCAAAATATTTCAGGGCTTCGTAAGCCATTACGGGGCCCAGGTCGGAGCCGCCGATGCCAATGTTCACAATATTTTTTATGGCTTTTCCCGTAAAGCCTTTCCATGCTTCACTTCTGACCTCATTTGAAAACACAGTCATTTTTTCGAGCACCTCATGCACATCAGGAACCACATTCCGGCCTTCAAACAAAATGCTGCCATCTTTTGGCGCCCGTAGCGCAGTATGCAGTACAGCCCGGTTTTCGGTGGTGTTGATCTTCGCACCCGAAAACATGGCATTTATTTTTTCTTCCAGGCCGCGATCCACAGCCAGTTTCAGCAATAGCTCAAGGGTTTTTGCAGTGATGCGGTGTTTCGAAAAATCAAAATATATTCCCTGATCATCGATCACAAATTGCTGTCCCCGGCTTTTATCTTCTGCAAATAAGGTCCTGAGGTGGAGGTCCTTCATTTCATTAAAATGCTGTTGCAGTGCTTTCCAGCTTTGTAAATTGCTCAATGTGCTCATCCTGTTTAAATTTGATTGCGTTTGGTGGTGATGCCTGCAAGCAGGTTTTTCCACGATTTATTAAATGCTTCGGCCCCTTCCTGCTGAAGCTGACCGGCCAGTTGCTTGTCATCTATTCCATGACTTTTGATTTGTTGTATGATCTGCTCCGCAGCCGACACATCGCCGCTGAGTGGTTCACCGGTCTCGCCATGGTCGGCAAAAGCCAGCAATGTTTTTTCGGGGATCGTATTCACCGTGTAGGGTGCTACCAGGCCTTTAACATACAGAATGTCGGAAGCCGCAGGGTCTTTGGTGCCGGTGCTCGCCCACAGCAAACGTTGCGGAAACACACCGTAATTCATAAGCCTGCGGATGGCATCCGAGTTTAAAAAGTCGATGTACTGACGATATGTTTTCTGCATCACGGCAATGCCCAACTTGTTTTGCAAACCGGCAGGCACCCGGTCGGCAATGGCCTTATCCCATCGGCTGACAAAAACCGATGCTACTGATCTTACGTCCGGACTCAGGCCTTTTTCGATCCTTGTTTCAATGCCTTTTTGCCAGGCTGTGGCCGCGGCAAGGTATTGTTCAGACGAAAAAAGCAGGGTAACATTGACCGGTATTCCTTCCGAAATGGCTCCTTCAATGGCGGGAAGGCCCTCGGGGGTTCCGGGGATCTTTATAAATGTATTTTTGCGGTTCACCATTTGATGAATCTCCTTTGCCGCCTGCAGTGTGCTTTCGGTATCATAGGCCAGCAGCGGTGAAACCTCGATCGAAACAAATCCATCCAGACCGTTGGTATGCTCATAAACAGGCAAAAACAGGTCGGCAGCCCGTTGAATATCTTCCACGGCCAGTTTAAAAAAAACATCTTCCTCCGAAAGCCCTTCAGCTCCCATTGCTTTTATGGCGGCATCATAATCCTGTGTTTTGGCTATGGCTGCCTCAAAAATAGAAGGGTTGGACGTAAGGCCGCTAATGCCCAGCTCGCTGATGTAATGGCCGAGCGTGCCGTCGTCAAGCATTTTACGGGTGATGTTGTCGAGCCAGATACTGACGCCCTGCCTGCGTAATTCGTTCGTGTGCTTATTCATTATTATATATTTTTAGAGTAAATCATTTTATTTTTTCTGATTTTTTGCAGATTCATTCTCTGCCAATTCCACTTTTTTGAGCCTGCGCATATGGCGCTCAGCATGCGAAAAATCCGATTTCAGGAAGGTTAATGCCAGATCCGTTGCCGTTTCAATGCCAATAATGCGTCCTCCCATGCACAGAAAATTCATATCATCATCTTCAACACCCTGATGGGCTGCAAAATGATCGTGCACCAGGGCTGCGCGCACGCCCCTTATTTTATTGGCGGCAATGGATGCTCCCACACCGCTTCCGCAGACTGCGATGCCCCGCTCAATTTCCTTGTTCGCCACCGCTTTGGCCAGGGGGATCACATAATCGGGATAGTCATCGTTTTGATCATAAGCCTGATTCCCATAATCCACAACCGGATAATCCAGTTCAATTAAGCGCTTTTTCAGCAGTTGTTTTATTTCAAAGCCTCCGTGGTCGGCTGCGATACCAATTTTCATGATGGGGGTTTTATTTGTTTGTGATCAGCGATTTTACGGTTGATATGATATTTTCAACCGTAAAGCCAAATTCTTCCTGTATGCTGTTGATTTTTCCTGAGGCACCGAAAGATTTCATTCCGATTACCGCACTTTTTTCGTGTATTCCGGTATAGCGTTCCCAGCCAAAGCCTGTCGCTGCTTCGATGGCAATACGTGCATGCACTGATGACGGAAGGACCGATTCGCGATATTCAGCATCCTGCCTTTCAAATAGTTTCCAGTCGGGCATGCTTACCACCCTTGCCTTCAGGCCTTCCTTTTGTAGTTGCTCGTATGCTTCAACGGCCAGTTGTACTTCCGAACCGCTGGCCATCAGTATCACTTCAGGATCTTCTTCGCCCCCGGCAAGAACATAGGCACCCCGCAAAGCGCCTTCGGCCGAAGCATATTTCGTCCTGTCGAATACGGCCAGGTCCTGCCTGCTCAGGATCAAGGCGGTTGGTGTGTTTTTCGATCGTATGATATATTTCCACAATACTGCTACTTCGTTGGCATCGGCGGGCCTGATCACTTCAAGATTTGGCATGGCACGGAGTGATGCCAGGTGCTCAATGGGCTGGTGTGTGGGGCCGTCTTCGCCAACGCCTATGCTGTCGTGGGTAAAGACATAGGTTACCGGCAGGTTCATGAGCGCCGACAGCCGCATGGCCCCGCGGGCATAGTCGGAAAAGACCAGAAATGTAGATGCATAGGTTTTCAGTCCGCTCAGGGCGATGCCGTTGGCAATTGCCCCCATGGCGTGCTCCCTGATGCCATAATGAAGGTTCCTGCCCGAGAAATTATCTTTCTGAAAACTCGTTTCATTTTTTAAATCCGTAAGCGTTGAAGGGGCGAGGTCGGCCGAGCCGCCGATCATAAAAGGTATCTTCGATGCAATGGCATTGAGCGCCTGGCTGCCTGCCTTGCGTCCTGAGATTTTTGTTCCTGCTTCAAAGACAGGCACTTCGGCATCCCAGCCTGAAGGCAATTCATGTTTTCGGATCAGTTCAATTTCGCTGGCCAGCGTGGGATATTTTTCTTTGTAGGCAGTATATTGTTCGTTCCATTGGTCGTTTTGTTTTTTGGCCCGTGCCAATATTTGGGAGCGGTACTGGCCTACCTCATCGGGCACAACAAATTTTTTATCCGGATCCCATCCGTAAAATTCTTTGGCTGCCCTGATCTCCTCTTCACCCAGGGGCGAACCATGCGCGCCGGCGGTATCAACTTTATTTGGTGCACCGTAGGCGATATGGCTGTCGACGATGATCAGTGTTGGTTTCTCCGGTGCCGCCTTTGCCTTGTTAAAAGCAGCCTCAAGTTCTTTCAGATTATTGGCATCAGCCACTTTCAGCACATCCCAGCCGTACGATACGAACCTGGCGCCCACATCTTCACTAAAAGCCAGACTGGTATTTCCTTCGATGGTAATATTGTTGTTGTCGTAGATCCAGATCAGGTTGTTCAGGCCGAGATGCCCGGCCAACGAAGCGGCTTCGCCCGAGAGGCCTTCCATCATGCAGCCATCGCCTGCCATACTGTAGATCTTATAATCGAAAAGTGTGTAGCCGTCTTTGTTGTAGCGCGCCTCCAGCCATTTTTGTGCAATGGCAAATCCCACGCTTGTGGCAAGACCCTGGCCCAGCGGTCCCGTGGTGGTTTCCACACCGGGGGTGTGTCCGTATTCGGGGTGGCCCGGACATTTGCTGTTCAACTGGCGAAAAGCTTTGATATCTTCAAGTGATACATCATAACCGCTGATATGCAGGGCGCTGTATAGCAGCATGGAGGCATGGCCAACCGACAGGATAAAACGGTCTCTGTTCATCCAGTCGGGATTGGCAGGGTTGAATTTCATGTAGCGGTCGAAAAGCGTATATATCACCGGGGCCATAGCCATGGGTGTTCCGGGATGCCCCGAATTGGCTTGCTGTACCGCGTCAATTGAGAGTGTTCGGATGGTGTTAATGCAAAGTTGATCAATAGTATTATTCATTATTAATTTGGTTTAAAAGTTCAAATGCTAATTGTGCTGCACCCTTCAGGGCGGCCCTGTTGTTGTTGATCACATAAACAGGAATGGATTCAACTACGTTTTTCATTTTTCCCGCGTTCAGGAAAACTTTTTCAAACTGGCCGTCAGAAAGTTTTGGAAATATCTTGTGCGGAATGCCTCCGGCCAGAAATATGCCTCCATCGGGCATAAAGGTGAGGGCCAGGTTGGCGGCATGTGCAGCAAGTGCCGACACAAAAATGTCCATGGCCTGAACACATACCTGGTCTTTATTGCTGAGGGCCATCTCTGAAATAACGATGGCCCGGTCGCGGGTTTTCATGTTTTCCAGCGTTTCTTTTTCGGGCGTTTGTTTCTGATCTTCAACAAGAAAATCAAAAACATTGGGCAGCCCGCTTCCCGAAATGATCCGCTCGTTGCTTACCCGGCCATATTTTTTATGCAGAAAACTGAAGAGTTCTGCTTCGGCGAGGCCGGTGGGAGCATATGTGGCATGTCCGCCCTCGGAGGGGACAATGATCTTTTTATCGTCTTTGCATATCAAAAAAGCCTGTCCGAGGCCTGTGCCCGGGGCAATTACCACATAGCGTTGCGGATGTCTGGCCTTCTCCCCGCTGATGAGTGGATCGATCTCTTTCGCCGGGAGGCCGGGAAGTGAATATGCCGTGGCTGCCAGATCATTCAGCAGTTTTACATGCGCAATACCTGTGTCGCGGCTTAATTCTTTTTCGCTGATAAACCATGGGAGATTGGTGGATTTTACTTCACCATTTTTTATTGGCCCGGGGATCCCGAAAACGGCAATTTCCGGTTTTGCCGGATTTTCCTCAAGAAATTCACGTACAAGACTGTAAAAATTGCTGTATCCCGAGCTTGCATATTCACTGACGGCAAGCATGCTTGTTTCCCCGTTTTTTATTTGGAACAGTGCCAGCAAACATTTCGTTCCGCCAACATCTCCGGCCATGATAATGCTATCTTTTTTCATGTCTTTGCTTCATTTGTCAATAATTGTGCCGAGGCCTGGTCGAGCATCCAGCTAAGTGTCCCGTTGACAGGCTGTACCAGCGAAGCAGGCAATTTTTCCCAACCCGGTTTTTGTTTGAGGATCTGCGCCAGCCTTTCGGCTTTTGTGGCTCCGGTAACCAGTAAAACCACCTTCCGGGCCTGGTTTATCAGGGTCCCGGTGGCCGACACCCTGACCTGCTGATTATAGGGGTTGGTGGCGGCAATAAACAGGTTTTTGCTATAAAAGCCTGCAATGTTGTCGGGGAAAATGGAAGCGGTATGCCCGTCATCGCCCAGGCCAAGCATAAACAGGTCGAAACGCGGTATGCCGTCGTGTGCAGGCAGCATTTTCCGCACCAGCGATGCATAGTTTTTTGCTTCCGTTTCGGGATCGTTTTCGCCCTTGATCCTGAAAATGTTCGTTGCGGGAATATCGATGGCGTTAAAAAGGTTTTCTTTCGCCATCCGGTAATTGCTGTCGTTGTGATCGGGAGCCACACATCGCTCATCTCCCCAGAAGAACCTTATTTTCGACCAGTTAATGGCTGTCCCTGCTTCTGATGCCAGGTGCCTGAAGATTTCGGCGGGAGTGGATCCTCCCGATAAAGCGATTGAAAAATAGCCATCGTGCGGCAAATCGCGGGTTCCTGCAACAAGCATTTGGGCGAATTCTTCGGCAAGTTCCTTCTTATCGTTATATATATGGATGAATTTATCAGTCATTACAATTCACAATAAAGATTGCTATCGGTAAGGTTTTTACACGGATGCCGCCACGTCAGGTCTTCCCCTTCTATCAGTTCATCGGCAGCTGGAGGCCCCCAGGTCCCTGCCGGATAACCATACAGGGGGACATCCTTATCGTTTTTCCAGCATTCGAGCACCGGAGTAAGGAATTTCCAGGCTTCCAGCACTTCTTCGGTACGTGCAAACAATGTTGTATCGCCTTTTATTGAGTCGTAGATAAGGCGCTCGTAAGCCGAAGGGATACGATGATGGGCGAGGTCGGAATAATGAAAATCCATGCTTACATTTTCCACTTCGAAACCCGTGCCGGGGGTTTTCATGCCAAATTTCATCAGGATGCCCTCATCGGGTTGTATTCTGATGATCAATTGATTGCACGACTGGCAGGCCTTATTCTGTAAAAACAAAAAATGTGGCGTTGGGTTAAAGTGGATCACCACTTCGGTTACCCGTGTAGGAAGAAGTTTCCCGGTGCGGATGTAGAAGGGCACTCCGCCCCAGCGCCAGTTATCGATATAGAATTTTAGCGCCGCAAATGTTTCTGTCGACGAATCGGGAGCCACGCCCTCTTCTTCCCGGTATGCTTTAATCTCTTTATTATTGATGACCGAGGAGATATATTGTCCACGTATGGCCACATGCCTGACTTCATCCTCTTTTATGGGACGCAGGGATTGAAACACTTTCAAAATTTCGTTTCGTATGGCCAGGGGCTCCAGCGATGAGGGTGGCTCCATGGCTGTAAGGGCCACCACCTGCAGCAAATGGTTCTGAACCATATCGCGCAGGGCGCCCGAAGAATCGTAATATCCGCCACGCTTTTCAACGCCAAGGCTCTCTGACGAGGTAATTTCAACATGATGGATGAAGTTCCTGTTCCAGAGGGGCTCAAAAATGCCGTTTGCAAAGCGGGTCACAAGCAGGTTTTGCACAGTTTCCTTTCCCAGGTAATGGTCGATCCTAAACAATTGTTCCTCCTGCCAGTCTTTTAGCAGCATATCTTTCAATTCCACTGCCGATTTCAGGTCGTAGCCAAAGGGCTTTTCGATGATCAGCCGCTTCCATCCGTCATCCTGCCGGTTCAGTTCCACGGCGGTAAGCTGCTTTGGAATGGTTCCGTACAGGCTGGGCGGGGTGGATAGGTAAAAAATAGTGTTTCCGCTTATCTTCTCTTTTTTCCTTAAGTCGCCGAGGCGTTGTTTCAGTTTACGGTAGCCCGACACCTCGTCGAACTGTATGGGCATATAATGCAGTTTTTTAAGAAACTCATCGATCCGTACCGTATCGTTAACCTCTTTAAATTCGTCGATTGCCGATCTCATTTCTTCACGAAACGACTCATCGCTGTATTCTGTACGCGATACCCCGAGCAGGGCAAATGCCTCAGGAAGGAGGTCCTGGACAAAGAGCGAATACAATGCCGGAACCAGTTTTCGTCTGGTCAGGTCGCCCGATGCGCCAAAAATGACGTAAATATGGTTGTCGTTGTTTTTCATGAGGCTGATCAGTCTTTTGTTTTGATGGCGTGGCCACCAAACTGGTTTCTTAAGGCCGCCAGCATTTTCATGGCAAAGGATTCGTTCTGCCTCGACTGGAAGCGGGTAAAGAGCGATGCGGTGATCACATGTGCCGGCACATCAAAATCCATGGCCGTTTGCACCGTCCATCTTCCTTCACCGCTGTCTTCAACATAATCTTTCAGGCCTTCCAGCTTAGGGTCGTCTTTTAAGGCATTCACCGCCAGCTCGAGCAGCCACGAGCGCACCACGCTTCCATATTGCCAGGCGTCGGCCACCTTGGTCAAGTCGATATCGTAGGGCGCTTTTTCGAGGATCTCAAAGCCTTCGGCATAGGATTGCATCATTCCGTATTCGATGCCGTTATGAACCATTTTCACCATATGGCCTGTTCCTGACGGCCCGCAATACACGTAGCCGTTTTCGGGTGCCAGTGATTTGAATACCGCCTCGGTATCTTCGGTGGCCTGTTGTTCGCCCCCTACCATCAGGCAATAACCGTTTTGCAATCCCCATACACCACCGCTGGTGCCGCAATCCAGAAAATGAATGCCTTTGACTGCAGCCTTTTCGGCCCTTTGCTGGCTGTCTTTCCAGTAGGAGTTTCCTCCATCAATAATGATATCGTTTTTTCCAAGTAAGCCTATGAAGGTATCCAGGTTTTCATCAACCGGCTTTCCGGCAGGCACCATCAGCCACACAATTTTACGGGCAGGCAGCTTCTCTGCCATATCCTCCGGCGAAGCGGCGCCTGTGGCACCCAGTTTTTCAATTTCTTTGACCACACTGGCCGAGCGGTCCCAAACAACCACTTGGTGGCCATTCTTTAACAAACGCTGAACCATATTAAAGCCCATTTTACCGAGCCCGACGAATCCAATTTTCATTTTCGTATATTTTTTAATTAATAAGTGACTTCTTTTATGCGAACTTCATGCTGATCGTTTACTGTTTTTTCATTCTTCTTTTTCTGTATTGCTGTCCGCCCCGGTTTGATCAATAATCGCAACGACTGGTCGTATGTAAAATAGTTCCACGACCAGTTCATGAAGATCATGAGACGGTTTTTTACACCAACAATTGTAAACAAATGTACGAACGACCATAGCATCCATGCAAGAAAACCCCGCATTTTTACAAATGGCAGATCGGCAACCGCCAGGTTTCTGCCTATGGTGGCCAGCGATCCCTTGTCGACATATTCAAACTTTCGGGCTGGCTTACCCTTTGCCATGCGGACAATATTTTTTGACAGCTGCCGGGCCTGCTGTATGGCTGTTTGCGCCACCTGCGGATGCCCGGCCGGATATTTCGGCGTTTCCATCAGGCTGATATCGCCGATGGCAAAAATATCCTTATAATTCTTTACCCTGCTATAGCGGTCGACGCGTATGCGCTGGCCCCGCCCGAATATCTCCGGCGAAAACCCTTTTATGGTGCTGGCTTTTACGCCTGTCGACCAGATTACGGTTTTTGAGGTGATTGAGCTCCCATCCGACAGCCTGATGCAGGAGCCGTTAAAGTGCACCACACGGGTGTTCAGGTGTACTTCAACCCCAAGCTTTTTCAGGTATTTTAATGCCCGTGCCGAGGCCTGTTCCGACATCGATGCAAGCACACGCGGTGCTGCTTCATAAAGAGCGATCCGCATTTTCGACAGGTCGAGTTCGGGATAATCCTTCGGGAAGATATATTTGCGCATTTCGGCCAGGGCGCCGGCCATTTCAACACCTGTTGGCCCGCCTCCCACAAGGATAATGTTCAGGTATTGTTCAATCATGGCAGGATCGGTTTCCAGGAGGGCCTGTTCAAAATGCTCCAGGATGCTGTTTCTGATAAAAATGGCATCGGAGGCCGACTTCATCGAGAGTGCATGCTGTTCAATCTCCTTCTGGCCGAAGAAATTTGTTTCTGCACCCATCGACAACACCAGGTAATCGTATTTGAGCAAGCCTATGCTTGTAATGAGTTCCTTCTTTTCAGGATCGACCCGTTCAAGTCCGGCAATACGGAAATGAACATCCTTTGTATTCTGGAGAACCTTGCGCAAAGGAAAAGAAATGGCGCTGGGCTCCAGTCCGGCCGTAGCTACCTGGTAGAGCAGGGGCTGAAACTGATGAAAATTGTTTTTGTCGATCAGAATGATCTGAAACCCTTTTCCGATAAGTTTTCTGGCCAGCTTTAAGCCGGCAAAGCCGGCACCGGCTATAACAATCCTTTTGTTTTTCGGAGCAGGGATGTTGGGTATTTCCATTTTTCTGTTTTCCATTGTTTATCGGTTTTCGATTCCGGCTTTTCCCAGTTCGACCAATTCTTCAGGTCTGAGGAAACCGGCATAATGTACAATGGGTTCGCCCCGGGCATTCAATATATATAGCGAAGGATAAGCTGTAACCTTCAGTTTGCGGGCAAGTCCGATACCTTCGCCTTTTTCGCCGTCGATCGAAACATTTATGAAATGTTCGTTAAAGTACTTTCCTGCTTCAGCATCCGGAAATGTTTTTGCTTTCAGCACTTTGCAGGGCCCACACCATACAGCATAAACGTCCAGGAAGATCAATTTGTTCTCTTTTTCGGCCAGAGCCAGGGCATCACCCCAGCTTCCTTCAAAAAACTGAATACCCTTTTCCTTGCTGCCGGTATGTTCGTGAGCCTGCGCCATCAGTACATTGCCGCTGCCGAGGGCGATGATAACTGTAATGATGATAAGGAGTCGTTTCATGACTGTTGTTTTTTTTGTAACATTTTTCGCTTTGCGATATAATTCTATTGCTTTCATGACTGTTTATTCCTGTATTTCTGTTAATGCCTGTAGAATATCTGCCACATTTGAGCGCTTTTTGTAGTCAGGATCAAACTGACGCCAGGATATTACCCCGTTTTTATCAATCAGGTATGTGGCAGGGATAGGTAGCCGCTGACTGTCGTCGGAATGTGTTTTCTTTAATTTAGCACCAAGCAAGGTGTTATATGTAAACAGTGTAGTTGCTGATGGTTTGAAAGTTACGTCATAAGCATCTGCAATTTTATAATCTTCGTCGTACAGCAATGTAAAAGCTGCACCGGTCTTTTCTGCCATCAAGCCGAGGTATTCGGGTTTTTCAGGAGAAACGGCAATCACTCTCGCCCCTTTTTCCTCTATCAGCTTCAGGCTGTCCTGTATCTGGCTTAAATGCTTGTTGCAAACCGGGCACCAGAAGCCACGGTAAAATATTAATACAACGGGTTTGTCTTTCAGGGCTTCTTCAAGTGAGAAAATACTGCTGTCGGCATCGAGTGCAGTAAAAACAGGAGCCATGCTCCCAACCTTTAGTCCTTCTGCCTCTTCGGCAGAGCGGTATTCTTGTGCTTTCATATCAGTTATTAATAGTGTAAATATTACAATTGCTATTTTTATCATTGCTTAAAAATTAATTGGTTTAACAATACTTTACCTGATTGGTAGGGATTTTTCAAAAACCTGACAAAAATCATTGAGCGATAATCCAATATAATATATATTTAGCTCTTTTATAAGACATTATAAACCTGCTCGTGCGGGCTTAATCGAGGCAGGCTATGACCCGAATCAGGTTTAAAATGAAATGATATTTGACAAACGACAAGGGGTTTGCTGATTTGTTGAGCGGTGAATGCGCTGATCAGAGATGCTGCAATGGGCACCGATCAATATTTGTAGCCTTTTATCTCGTTCTTATCCGGCTCAACGCGAAGGGCCAGAACAATGCGGTTCACAAAATTGAAATAGGCAACCACGAGTGTTGCGTCGAGGATGGCGCTATCGGTGAGCCCGGCTGATCTTAATCTGTTGGTTTCGTTGTCTTCTTCAAAATCGGCGGGCTGAAGGGTGAGTTGCCTTGCGAAGCTGCATAAAGCATTTTGCCTGCTGTTTATTCCGGCTTTACTATGATCTTCGATCAGGGTGTTTGTTTTTTCAGGGTCTTTCCAATAGTGGTTCAGCGCCTCGGCATGATGGCTTATACAATATTTGCACTGGTTGGCGGCCGAAACCACTACAGCCATCATCTCCCTTTCGGCCCTTGAAAGTTCAGACTTCGAAAACATGATCTCAAGATACAGGTCGATGTGCCTGATAATGCTTTCAGGCCTGAGACTTTGAATTTTATGGATCTCAGCAAGCTTGCCCCTTTTTTCAATGAGTTCGTTGTAGATCTCAAGCAACCTGCCGTTAGCTTCTTCGTATTCTATTACAGATATCCGGGCCATTAAAAAAGATTTTATTGGTGAACAATTCAGTCCTTTTCTGACTTTTTAATTTTGATGATGGTTTCCTTTTTAAGGTCAGCAAGATCGATTAAACTATCGTGCATACCATCGGGGCTATGCAAAACCTTATCCAAAAAATAGGATTGTTTTTCATAATTGGAGCAGGCGCTGCACATTGTTTTGTGCATCTTCAGCTGCATTTTTTCATTAAAAGAAAGCTTGAAATAAAGCTTTTTTTCGATGAGCTCAGTAGCTTTGAGGCACGAAAGAAACAAGAAGTGCATTAATTTTTTCATCATGTTGATCAGTGTTGAAACCAGTTATTGTCGATACAATCCCTTAAATTTAATTTAGCCCGGTGCATGATCTGCCAGTAATTGGTAGGAGTAATTTCCAATTCCTGACAAATATCATCCCCTTTTTTATCCATCAGGTATTTCAGTTTCACGCAAGCGTTCCATTTTTCGGGCAGCGCTTCCAGGCATTCTTTAAGGACTTCCCTGAAATGATCATCATCCAGCAGGTGGTTGTCGTCATCATCGTGCCAGGCCTGTGGTCGTTTGTTGCGGTGCCAGCTCCCATCCTCATCGAAAAAGTCCGACATAGAATCCAGTCCGGCCGACACAGGTTTGTTTGCCTTATTGCGGTACACATCGATAATTTTAAAATTAAGAATGGAGAACAGCCAGGTTTTGGGTGAGCTTTCGTTTCTGAAATCCTTCAGTTTCTCGGCGGCGGCCATAAAAGTATCCTGAACAACATCCCTGGCAAGTTCATCATCAGACAGCTTATATGCGGCCCAGCGGAACATTTCGTCAGTATAGGCTTTCACCCATTCCGTAAGATCGTGTTTTTGTCCTGTCATTGAATTATTTATTCAGCGTATGGCTATGGTTTAGGTTTATAATTATGTTATTGCTTTGATTATTAACGCTCCGCCAGGCCTCTGTGTTGAGTGTGCCTTATTCAATTCCCTTTAGTTCGCCGTAAAAGTAGTTATTTTTGGTAAATGTTTGGTGTTCATTTACATGGTTTCAGTGCTAAATTTAACCAGTAACCAGACACCAGATTTGTTATTCGTTATTTGTTATTTCTTGTCGTGTGCTCGTGCCGCCTGATTTAACCCCCGGCGCACAGATTCGCAAAATTTCCATACCTTTCGTGCGGTTAAAATCGTAATCATGGCATTGCACATGCCGGCTATGTTAAGGCAAACAATAAACAAAACCTGATCAACATTTGATGAATTCAATTGCATTTATCGACACGGAAATTGACTCCAGGGGCCGTAAAATTCTTGATATCGGTAGTGTTAAGGACGATGGAAGCTCATTTCACAAATCCTCGCTGTCAGAGTTTATACAGTTTCTTAACGGAACGCGATACATTTGTGGACATAATATTTTGAACCACGATCTAAAGTATATCGGAAAGGCGCTTAATGATGCCGGAATAAATTCAGAAAACATTATTGATACCTTGTTTCTTTCTCCTCTCCTGTTCCCCAATAAGCCTTATCATGCATTAATAAAAGATGACAAACTTCAATCTGACGACGCTAACAATCCTTTAAATGATTCTATTAAAGCTAAGGATCTGTTTAATGATGAAATAGCTGCTTTCAGACAATCCGATGAAACACTTAAACAAATATTTTATTTGCTGTTAAATGAAAAAAAGGAGTTCCGGAGCTTTTTTCATTTTATCGGCTATACCTGCCCCTACACAAACGTAGAAGAACTTATCCGCCGGAAATTCCTCGACGAAATTTGCGGATTTGCTGACCTGGCCGATATAATTTCCAGGCATCCGAAGGAACTTGCTTATTGTTTATCGCTCATCAATGCCAACAACCGCTATTCTATTACTCCCCCCTGGGTGTTAAAAACCTACCCCGAAGTGGAACGGATCATGTTTCGCTTTCGCAATAACCCATGCCTGCGTGGTTGTGCATACTGCAACAAGGCGTTTGACATAAAAAAAGGATTAACGAAGTTATTCGGCTTTGATTCATTCAGAACATACGGAGGCGAACCTTTGCAGGAAAAAGCTGTTGAGGCAGCAATCAACAACAAGTCCATGCTTGCTGTATTCCCGACTGGTGGTGGGAAATCGATCACTTTTCAACTCCCGGCTTTAATGAGTGGTGAAAATGCCAAGGGTTTAACAGTTGTAATTTCTCCTTTGCAATCCCTGATGAAAGATCAGGTCGACAATCTGGAAAGGGCCGGAATTACCGAAGCGGTGACAATAAATGGCTTGCTTGATCCCATTGAGCGGGCAAAATCTATTGAAAGAGTGGAAGACGGATCTGCTTATCTTCTTTACCTATCGCCCGAATCATTGCGTTCAAGAACAATCGAACCATTAATTTTAGGCCGAAAAATTGTTCGCTTCGTAATTGATGAAGCACACTGCTTTTCTTCCTGGGGCCAGGATTTCAGGGTTGATTATTTGTATATCGGCGATTTTATAAAATCTATTGTGGAGAAGAAGAACCTGGAAGACGGAATTCCTGTTTCTTGTTTTACGGCCACGGCAAAACAGAAAGTAATAGAGGATATTCAAGATTATTTCAGGGAAAAACTTTCGCTCGAGCTTGAACTGTTTACCTCAAAATCGACAAGAACAAATCTTCAATATAAAGTATATCAGAAAGAGAACGAAGAAGACAAATATCAAACAGTAAGGGAGCTGATTGAAGAGAGGAATTGCCCCACAATTATTTATGTATCAAGAACAAGAAAGGCTTTTCAGCTTGCCGGACGATTAACCGCAGATGGTTTCCTGGCCAAGCCGTATCACGGTAAAATGGATGTAGCCGAAAAAACTGCCAATCAAAATGCCTTCATCGCCGGCGAAGTCTCGATAATGGTTGCTACTTCCGCTTTCGGAATGGGAGTTGACAAGAAAGATGTTGGCATGGTGATACACTATGAGATCTCTGATTCACTCGAAAATTACATTCAGGAGGCTGGCCGGGCTGGACGTGATGAAAATATCGTTGCTGATTGCTTCGTGCTCTATAATGAAGAAGACCTGAGCAAGCACTTTATTTTGTTGAATCAGACAAAGCTCTCAATTAAAGAAATTCAGCAGGTTTGGAAAGCAATTAAAGAGATTACAAGGTTTCGTTCAACAGTTTCCAATTCGGCTTTGGAAATTGCACGAAAAGCAGGCTGGGATGATAATGTAGTGGAGATCGAAAGCCGGGTTACAACTGCTATTGCAGCTTTGGAAGATGCCGGCTATTTGAAGCGTGGACAGAACATGCCCAGGATTTTTGCCAATAGTATTCTCTCAAAGAACGCCCAGGAAGCCATTGATAAAATTAATGCTTCGGAACGATTTGATGAAAAACAGAAAGAAAAAGGAATCAGAATAATCAAAAAACTTTTTTCAGGTAAAAGCAGAAAACAATTAAATGATGAGATTCCCGAAACAAGAATTGATTATATCAGCGACCATTTGGGAATTGTAAAAGGAGAAGTTATAAAAATTGTTCAACTTCTCCGTGAGGAAAAAATACTTGCCGATGCAAGAGATCTAACAGCCTTTATTAAGAAAGGAGAAAACAGAAATCGTTCGCTAAATATTGTTGAAACATACAGTAAGATTGAAAACTTCCTGCTTCCATTAATTGAACAGGAGGAAAAGACTTTTCATATAAAAGACCTGAATGAAAAAGCCGGGCTAACAGCATGTGAAAATGTTACACCCAATAAAATAAAAACCATCTTCAACTTTTGGACAATAAAGAACTGGATCAAGCAGAAGAACGTAACCCATTCAAAGAATCATGTTGTGGTGCTTGGCCTGCATCCAAAAGCAATATTGAAGGAAAAATTGGCAAAGCGACATGATTTGGCACGATTCATTGTTGAGTTCCTTTATGAGAAAAGCAATCTGAATATGTCAAAGGACGATGCCGGGAAAGAGGAAGTGCTGATAGAATTCTCCGTTCATGAACTGAAGGTGGCATATGAAAATGCTATTTCAAGTTTTGGAAAAAAGGTTTCAATTGAAGATGTTGAAGATGCGCTGTTCTACCTTTCAAGAACCGATGCAATTAAAATTGAAGGAGGCTTTCTTGTAACCTATAACCGGCTGACGATCGAAAGACTTGAACCAGACAACTATAAAAGATATACCAAAGAAGATTATCAGCGGCTCAATCAGTTTTACGAAAACAAGGTTCAGCAAATTCATATCGTTGGTGAATATGCAAAGAAAATGCTGGGCGACTATAAAGATGCATTACAGTTTGTTGAGGATTATTTTCAACTAAACTATACTTCTTTCCTTAAAAAATACTTTCCGGGAAGCAGGGTTGACGAACTGAAACTAAAAATGACGCCGGGAAAATTCAGGCAACTTTTTGGAGAACTCTCTCCAACACAACTAAAAATTATTAACGACAATGAAACAAAAAACATCGTTGTTGCCGCGGGTCCCGGAAGTGGAAAAACACGGCTTTTGGTTCACAAGCTTGCGTCATTGCTTTTGATGGAGGATGTAAAGCATGAGCAATTGCTCATGTTAACTTTTTCACGGGCGGCAGCAACAGAATTTAAAAAGCGATTGCTGAAACTTATTGGTAATGCAGCAAATTTTATTGAAATAAAGACCTTTCACTCTTATTGCTTTGACCTGTTAGGAAGGGTAGGTAGCCTGGAGAAGTCAGATTTGATATTGAAAAAAACGATTGAAAAAATTCAATCGCGGGAAGTTGAAATAAGCCGGATTACAAAAACAGTTTTAGTGATTGACGAAGCTCAGGATATGGACGAAGATGAGTACAATCTTATCAATGCCTTGATGGAGCAAAATGAAGAAATGAGGGTGATTGCAGTTGGTGATGATGATCAAAATATTTTTGAATTCAGGGGGGCCAGTTCCAAATATCTCGAACAATTCATTAATATAAATAAGGCAACCAAACACGAATTGGTTGAGAATTACCGGAGCAAAAGCAACCTTGTTGAGTTTACGAATAAATTCGTGAAGCAAATTGGCAATCGTTTGAAAAACACCCCCATCATTGCCAGGCAAACCGGTTTTGGGCAAATAAAAATAGTCCGGTATCAAAGCAGCAATCTCATTACACCACTTGTTCAACACATTATTAAAACAGGACTCACAGGTACTACCTGCGTGCTCACAAAGACAAACGAAGAAGCCTTGCAAGTTACAGGCTTACTCTTAAAAAACAGGATGCAGGCCAGGCTGATCCAAACGAATGATGGATTTCATTTGAATAATCTTTATGAAGTACGCTTTTTCTTAAGCCAATTAAACCTGGCTGATGATGTTTTCCTGATTAGCGATGATGTTTGGGAAAATGCGAAACGAAAGTTGATGAACAAGTTCCGTAACAGCACCAGGTTGGAAGTATGCATAAACATAATTGAAGATTTTGAAGCAACAAACCCGGTAAAAAAATATAAATCCGACCTTGAGAGCTACATACGCGAATCCAGGCTGGAAGATTTCTATAGCGAACACGGAGAAACAATTTTTGTTTCAACCATTCATAAAGCAAAAGGAAAAGAATTTGATAATGTTTTTCTTATGCTTGAAA
The DNA here is from genome assembly GCA_032250805.1 of Bacteroidales bacterium. Lineage (GTDB taxonomy): Bacteria > Bacteroidota > Bacteroidia > Bacteroidales > B18-G4 > B18-G4. Next base: position 32,192 of record JAVVEM010000034.1, read on the forward strand.
ACTTCAACCCGTCAACAGACGAAGCTAAACGACAGTTGTATGTGGCCATGACAAGAGCAAAGCAAAATCTGCATATTCACCTGAATGGAAATTGTCTTAACAATATCACCGCTGTAAATTCCGATCTTGCTATAGATAGAGAAATATATATGCCACCAAAAGAACTGGCCATGCACCTTACGTACAAAGATGTTTGGTTAGATTATTTCATAAAGAAGCAATACTTTGTTTCTCAATTGCAAAGCGGCGATGCGCTGACTTTAGAAGAAGGGGGATGTTTAAACTCCAAACAGCAATCAGTCTTGAAATTTTCAATGCATTTCGTACAACAAATTGAGCTGATGAAAGAAAGAAATTATGAATTGAAAAGTGCCAGGGTGAATTTCATTGTTTATTGGTGGAAAGAAGAAACAGAACAAGAAATAAAAATTATTTTACCCGAACTATCTTTCGAAAGAAAAGAAATTGAATTTTGAGCAGGGAAGAAGAGGGAAGGAATGATGAATACTGAACCTGCCGGGCGGCGGGCAGGCAGGAAATGGTGAACATGGAAGTTTAATAATTTACACTTTATAGTGTGCATTTTGAAGATGCCATATAATTTTCTGATTCCGAGGGTAAAGCCAGAAACCAGTAGCCAGAGACCAGTCCCGAAAAAATGCAAATCTTTGATTTGCTCTTTTTTCGAGGATCCTCGAAAAACAATGAAATCGTAGATTTCTGGGTTTTCGGGATAACCAGATTTGTTATTTGCATTTAAAAAACTTGCCTTGTACGATAAATAGCCGTACATTTGTAAAAAAATAATCATGGAAGCACAATTAAATAAAGATGAAAGGATTGAGATAAGAATATCCTCTCATGATAAACGTATTTTTCAAAAAGCACAAAAATTAAGCGGTGATAAATCATTTAGCAGCTTTATTGTCAGGATTGTAAAAAAGCAGGCTGAAGAAATTGTTGCAAAGAATGATAGGATCATTGCAAGTGAAAGAGACAGGGATATTTTCTTTGAAGCTGTATTTGGAGATAGAAACCCAAATACGAATTTAATTGAAGCAGCTGAAAAGTACAAATCTCAAGCGAATTCATTGTGAAGATTCAACTTTTAGAAAAAACACATAATCGAAAGGACTTCGAGTGTGAAGAAAATTCATTAACAGAATATATAAGGAAACAGGTTCGTCAGGATATTCGAAAAAGACTTGCGACCTGTTTTGTTGCAGTTGATAATAAACAAACTGTTGTAGGATACTATACTTTAACAAGTGAAAGTCTAGGCCGCGAATTAATCCCGGACAAATTCCTGAACCAGATGCCGAAAAACTATAATGCACCAGTTATCTTATTGGGTCGGCTTGCAAGGGATATGAAGACAAAAGGAACCGGACTTGGAGAACATCTTCTTATGGATGCCTTGTTCAGGAGTTACATATTGTCGAATGAGAGCATTGGAGCAATGGCTGTGGTTGTTGAGCCAATGAATGAAAAAGCCATTGAATTCTATAGGAGATATGGCTTTGAGCAGCTGCCAGATAGCGAAAAAATGTTTATGCCAATGCGAACAATCGGACAACTAATATAAAAATCAAGGCTCATTAACATGGGTAATTTTTAACGTTCATGAAATCTTGATAAACTACCAAAGCTTTATGATGCCCTTCCTTACCTTACATGAAGGTTAAATGGGAAATAGCAAATTTCATTACAGTTTGCCAGAGATGCTCATACAGTATTTAATATTGAGTAGTTAGTATTGAGAATCAAGAATCCAGTATCCAGCAGATTTGTCATTTGTTATTTGTTATTCGTTATTTGTTATTTGTTATTTCTTTTCATGCCGGCTGGCCCTTAGCAGCAATATTAAAGACTATGACTTATTTTGCATAATTTTAAACAGATATCTACATTTACAACGAAGTGTTGTATGAAAAAAATATTCAGTATGAGATACATTTATTTACTTATTTCTTGTTTCGTAATGTTTGCTTGTTCCAATCCATTGGAAAAGAATCGTGGAACAGCGGATAATTCAGTTACTATTCAGAAATTATCTGATGATTTCGAAAATCCTCCCGTGTCATCAAGACCAGGTGCTTACTGGTGTTGGTTAAATGGCGATGTTACCATGGCTTCCATTACAAGAGATCTGGAAGAAATGAAGGATAAAGGACTGGGAAGGGCTGAAATATGGGATGTTGCGCTAAGAAATGACCCTGAGGGAGAATTTGGTATTGGCCCGGAATTTTTAGGTGATGAATCGGTTGATTACATTAAGCACACTTTATCTGAAGGCAAACGTTTGGGTATAAAAATTGGGATGGTTGCCTCGAGTGGATGGAATGCCGGTGGATCCTGGGTTACACCGGAATGGGCAACAAAAGCACTTTATTCGTCTGAACGAATAATATCAGGCCCTGAATTTTATTCTGGACCACTTCCTTTTCCCGAACTTCCGGAAAATTGTCCACGGAAAGATAATGGGATGCCTGTTTTCTATAAGGAAATAGCTGTTTTGGCAATTCCCGGTCATCCAAACAAAAAAATTTATAATCTTTCTGAGGTTGTGGATCTGAGCACCCATTTTGATGGTAAAATATTAAAGTGGGAAGTGCCTGAAGGGAAATGGACTATACAAAGATTTGTCTGCTCAAATACGGGGCAACACCTTATCGTTCCCAGTCCTAATTCCAATGGCTTAATGATAGACTTCTTTGATCCCAATGCTACCAAAAAACATTTGAGCTACATCCTGAACCGTTTGGGGATAACGAAAGAGAATTACCAGGATTCAGGATTGGATTACCTCGAGTTCGATAGTATGGAACTAGATGAAGGAACACCATGGACAGATGCGATGGACAGTATTTTTTCTGCTCAGCACAATTATGATATTCTTCCATATCTTCCTCTGCTTCATGGCTGGGAACTAACTGATGGGAATAGTAGTTTCATGTATGATTTCAGGAAAACAGTAAGCGATCAGATAATTTTCAGCCACTATACAACAGGCAGGAATTTTTTGGCAGAATATGGAATAGATCTGATAGCTGAAGCTGGTGGACCGGGGCCACCAATCTGGAATACCTGTCCGGTAGATGCACTAAAAGCATTGGGAAATGTAAGTATTCCCAGAGGAGAATTCTGGATTCGCCACCGAAATATATTTTTAATAAAGGAAATAGCCAGTGCATCACATATATATGGACTGGAAAATGTGGATGCGGAATCGTTTACCACATGGCGAAGATGGAAAGATGCACCGCATGCTATGAAACGCTATGTTGACAGGGCTTTTTGTGAAGGGTTGAATATGATAACTTTTCATACGTTTGCCAATACAAGACCGGAGCACGGTTTGCCCGGAAGAGCCTACCATGCAGGCTCAGATATTAATTTCACAACTACATGGTGGGAACAGGCAAAACCATTTATGGATTATTTATCGCGATGCTCGTATATATTGAAACAAGGGAAATTTGTGGGTGACGTTGCTTATTATTACGGAGACAAAGCACCAAATTTTTTCCCTGAATTTCATGATGTTCCTGAAAAACCAGGCCTTGAAGGATTAAGTGCAGGCTATGATTATGATGTTGTAAATACCGATGTCATTCTTCATCGTATGGATGTTTCGGAGGGCAATATTATTTTGCCGGATGGCATGAATTACCGACTGTTGGTTTTACCGGATATTGAAGATATTCCTGAGCATGTAGTGAGTAAAGCAGAGCGTTTGATTGAAGCCGGGGCAAATGTTTTGGTTCAAAATCCGGAAATTGCAAAAACGATGAAAGGAAAAGTACTCAAAAACATGACAATCGACGATGCATTGGCATCATTATCAATCGATAAGGATTTTATTGGGAATGATGATAAACTGGATTTTATTCATAGAAAAGTTGGTGCAAAAGATATATACTTTGTTCATAACAAAACAGACCGGGAAATTAGCGAAACCTGTGAATTCAGAGTAAGCAATAAACAGCCTGAACTTTGGGATCCTGTTACAGCCAGGCAATATATCATTAAAAACACAAGTAGCCATAATGGTGTAACACCGGTAAAACTTGTATTGCCGGCATATGGTAGTTGTTTTATAGTTTTTAGCGAGGAAAAACGCGAATTGCCTGAATACAATCAGTCAGCCAGAATTCAATCCAAAGAAATTCAAAATCCCTGGACGCTTTCTTTTCCGGAAAACCGGGGAGCACCTTCTTCCGTTGAGCTTGACAAATTAATTTCATGGATTGATCATGAGGATAAAGGAATTAACTTTTTTTCTGGTACGGCAACCTACACAAACAGCTTTAATATATCTACAGATGCAATTGATAATGAAAAATCCATTTATATAGATTTGGGAGAAGTACGGGATGTTGCAGAAGTCTTTGTAAATGATGAGTTGGTTGGTGTTTTATGGACAAAACCCTTTAATCTGAATATAAAGGATCATGTAAAAGAAGGTGAAAACCAGATTGCAATTAAAGTTACAAATATGTGGATTAACAGATTAACAGGTGATATGGATTTGCCTGTTGAAGAAAAGTTTTGCAGAACCAATCGACCATATATATTGGAAGGTTCAGAAATGGGTGACGAAACATTCCGACTCCAGGATGCCGGATTATTAGGCCCTGTTACTATTCAGGAAGATTTAAACTGAAGCCACAAAACTATGAGACTTGAGACAAGGTAACTGGTTGATCATTGTACATATGATGGGGGATGGGGAGAAATGAATGATGAACACTGAACAAGGAATGAAGAACAAGGAAATAATATAAAATCACTTCAACATTCCTTGTTCCATGT
>JAVVEM010000035.1:0-36761 GCA_032250805.1 Bacteroidales bacterium
TTCATGGTTTCATGGTTTCATGGTTTCAGGATTAAATGCTAAATGGTTAAATGGTTAAATGGTTAAATGGTTATATATCAATAACTATAGCTCACTTTAGTTCACTTTAGCTCACTTGTCTCTCATGGATTCTGGATGCTGGGTTCAAATGGTTTCATGCCTGCCCCGAGAACTCGGGGGTTTCATGGTTTCAGTGATTGTCCCGGGGGCCCGGGGGTTAAATGCCGCTCGGCTTCGCTCGCGATGACAACGATATCCGTGGGAAATGTAATAAGGGCGCGGCGCTCCAAAGAAATTAGTTATTGTGCGCCGCGCCCTTATTCCTTTAAGCAATACCTTGAATTGTCATCCCGAGCGGCAGTCGAGGGATTGCCGGATGTTCTGCAAAACGCTGGCAGATCCATTAAACTAATTTACTGCACAAGGCCGGTTTACCCACCGAAGCCTTTCATCCTTCGCTAAAAATTTTGCTGATGAGGAGCGAAGGTGGGCTGGATGATGGTTACGACGGCACGAGCACACGAGCACACGACTTCACGAAAAGAAATATCAAAATACAAGTAACAAGAAACCGGCAATTTTCTATCTTTGCTCAAAAATCAGATCATGGTTTCACAGGAAGAGATAAAAGCATTGCGTAAGAGGCTTGAAGCCTTGAGGAGGTTCCTTTGACATCGACAGTAAGTATATACTGATCGGGGATAAGGAAAAAATGACCCACCAACCGGAATTCTGGAATGATCCAAAAAAAGCGGAAGAGCTTTTAAAGGAAATTCAATCAATAAAATACTGGACAGATGTTTTCGATAAGGCTAAAACAGCTTTCGACGATCTGCAGGTTATTTACGATTTTTATGACGAAGGAGAAGGTTCAGAAGCTGACCTTGACAAGCAATACTCAAAAACACTGAAGGTTCTTGAGGACGTTGAATTTCTTAATATGCTCAGCGGCAAGGACGATAAGCTGCCAGCCATCCTTCAGATCAATTCAGGAGCCGGGGGTACCGAAAGCCAGGATTGGGCCGAGATGCTTATGCGTATGTACCATCGCTGGGGCGAGAGAAATAATTATAAGATAAAGCAACTGGAAATGAGCGAAGGGGATGTGGCCGGGATCAAATCAGTTTCACTTGAGTTTGACGGAGATTTTGCTTTTGGTTACCTCAAGGGCGAGAATGGGGTGCACCGCCTGGTTCGCCTGTCGCCATTCGATTCGGCCAACCGGCGCCATACTTCTTTTGCCTCGGTTTATGTTTATCCTGTTGTGGATGAACATATCGAAATTGAGATCAACGCATCCGACATCAGCTGGGATACTTTCCGCTCAAGTGGACCGGGCGGACAGAATGTAAACAAGGTTGAAACGGCTGTACGACTGCATCACGAGCCCTCAGGGCTTGTTGTGGAATGCCAGGAAACCCGATCGCAAAGTCAAAACCGGGAAAAAGCACTTCGAATGCTGAAATCACAGCTTTACGAAATAGAGATGAGAAAGAAAAGAGATGCGCAGGCCGATATCGAAGGGAATAAGAAAAAAATAGAATGGGGTTCACAGATCAGATCCTATGTTATGCATCCCTACAAAATGGTAAAGGACCTTCGTACGGGATTTGAAACAGGAAATGTTCAGGCTGTGATGGATGGCGATTTGAAGGGATTTATCAAGACATATCTCATGCAATTTGGTCAATCAGATTAAATAAATTACCGATCCAATACTTTTGCCATGTTCAAAATTTATCACAATCCAAGATGTAAGAAATCGCGGGCAGGCCTCCAATACCTGCAGGAAAAAGGTATCGAACCCGAAATTGTGGAATATCTCAAAAAACCGCTTGCAGAGGAGGATATTAAAGATCTGCTGGTGCGCCTGAACAAAAAGCCCAAAGAGATTATTCGCACACAGGAATCTATTTATAAATCGAATTTCAGGGGGAAGAATTTTACTGATGACGAATGGGTGAAAATACTTGTAGAGCATCCAAAGCTGATCAGCAGGCCAATCGTAGTTAAGGGTCCGAAAGCTGTTATTGGTGACCCGGCAACCGAAATCGATGTCATGCTATAACTATCCGGTAAAAATGACCATCTCTCGTAAATACCAATTATCACAAAATATTCATTCAAACCAATAGAACAATGGAATACAGAATTGAAAAAGATACCATGGGTAATGTCGAAGTTCCTGCCGACAAATATTGGGGCGCTCAAACCCAGCGTTCAAAGAATAATTTCAGGATCGGTGAAGCCGGTTCAATGCCTAAGGAGATCATCAGGGCATTTGGATACCTGAAAAAGGCAGCGGCTATGGCCAATAATGAGCTGGGTGTGCTTACGGATGAAAAATTGAATCTGATCAGCAGGGCCTGTGATGAGATCCTTGAGGGAAAGCTGGATGATAATTTCCCGCTTGTGATCTGGCAAACCGGATCCGGTACCCAGTCGAACATGAATGTAAACGAAGTTATTGCCAACAGGGCACACGTACTTCATGGCGGGAAGCTTGGCGAAGGCAACAAAATCATCCATCCCAATGATGATGTGAATAAATCGCAATCATCAAACGACACTTTCCCAACAGCCATGCATATTGCCGCGTATAAGCTTATTGTTGAAAACACTATACCCGGTGTAACTTTATTGCGTGATACACTGCAGGCAAAAGCGGAGGCATTTCGTGATGTTGTTAAAACCGGCCGCACACACCTGATGGATGCAACTCCGCTTACGCTGGGTCAGGAGTTTTCGGGATATGTGTCGCAACTTGATCATGGCTTAAATGCCCTCAACAATACGCTTCCGCACCTTACCGAACTCGCCCTTGGAGGCACTGCCGTTGGAACCGGGCTCAACACCCCGAAAGGATATGATAAACTTGTTGCTGCAAAAATTGCTGAGCTTACGGCTTTGCCTTTTATTACGGCCAAAAACAAATTCGAATCCCTATCAGCCCATGATGCGATCGTTGAATGTTCAGGTGCACTGAAAACCCTTGCCGTAAGCCTGATGCATATTGCCAATAATTTGCGCATGCTTGCCTCCGGGCCACGTTGCGGCATTGGCGAGATCATCTTCCCTTCGAACGAGCCCGGTTCATCAATAATGCCCGGGAAAGTTAATCCCACACAGGCAGAGGCTCTTACCATGGTTTGTGCACAGGTCATTGGCAACGATGCAGCCATAACTGCCGGCGGTATGCAGGGGCACTTTCAACTGAATGTGTTTAAGCCGGTGATGATCTATAACCTGCTAAACTCGGCAAGGCTGTTGGGTGATGCCTGTACATCCTTCAACGACAACTGTGCTGCAGGTATCGGGCCCAACCACCCCTACATCAAAAATAATCTTGAAAATTCTTTGATGCTGGTCACTGCACTCAATCCCCATATCGGCTACGAAAATGCGGCTGCCATTGCAAAAAAAGCCCATGCCGAAGGCAGTACTTTGAAAGAGGCCGCACTTGCTCTTGGCTTATTAACAGAAGAACAGTTTGATGAATGGGTGGATCCGTCGAAGATGATAGGCCATAAATCATAATTCTTCCTATCTTTGGTTTATGAAGAGCCTGAAGGAAAAAATCAAATCCCTGTCGGGGAAATACCTGGAAGAGGTGATCACCATTAGAAGGCATTTTCACCGCTATCCCGAACTCTCTTTTAAGGAGTTTGAAACTGCATCATACATTTGCGCCAAACTTGATGAATATGGTATTGCGTATGAGGATAAGGTTGCGAAAACAGGTATTGTGGCATTGATCACGGGAACAAAACCAGGCGGTAAAACTGTGGCCCTGAGGGCCGATATGGATGCCCTTCCCATTGTTGAAAAGAATAAAATTGATTACTGCTCATTAACCGACGGGATAATGCATGCCTGCGGCCATGATGCCCATATGGCCTGTTTATTGGGAGCTGCTAAAATTTTAAATGAAGTTCGAAATAATTTTTCAGGGACTGTGAAATTGATTTTCCAGCCCTCCGAAGAAAGCTATCCTGGTGGGGCAAAAGTGATGATTGAGGAAGGTGTGCTGGATAATCCTGCTCCGCAGGTGATCCTTGGACAGCATGTGTTTCCTGAACTTGATGCCGGGAAGATTGGTATGCGGGCAGGAAAATATATGGCTTCAACTGATGAGGTATTCATCACGGTAAAGGGCAAAGGTGGGCATGCTGCCATCCCCGACCAGTTTACTGATCCCGTGCTTATTGCATCGCATATCGTGGTCGCCCTTCAGCAGATCGTCAGCCGGAAAGCCAAACCTGTAATGCCTACAGTGGTTTCATTTGGAAAGATCAGTTCCGGTGGAAAAACAAATATCATCCCCGACGAGGTAAAACTGGAAGGGATCATCAGAACTTTTGATGAGGACTGGAGGAAGGAGATCAAAAAGCAGATCAAAAAAATTGCCTGTGGCCTGGCCGAAAGCATGGGAGGGAGTTGTGAAGTATTTATCGATAAGGGATATCCGGCTGTTGTCAATGATGAAATGCTTACCCGGCGGAGCTGGAACAATGCTGTGGAATATCTGGGCGCCGAAAGGGTGGAAGAACTTGAGATGCGCATGACAGCCGAAGACTTTTCCTATTTTGCACAAAAAGTGCCTGCTTGTTTTTTCCGGATGGGCACACGTAATCAGGCCAAAGGCATTACCAGCAACCTGCATTCTGCAACATTTGATATCGATGAATCGAGCCTCGAAACCGGAATGGGCATTATGGCATGGCTGGCCATATGTGAATTAAAATAAATACTTCTGACCATAAATGCTTGTTAACAATAAGGAATTCCGCACAGTTTGGATGGAGGAGGGCAGGGTATACATGATCGACCAGAACCTGCTTCCCTTCGAATTTAAGATCCTTGGCTTTAATGACTATGCGGAGGTTTGCACGGCCATCCGCGACATGACTATAAGAGGTGCCGGAGCTATCGGGGCTGCTGCCGGTTTTGCCATGGCACTGGCTTTCGTTCAGGCAAAAGATAAAAATACGGATTCATTTATCGGAAAGGCAAGGCAGGAGATCGAAGCCACCAGGCCAACCGCGTATAACCTGTTTTACGCTGTTGAAAAGGTTTTTGATGCCGGCATGAGATCTGCTGCTGCAGCCGTTCAGGAAGCCCGGCAAATCGCCGACAAAGATGCCGGCGATTCGCAGCGCATTGGCCGGTATGGAAGTGAACTGATTGGCAATAACTCCGGCATAGGTACACATTGTAATGCCGGATGGCTTGCCTTTGTTGATTATGGAACTGCATTATCGCCCATTTACCACGCACATGCTGCAGGAAAGGAACTTTTCGTATTTGTTGACGAAACACGGCCCAGATCTCAGGGTGCCAGGCTCACTGCCTGGGAACTTAATCAGGCGGGAATACCGCATGCCGTTATTGTCGATAATGCCATGGCTGCATTTATGGCGCAAGGAAAGGTTGATATGATGATTGTTGGGGCCGACAGGATCGCAGCCAATGGCGATGTGGCCAATAAGATCGGTACACTCGAAAAAGCTATTGCTGCCAATTATTTTAATATTCCTTTCTATGTGGCAGCACCATCCTCAACCATCGATTGGAATTGTAAGTCCGGTAATGCCATCACCATCGAACAGCGGGATGAAACGGAAGTCTTGTACCAGAATGGGCCTGATAAGGATGGAATACGCCATACGATCATGGTCTGCTCACCCGGATCAGTAGCCCTGAACCCGGCTTTTGATGTAACTCCGGCATCACTTGTAACAGCAATTATTACTGAACACGGAATCGTAAAAGCGGATACTGAGGGAATGAGATCAGTGCTCATGTAATCCTGATAATATATTAGGGGCAGAATAATATCCGTAAATTTCCCTGTGTTAGAAATGGATCTTGTGATAATCGAAGGTTTGATTATCTCTGAATTTTCTGATCTTATTTGCCAGGTGAATGAATATTTTGAGGTTATTCTCTGCCAGCCATTCAATCGCAGGCTTTTTGTTGTTGCAGGCATCGGCAAATACAACTAAAAAGTCCATCTTGTGCTTTTGCAGCCATAGGTAAGCTTTCGGATTTTTGTCGATCGCACCGTCAAGGGCCGCATATTGCGGAAATTTATTTGCCAGAAGCCATTTCACGGCATCTTCGCTGCCACGTATGGCACTGGATAGGGCAGCCAGCTCAGGGTATCCGTTCTGCAGAAGCCAGTTGTAGATCTTTTCGTTTTCCTCAAACGTTTCGCCAAAGGCCATGAGTATTTTTGGTGGATATTGAAGCATAATATTGAAAGATTATGATAAAGGTACGAAAATTTGATGTTCTTCTTCCATTGCGATCAGGTCAAATGATATGATGTGGGGATTGATGAACTTTCTTTGGCCGGTTTTGTAATCTGTAAATGGCAGTTCATCCTTTCTGATACGAATAAGTTTACTACTTTTGCTATTTATCATATGGCCGACCTTAATCATATAAAAGAACCGGTTAAAGAGCATATTGTTTCTTTTGAGAAGTATTTCCGCAATTCGATGAAAAGCAATGTTCCCTTGCTCGATCGCGTCAGCAGGTATGTTCTAAAACGCAAAGGGAAGCAGATGCGGCCATTGTTTGTTTTTCTCTCTGCCGAGATCGCGGGAGGCGTGAATGACTCAACATACAGGGGCGCTGCACTCGTTGAATTGCTTCATACTGCCACCCTGGTGCACGATGATGTTGTTGATGATTCGAACGAACGCAGAGGCTTTTTTTCGATCAATGCCTTATGGAAAAATAAAATTTCTGTGCTGATAGGCGATTATTTGCTTTCGAAAGGCCTGCTTTTATCGCTCGATAATGATGATTTTGGCCTGCTCAAGATCGTCTCCCATGCGGTAAGGGAAATGAGCGAGGGAGAGTTGTTGCAGATCGAAAAAGCCAGGCGTCTTGATATAGAAGAAGAGATATATTACCAGATCATCCGTAAAAAAACAGCTTCACTTATTGCTTCAGGCTGCGCTTGTGGCGCTTTTTCGGCCGGGGGCGATCAGGTACTGACCGAAAAGATGCGCGAATTTGGAGAAAAGGTGGGGATGGCCTTCCAGATCAAAGACGACCTGTTCGACTATACAAAGGCAAACAAAACCGGCAAACCCTCAGGCATAGATATCCGCGATAAGAAAATGACCCTGCCACTTATCTATTTGCTCAACAACAGTGCAATGGCTCAAAAGCGACGCATTATCAATGTAATAAAAAACCATAATACCGATCCCGAAAAGGTTTCGGATCTGATCAGGGAAGTAAACGAAAGTGGTGGTATTGAATATGCAACCAAAAAAATGATCGCATTCAGGGATGAGGCTTTCAGTATTTTAAATACCTTTAATGAATCTCCGGCACGCCAATCGATGGCCGACTTGGTTACTTACACAACGGAGCGCAATAAATAGATCATCCCGGCATTATTTTTTGATCGAAATGCCATCTTTCAGCCTTTTTTCAGACTAAAACCGAAGGTAGTGCCTTCACCCAGTTCAGATCTGACATTGATGCCCTGTCCATGAGCCTCAATAATATGCTTTACAATGGCTAACCCAAGGCCTGTGCCTCCTTCCTCGCGCGACCTGCCCTTGTCGGTTCTGTAAAAACGCTCGAAAATTCTGGGAATATTATCCTTATCGATGCCAAGGCCGTTATCACTTATTTCTATAAGAATGTTTTCATCCATATCGAAAAAACTCACCCTGGCATAACAACCTTCTTCCTTGCAATACTTGATGGCATTGTCGAAAAGGTTGATCAAAACCTGCCTGATCTGCTTTTTGTCGGCATAGACCATGATCGCTTTCTCATAATTTTTATCGAATTCAACCCTGACTGATTTCTTTCGGGCCTTTATCTCCATAAATTCAATGATCTCCCTGCTAAGGGCAACAATATCGAATGTCGACAGATCAAGTTTAAGGATACCGGATTCAAGCTGTGAGATCACCTCAAGGTCTTCAACAATCGCAATCATCCTGTTGATACTTTTCTCCGTTCGTAAAAGATAATTTCTGTTGATGTTCGGATCGTCGAGGCCACCGTCAAGCAATGTAAGCACATATCCCTGTATATTAAAGATGGGCGTTTTGAGCTCATGCGATACATTTCCGAGAAATTCCCTGCGGTAAACAGCAAGTTCCTTGAGCTTGTCGATCTCTTCCTTTTGCTGTTCGCCCCACTCAATCACACGCTTATTTACATCGTCGAGCGATTCGTTGATACGGGCCGACCGGCCTTTTCCTTTTACAAGCTGGAACCTGTGTATAGTCTTGTAAATGATCTTGATCTTTTCGTAGATAAAGCGGTTTATGGTAATATCGAGCAGGAAAAAGATGAAAATAAACAGCAATCCCGACATGGAAAGCATTAACAATATGTTGAATGCACTCAATGCCAAACTAATGATGCTGAACATCACGGCAAAGAAAATGCTGATGATCATTGCATTGCTCAGGGCTAACTTTTTGGGGTCGGAGTATCTCATCTTTAAACGATTGGCAGCTGCCGGCTGGTTACGAATTCAACTTCCGGTCAGGCTTCAAACTTATATCCCACTCCTTTTATGGTCTTGATGTCGTCAATGCCAAGCTTTTCTCTGATCTTTCTGATGTGGACATCAATAGTACGGTCGCCAACAATCACATCATTTCCCCAGACATTTGCAAAAATTTCTTCTCTTGAAAAAACCTTGTTTGGCTTTGATGTGAGCAGGAGCAGTAATTCAAATTCTTTTTTTGGAAGGACGATTTCCTGTTTGCCTTTCATAACGCTATAGCGGTCTTTGTCGATGCTGAAGGTTTTAAAATCCAGTTTCTCTACTTCCGGTGGTGTATTTTCCTGATACCTTCTGAGCAGGGCTTTTACGCGGCTGTTGAGTATTTTTGGTTTTATGGGCTTTGTCAGATAATCATCCGCTCCTGCTTCGAAACCTGCAATTTGTGAATAATCTTCACCGCGGGCTGTGAGAAAGATAACGATACTGTTTTGCAGGGACGGGATCTTGCGTATTTCCGTGCAGGTTTCAATGCCATCCATGCCCGGCATCATAACGTCCAAGACGATTAGTTGGGGCTTAACTTCTTCAGCTTTTTTGATGGTTTCTGCCCCGTTCAGGCAGGTAAAAACCTGGTAGCCTTCCTTGCGCAAATTATATCCAAGAAATTCCAGTACATCCGGTTCATCATCGGTAAGCAGGATCTTAAAATTCTCATTTTTCATGGTGAAGTGGTATATTTCTGCTCCTTAAGCGCTTGAATGGATATCTTTTTTAACTCCCTGCAAATATAATATTAATTATCGCTGAATTTCCTTCTGGTCGCAATGGGGTGGCAGCCATGCAATTTTTCAGCTTCAACAGAGTTAGATAATATATTATTTTATTGTTATGAGCCGTCTGTTTTTCTTCATATTTATGATTTCCTTTATTCCGCTGGCCGGACAAAACAATTACCGTAATGAGGCCTGCGTGTCGGATGAGGAATATCGGTTATATCAGTTGGTGAACGAATACCGGCGTGAGAAAGGTCTTTCGCCGGTTCCATTGTCGGCATCGCTATGTTATGTGGCAGGAGCTCATGCCTGGGACCTCGAAAATAACCAACCTGATAAAGGGAATTGCAATATGCACAGCTGGTCGGCCAGGGGCCCATGGACGGCATGTTGTTATACCGCCGACCATAAAAATGCCGAATGCCTGTGGTCGAAACCTGCCGAGCTGACAAACTACGATGCTTTTGGATACGAAATTGCCTATTATAGTTCCTGGCCTGTTGAAAGGCATGTCGATCTTGCTGCAGCTGCACTTGAGGGGTGGAAGACAAGCCCCGGTCATAACCGCATCATCATCAACAAATATGCCTGGAAACGCATGAACTGGAAAGCTCTGGGCGTTGGTATTTACGGGCATTATGTTGTGCTTTGGTTTGGCGAGGAAAAAGACCGGGCGGGCCGTCCGCGTATGTGTCCATGATGTGTTCATGCTGCTTGTCTTATATCGTACAAAGGCTTCAATTAATTTTTTCATTTATCTTTGAAAAAAATACTTTATGAAGAAAACAATCCTTTTTAGTATTCTTATTGCCCTGTGTTTTTCGGGCTACGCACAGCGGTTTAATGGTGGTGCAAGCATAGGGCTGGCAGCGAGCCAGGTTGCCGGCGATACCTATTCAGGCTTCAATAAAGTTGGTGCGACAGGCGGTTTTTTCGTAAACTATCAGCCTTTCGACCGTTCCTCTTTTCAAATGGAACTCATCTATATGCAAAAAGGAAGCCGCAAAAGTGCCGACGTTGTGAATGAAGATTATGATTCATATCTCTTGAGGCTTCACTATATTGAACTACCTGTACTGTATAAAATGCATTTTGGATGGTTTGCCCTGGAGGCAGGACCTTCATTGGGCTTTTTTATGAGCGGATATGAAGAAATGAATGGCATAGAAATTCAGGCTGATGATTTTGCCATTCTTACTTTCCAATTGAATTTTGGCGTGGTGTTTACTGTTGCTGAAAACTGGAAATTCGGTGTAAGGACAAATAATTCATTTACAAATCTTCGAAACCAGACCTATACAGGGCATGTGTCGAGGTTCTGGACACACGGACAGTTCAATGATGTGCTCATGCTAACCTTTGCATACCAGTTTTTGCATTGGTAAGCACGAAACATGTTTGATTTATTACTGATAAGAGGATTTACGATAATGATCCCTTTTTCGATCATTTTTTCCATTTGATATTGCATCCCACGCTGGGAATCTGATCGCGGCTCACCTCGTCACCGGCAAGCAGTGCATCCAATGCTTCGCGCATATCCTTTCCGCTCACCGGTTTATTGTTTCCCGGCCGGGAATTGTCAAGCTGGCCCCGATAAACACATTTAAGATCACCGTCGAAAATATTAAAATCGGGGGTGCAGGCCGCTGAGTATGCTCTGGCTACATCCTGTGTTTCGTCATAAAGGTATGGAAAGGGAAAGTTGTGTTTTTTGGCGAAAGAATTCATTTTCTCCGGACTGTCATCAGGATAATTTTCAACATCGTTTGAACTGATGGCGATGAATGCGATACCTTTCGGAATATAATCTTCGGCCAGCCTCACGATGCCTTCTATTACGTGCTTCACGTAAGGACAATGGTTACAAATAAACATGATCACGGTTCCCTTTTCTGAGGCCATCTCCTGCAGCGACCTCTGCTTTCCGCTTACGGTATCGGGCAAAGTAAAATCCGGGGCTTTAAAGCCAAGTGGTATCTGTGTTGTGGGTGTTTCAGCCATAATGGTTACTTGTTAATGATCTCTGATTTCAGATCTCTGATCTCTCGATCCCTGTTCATTATTCAAAAGGTTCCGCCTTAAGGCGTCGTACCCTGTTCTTTCAACAGCTGTATTCTTAAAAAGTTCAATAAATTTTATCTTATCCATGTATTTCCAATCTTCATCAGTTAACCCGAGCAATTCCGGTTTCGGATTGAATGCAGGTTCGCTGTGTGGTTTTGAAAAACGGTTCCAGGGGCATACGTCCTGGCAGATATCACAGCCAAATATCCAGTTGTGGAGTTTGTTTTCATTTCCCTCCGGGAAATCGTCTTTATGTTCGATGGTAAGGTATGAAATGCATTTATTTGCATCAATCACCCCCGGTGCTATGATAGCCTTATTCGGACAGGCATCCATGCAACGTGTGCAGGTTCCGCAATGATCTGTATCTGAAGGTGTATCATAAACAAGTTCCAGGTCGATGATGATCGTGCCAATGAAAAAGAACGATCCCTTTTTTTTGTTGATAAGGCAGGCATTTTTTCCTGTCCAGCCAAGGCCGGCGCGTTTTGCCCAGGCTCGTTCCATCACCGGGGCCGTATCAACAAATACGCGGGCATGAAGCTTACCACTTTCTGTCTCAATAAGATCGGCCAGCTGCTTTAGCTTGTCCTTGATTATGCTGTGATAATCCAGTCCGTAGGCATATTTCGAAATTTTGCAGGCAGACGAAAATTCTGTTTCTACGGGATTGTAGTTATACAGGCATACAACGACTGATCTGGCCCAGTGGTTCAATTCTTTTGGATTGAGCCGTTTTTCGACATTCCGGCTCATATATCCCATCGTGGCGTGATATCCGTTTTTCAGCCAATCTTTAAACCGTAATGATTCTTCTTCAAGGTACGCTGCCGGGGCGAACCCAACGGCGTCAAATCCCAGCTTTTCGGCTGATGATCGTATGCAGGTGCTGATCCTTTCTTTTTCAGAACACATAAATTACTGATCGAAGAGCCCGGCTTGGGGGCCTCCTTTTATTTTCCCCAGGTGTTTATATGCGTTTTCGGTGGCTTCCCTGCCACGGGGTGTTCGCATAAGATATCCTTCCTGGATCAGAAATGGCTCATATACTTCTTCAATGGTTCCCCCATCTTCGCCCACCGCAGTGGCAATAGTGCTGATACCCACCGGACCGCCTTTAAATTTTTCGATAATTGTGAGAAGTATTTTATTGTCCATTTCATCCAACCCATTCTTATCAACGTTAAGGGCTGCCAAAGCATGGCGTACGATCTTGAGGTCGATGGTGCCATCGCCCTTGATCTGGGCAAAATCGCGAACCCTTCTGAGCAGAAGATTGGCAATGCGGGGGGTACCCCTGCTTCTTCTTGATATCTCAGCGGCGGCATCATTCTTCATGGGAACCTTTAAAATCGATGCCGATCTTTTTAATATCTTTTCCAGCGTATCCGCATCATAGTACGAAAGCCGGAGATTTATCCCGAAACGGCTTCTTAACGGAGCTGTGAGGAGGCCTGAACGTGTGGTGGCACCGATCAGGGTAAAGGGACTTATGGCAATCTGAACACTTCTGGCATTGGGACCCGACTCAATCATGATGTCGATCCTGTAATCTTCCATGGCGGCATAAAGATATTCTTCCACAACAGGGCTAAGGCGGTGTATCTCATCTATAAAAAGCACATCATGTTCTTCAAGGCTGGTAAGCAGGCCGGCAAGGTCGCCGGGTTTATCGATCACCGGGCCGGAGGTGATCTTAATATTTACGCCCAGTTCATTTGCGATGATATGCGAAAGGGTGGTCTTGCCAAGCCCCGGCGGGCCATGGAGCAAAACATGGTCGAGCGCTTCTTCACGCCGCCGGGCTGCCTCTACAAATATCTTCAGGTTGTCGACCACCTTGGCCTGCCCCGAAAATTCGGTAAATTCGGCCGGCCTGAGTACTTTTTCAATTTCCAGTTCAGCCTGGCTGAGGTGTTCACCCCTTGCATCAAGGTTTTCGTTCATGAAATAAAAAAATTTAAATAATCACAAAGCTACAAAAACAACTGTTGTTTATTATTTCAGTAGTACATTTGCAATAATTACCCTGCTAAATTAGTTTATTTTGCATAAATTTATTATCTTAGCTTGGGATACTAGCACTCATAGGCATGAAAAATTTGCTCGTTGCCATAGATTTTTCCAAAAATGCGATCCATGCACTGGAATATGCAATGACCTATGCTAATCGTTTTGGAGCCGATATTTCCATGATCTGGGTCGACAATTCCGTGAGTTCAGAATTAATGACCGATCCGACCGACAAAGCACTCAGGCATGAATCACACGAATTATTTAAAGAAATTCTTGAAAAATATTCGAAAAAATTCGATAAAGGAAAACTTAATTATAAACTTGGCAAAGGAAAGGTTTTTGAAGAGATATCCAAATATGCCAGAAAGATCAATGCCGGACTGATATTTACCGGAACTCACGGCGTAACCGGATTTGAAAAATACTGGATTGGCAGCAATGCATATCGCATTGTAACGCATGCTCCCTGCCCGGTGATCACCCTCCGGCAGAGCTTTGATTTTGGCCCGAAAGTGAGGAAAATTCTTATGCCGATCGACAGTACACTGCAATCAAGCAATAAAGTATATACAACAGCATCCATCGCTGGTGCCTTTAATGCTGAAGTGCATATTCTGGCAGTACATACCTCTGATCTTGGGTCGTTGCGAAAGCAGGTCGACAAGCATTTGAAAATTGTTACTGATCATCTGAAGAAAAATAAAGTTCAATATAATGTCAGTGACATCAGTACAAAAAATTTTACCCAGGACACGATCAATTATGCCGTTGAGAAGGATATAGATCTTGTTGCTATCATGACAGAACAGGAAACAACACAGGCCAATGTTTTTCTGGGTACTTTTGCCCGGCAACTGGTAAATAATTGTCCGGTGCCTGTATTAAGTGTCAGAAAGGCAGGAACATAATGTTTATTTTGGTCAGGAACTATGCGATATAAGGAAATCATTGCCATCATCACAATATGCATATCGGCCTTCAGCATTTATGCACAAGGGGGTAGAAATAATATTCGTGTTATTCAGGATCCCAGCATTGATACGATCCTGGCACGGCATATCGAAATAAATGAAGCTTTGCTTGGGAGCGACGATAATTATGCGATTGATGGTTTCAGGATACAAATATTTGAAGAATCGGGCAACCGGTCGAGCACACATGCCCGCGAGGCAATGGCTGAATTTTCAGAAAAATATCCTGATATACCGGTTTATCTAACCTGGCAGGCACCTAACTTTAAAGTCAGGGTAGGTGATTTCGCAACAAGGATGCAGGCGGAGGGATTTTTAAATAAAATTAAAAGAGATTATCCGATTGCCTGGGTGATCAGAGATAAAATAAAGTTTCCGTTACACAATTAAATTATTCGGCTATGAAAAAAGTACTTGTTGCCATTGATTTTCTTGATTGTTCCCTTAATGCACTTGCCCATGCTGTTTCGATTTCAGCTAAAGCCGGTGCTGATCTTGAGATGGTTTGGGTAAACAAGCCTGACAATTCAAAAGATATTTTTACGGTGGATCCCGCTTCTCTTCTTTCTGAAGTTGAAAAACGATTTAAAAAATTGATCAAACAGCATGCTCCTGAAATGGGTAAAGGCAAGATTTCATTTAGCATCAGGGAAGGTAAAGTTTATAAGGAGATCGTTCAGGCAGCCAATGATGTGAATGCCGACCTTGTTATTGTGGGTACGCACGGGGCCTCAGGTTTTGAAGAATTCTGGATCGGAAGCAATGCAAATAAAATTGTATCGGCAAGCGAAAAACCCATTATCACAATCAGGGGTGGGGTTGATATCAAACGGCCGCTGAGCAAGATTGTCCTGCCGCTCGACAGCACTGTTGAAACAAGACAAAAAATACCTTTTACCACCGACCTTGCAAAGATTTGCAATGCAGAGATTTTTGTGCTCTCAGTATATACCACCAAGGTGGCTGATGTCAGATACCGCGTAGATACCTACACCGATCAGGTTATTGAGTACCTTGAGGAAGAGGGGGTAAAGTATACCCGCGATGCCATTGATGCCGACAACCTGACAACGTCGACAATTGGCTATGCAGAACGTGTTGATGCCAACCTGATATCAATAATGACGGAACAGGAGCGTACAACTTCAAATCTTTGGCTTGGCCCCTATGCGCAGCAAATGGTAAATCACTCACCTTTTCCGGTGTTGAGCATTCATCCTAAAGAACTTATCCGTTCACTTACGCGATAAAATAATCTTCGTTCTAATTGCGATCCAGGCAGTTTAGGTCATCAAACGCAATTTTCAGCCTTTCCACAATCGCAATTTCGCCTTCGCGGAGCCATTTGCGGGGATCATAGTATTTTTTATTCGGATTGTCTTCTCCTTCCGGATTGCCGATCTGGCCTTGAAGATAGTCGTGGTATTTCTTTTCGTAAGCACGCACGCCATCCCAGAAAGCCCATTGGGTGTCGGTATCAATGTTCATCTTGATCACACCATAAGAGATGGCCTCACGGATCTTCTCCTGCGATGAGCCCGATCCGCCATGAAATACGAAATACAGGGGTTTGGGCCCTGTTCCGTGTTTTTCTTCCACAAATTTCTGTGAATTAAGGAGGATGATGGGTTCCAGTTTTACGTTGCCTGGTTTGTAAACGCCATGAACATTGCCGAACGAGGCAGCAATGGTGAAGTGCTCACTGACTTCGCGAAGCTGCTCATAGGCATAGGCTACATCCTCGGGCTGGGTATACAGCTTGGAGCTGTCGATACCTGTATTGTCAACACCATCTTCTTCACCGCCGGTAATGCCCAGTTCAATTTCGAGGGTCATCCCCAGTTTATCCATGCGGATAAGGTATTCCTTGCAGGTGGCGATATTTTCCTCCAGTGGTTCTTCCGAAAGGTCGAGCATATGTGATGAGAAAAGTGGTTTGCCATGTGCTTCAAAAAATTCTTCCCCGGCATCCAGAAGTCCGTCAACCCAGGGGAGGAGCTTGCGGGCAGCGTGGTCGGTATGCAGGATCACGGCTACACCGTAATATTCGGCCATCTGGTGCACATGCATGGCGCCGGAAATGGTCCCTGCTATGGCTGCCTCCATGCCTGATGCAGCTTTGCCGCCATAAAAAGCACCTCCACCGTTTGAGAACTGGATAATCACCGGGCTGTTCACTTCTTTGGCAGCTTCAAGCACAGCATTGATCGAATTTGTTCCTACTACATTTACTGCGGGCAGGGCAAAATTGTTGGCTTTTGCAATACGGAATATTTCCTGTACACCCTCGCCGGTAACCACTCCCGGACTGATTTTATCAAAGATCTTTTCTGACATATCTGGTATAATTTTGAAGTAGTTATTATTGCTGCAAAGGTAAAGAATTATTTAACAAAAATTATTTCTGCCGGCGGGCCGGGAGCTGCGCGCATTTAAAATTCTGTATTGCAATTTAATTTCCGGGTTTCGAACATGCAATTTAAAATTTCCCATACAGAATACAGAATCGACCACGCATAAAAAAAACTGCCTTTGGCAGCTTTTTTTATGCGTGACCCCGGCGGGATTCGAACCCACAACCTTCAGAACCGGAATCTGACATTCTATCCGTTGAACTACGGGGCCCGGTTGTTATTGTCAATTCTGTGTTGTCAATTGCCGATTTGTGATTTGGAGGTGCAAAGATAGCAATTAATTATTGATAACGCATGGAGCCCTTCTGCGACAGGCAGACGGGATCAGAGGCCAGCGGGATAAGAATGAAATATCCAAATGCCCGATAATAAATGCCCAATGCTCAATGCCAAATGCCGGATGCCCAAGGTCTATAGCCTATTGTAAGATACATTTCGCATCTTCCATAAAATCCTTTGCGTGGCGCGACCTGATCTCCTGCTGGTATACCTGCTCACCAATGTTGATCCGTATATTGGTGATGGGCGAACTGGCCAAAATTTCCATCTGTTCCTTCGAAATGGAATATTTGCTCAGGTAGGTGGTTGTGATGATGTCGTGGTTCATCACCTTTTCGGCCTGCGTTACCGGACTGATCTTTTCAACTGAATAACAACTGATGATACTGCCATCTTTGGTGGCAAACATTAACGAATCGCCCTGGTATAAATAAGAGTCGGATTTGCCTGCAATGCTTATATTGTTTAAAACACTGTAAACATCATTCAGCCTGTCGAAACCGATCTCCCAGTATTCGCGTGTCGACATGGAGGTGGGGAATATGGTGGTGGAGGTACCCCTGGAGAGTTTGCCCGTAAAGGGATCGTCCTCTTCATAATCGAATTTGCATTTGTTCTGTGCCTGTGATGGCTCCGGTATGAAACCGCAAATGAAAATTAACAGCAACACCTGTAATGATATGCTCGTCCTGGCAAGTTGTATCATAATGAATGGGTTTACCTGATAAGTAAGTGAATGCAATATATATTAAAAATGCCGCCAAATCCTGTGCAGCTTGCACAAATATTTAACATTGCATTGTTAGCAAATGCATCCGCTACTTTCGCCAAAACAGCATCTTTTTGTCTCTCAGGTCCATGACAGGCTTTTCATAAAGGTAATACAGCATTGTTGATCCAATAAATACGATGATCCAGAACAGGAAATATTTCAGGGTGCCATCCATGGGATCCCTGACAGGAAAATTCTTGTCAATGACCATGGCTACAAGCCCAAGGTTGATGAGGTACATCGAATAAGATACCAGGCTGATATGCGTAATTACTTTGCCGAAGCCTGTTCTGAAGTCTTTTTTGGCATCGGCAAGCGGCAGAAAAAGCATCCCGCTGATGGAGGTGAGGCTGAAGTAAAAGGTCTTAGCATAAAAGCCGTTGGGATCGCGGGGCAGGTAGAGTATGGCAAACATGAGCAGCAGCCCGGCAAAAAAAGCGTAAACCTTATATTTCTTCCAGAAGTTCTGGTGAAAATATTTAATATAAGCCGCCAGAACACCATAAATAATCGTGTCGAGGCGCATGAGTACTACCTTGCGGAATTTTACGTCCCACCAGAAAGCATCAACATTTTCTCCCGAATGAGCAATGCGGTACAGCAGTGGCAAGAGGATCAGGATGATGATCACTGCCAGGATGCCTTTTTTTGAGGGAAATGCCATTAACAGCAGCAGAAGGCATACAGGCAGGAAAATGTAAAACCATTCTTCGATGGATAAGCTCCATGATTCCCAGAAAAATCCGGTGAATGGACCGGAAAAATTTTGAATAAACAGCAGGAAACGGTAATTGAACTGCTCTATGTCGCCATCGATCACAGCATATTTAACCAGCAAGAAATTTATAAGAAGTATCAGGTAATAGTTGGGCAGTGTTCTGAACCACCTGCGCTTCCAGAAATGGAATATCTTACCTCTGCTCAGGTGGTAGTTATTCTTATGGATGATCTTTATAAGGATCGTTCCGATGAGGAAACCACTGAGCACAAAAAACAGCTCCACGCCATCAATAAGACGGACCCATGGGAAATCTTCGAACCATGTGCCGTGTAGCATGAAGGTGCCATGGACCTGGACAACGAGCAAAATGGCAACAGCCCTGAAAATATCCAGTCCGTATACCCTTTTGCTAAAGTCGGGAAAAAGCCTCATCATTTTGCGCTTGCTGGCGCAAATTTAATCAGTTCCCTGAAAACAAAAAATGACTGACCAATAATAGGCAGCCATTTCTGGTCCGGTAAAGGATTATTGCTTAGCGGCAAGACATCTGACTTTCCGACATCAGGCTGCAAGTTTATTTATTCAACCTTTTTGAGATCTACCTTTACTGTGATCTCAATGGTGTTCGAAATATTGTTCGATACCGTACCGGGAATCTCTACGTCATAATCGTCGAGTTCGATGTTAAAAACCGATTCGCCTGTGATCTGCTCCCCGCCTGTGATAAAGTTGCCCGTAGTTTCTATTTCCTTTGTAACTCCGTGAATGGTCAGTTCGCTTTTAACAACTACTTCATGTTCGCCCTTATTGTCAAAGTCAATGTCACCTGCATTAACTACCTTGCCAACAAATGTTGCATTCGGGAACTTATCGGAATGTACATAGTTTTCGTTAAAGTGTTCCTGCATCAGGGCTTTTTCAAATTCAAATGATTTCATGAGGAGCCTAAACACAAAGTCGCCGGTTTCTGCATTAAATGCACTGTTTACCTGCTTATTGTGTGCCTCTATATTTTCGAGAGGAGCTTCTGAATAAAACCTGATATGGCCGGTTTTGGTAATGTATTTCTGTGCGTAACTCATCGTGCTGATCCCCAGCAAAGCGATGATCATAATTAACATTTTTGTTTTCATGATTAATTTATTTTAGAAATATGTAGTTCTAACAATTAATTGAATCTTTTGTTGTAAGGCTCATCATCATCGGTAAAATTCAACATCACACTTGTATCGGTTTAAACATTCTATTGCAGATATTTGTTGACCAATACGTGACATAAAAGGATAAGGTCCTATCTTTGTGATTAAATCTTTCTATTATGAAAAAATTATTCATCTTGCTTTTAGCGCTCAGTATCCCCATTATGTATTCATGTGAAGAAGCTGATGAGGTGTTTGAAAATATTGGTTTGAGCGATGCCGAGATCGTTGCAGGGCTTAAGGAGGCTTTAAGGGTAGGGACCGATACTGCTGTTAGCATTGTTTCGAAAGTAGACGGCTATTACAAGGATGAGGTGATAAAAATATTGCTGCCCGAGGAAGCCGGCATTATTGTCGATAATCTGAATAACCCGCTCCTGCAGGGTTTAGGGCTTGACCAGCTCGTTGAGGATATTGTTTTAAAGATCAATCGGGCTGCTGAAGATGCAGCCAATGAGGCAGCACCAATTTTTTGGGATGCAATCATAAATATGAGCATTAGCGATGGATACAATATCCTGCACGGCGATGATACCGCTGCCACGCATTATCTGCGCATTAGTACTTTCAATGCTCTCTTTGATCTCTATTCACCCAAAATGCAAAATTCGCTCAACAAGGATATCATTGCGGGCGTTTCTGCGCAGGAAACCTGGAATACCCTGACCGGTCAGTATAATACAGTTGCAAATTCAATTTTGGGACAGGCAGCCGGACTTGAACCTGTGCAAACCGACCTGGGCGAATATGTTACAAAAAAAGGGCTGGATGGCCTTTTTGTAAAAATTGCCTTCGAAGAAAAAGCCATCAGGGAAGATCCCCTGGCCAGGGTTACTGATCTGCTGCGCAGGGTATTTGGTTCTCTTGGAGGTTAAGCAGGCTAATAATCAAGAAATTCACTGAACAGCACCTGTAAATACGCTTTCCCTTCAGCAATAATTTCATCTTTCCGGTCTTCGGGAATATCCATTTCCAGGAAACCATAATTTTTGTGCCAGACGAAATATCCCTCCGGCCTTATCCATCCCAGGCCGTTCGTGGCTTCGTAAAACACAAATTCGGGGGTATAGGGATTGAAGAGGTTTCGGCTCCATGTAAATTCGCCGGCATCAAGGTTGAGCTGTTTGAGCAGGCTTGCCGGAATATCTGTTTGCGAGGATAAGCTTACGTTTTGAGTCCCCCGGAATTCCTCCCTGATCACATTTCCGTAAAACAACATGGGTATGCGACGATACTGTGGTGATGTTACGTGCCAGTGGCGGTAGCTGTTATGACTGTGATCGGCTACAATAATGAATAAAGTGCTGTCGTACCAGTCTTTCGTTTCCGCTTCGCGAAAATAATTTCCCAGGCACCAATCCGTATAATAGGCAGAGTTGATGTATTCATTTTCGCTTCCGTCCCAATCCAGAACCTTTTCCATGGGCTGGTCGTAGGGTGAATGGGTGCTTAGCGAAAATATCACACTGAAAAAGGGCTGAGGTTTCTTATCCAGTGCATCCACCTGATACTTAAAAATATATTCATCATGAATGCCCAGCTTGCCCCTGGGAATGGATTCGGGGAAGTCGTAGATCTCTTTCATCTCTTCAAAGCCGGCAATGCTGAGGTACGATTTAATGCCGCCGTACATCAGGTGGCCGCCAAAATAAAAGGAGGTATTGTAGCCTTCCTTTTTCAATATTTCGGGCATGCTTGGAAGTGCGGTAACCTTGTCGAGGTTATGGGTAATGGCTGTGATGGGCGTGGCCGGGAATCCGCCAAATATCGACGACATGGCCTGCTCAGAGCGGTTGCCGCTGGCATGCATCTGTGTGAATAAAATTCCCTTTTCGGCCAGCTTTTCAAACTCCGGTGTGATCCCCGGTTCTCCGCCCAAAGAACTGATCAGGTCGGCCGACCAGCTCTCGAGCAGGAGGATCACAATGTTGGGCCTCTGCGTAGTTAAAATATGTATGGTCGTATCTTTTTCAAGGTAATTGATCTTCTCAACGATTTGCAGGGCATGCTCTTCATCGAAAAACTTGTAAGGGGTTTCTTTTAAAAATTGGTAGTTTTCCAGAACACTGTAGCTGAAACTGTAGCCCGAATTTACCGCGGCAAGGTTCAGGATATTATATTGCGAATAAAATGACTGACTGTGCGTGATCGGTATGGGCTGTATGCCGCCCCTGATGCCCAGAAACAGAAAGGCCGGAATAAGGATAATAAAAAGAATGATCCCAGCCGGCTTTTTGCGCTTTATGCGAATATTGATATAAAAGAAACGGCTGTAAATTATGCTGCATGTAATAACAATGAACAGGAACATGATAAGCAGGATAAAAAATTGACCCGTCCCGGCCGAATTGTAAACTTCATCAGGGTTGGAAAGATAATGCAGTGCCTTGTAATGCAATTTGGTTTTCCATTCTCCATATATGCCGAGCTCTGCTGTAGTAACCAGTGTATACAAAATAATTACAAGATAGGTATACACCTTATTCGCAATATCGACCCATTTATTTTCCATAAATATCTTCAGCAGGAGCAGAAAAAAGGGAAAGATCAGAATATAGGATGCTGTGGAGATGTCGAGCCTTAGTGCATGCCAGAAACCGGAAAGGATTTCTAGGAAACCAGGTTCATCCAAAGCTACCAGGTGATGATAATAGATGAGAAAAACAGCCCTGTTTAATGCAAAAAAAAGCATCCAGAAAAGGAACTGTTTTATCAGCGCCACAAATATCCTGCTCATGAATACGATTGATTTTTCAATTTGCAAAGGTATGAATTTGAACTGTTGGTAGATTCGATTGTTACTATTATGTGTTTTTCTGACAATAAAACATCGATTATTTGCAGCTTAAAGCCTTCGGGCTGGTAACAATTTTTAGCTACTTTGCCTTATGCGGGTGAATCACGAAAAAGCACTATATTTACCGTCCCTATTTTTGTTTGAAATTATAAGTATTTGGAGAATAGGGGTTTATTTATCGGAATCTAAAAATTATATATGATTAAAAAAGTCCTCGTAGCAAATCGTGGCGAAATTGCGATCAGGGTGATGCGGTCATGCCGTGAAATGGGGATCACTTCAGTTGCTGTTTACAGCGAAGCTGACCGCTCATCGATGCATGTGCGATATGCTGATGAAGCCTACTTTATCGGCCCGTCGCCTTCGACCGAAAGCTATCTGGTGGCCGACAAGATCATTGATGTTGCCAAACAGGCCGGTGCCGATGCCATCCACCCCGGTTATGGATTCCTGTCGGAGAATGCTCAATTCGCCGACCGCTGTAAAAAGGAAGGGATCATCTTTATCGGCCCTTCTTCATATGCCATTAAAACCATGGGCGATAAGATCACGGCCCGTACAACAATGATTGAAGCCGGCATACCGGTTGTTCCCGGCAGTGGTTTGATCAGCGACGAAAAAGATGCTGTAAAAAAGATCATGGAGATTGGGTTGCCGGTTATGGTAAAAGCTTCAGCAGGGGGTGGAGGCAAGGGCATGCGACTGGTCAGCAATGAAAAGGATATTCTCAGCTCGGTGCGGGCTGCACAATCCGAAGCCATGGCTGCCTTTGGTAATGATGCGATCTACATTGAGAAATACATTGAATCGCCTCATCATATCGAATTTCAGATATTGGGCGATAATCATGGCAATGTGATCCACCTTTTCGAACGCGAATGCTCTGTGCAGCGGCGGCATCAAAAGGTGGTGGAAGAAACACCTTCGCCACTGTTGACTCAGGAAGTTCGTGAGGAGATGGGTAAATTTGCAGTTGCTGCAGCAAAAGCTGTAAACTATAGTGGTGCCGGAACCATTGAGTTTATTGTTGATGATAAGCTGAACTATTATTTTTTGGAGATGAACACCCGGCTGCAGGTCGAGCATCCGATCACTGAACGGGTTGTTGGTGTGGACCTTGTCAAAGAACAGATCAACATTGCCAATGGTTTTGAACTGGAGCTCAAACAGGATGAACTGCGCCAACACGGGCATGCTATCGAATGCCGGATTTATGCCGAAGACCCGGAGAATAACTTCATGCCTAGTCCGGGCGTGATCAAACATATTACCGAGCCATTGGGGTTGGGTGTCAGGCACGATGGATATGTTTATGAAGGATATGAGATACCGATACACTATGATCCGCTCATCAGCAAGCTTATTGTTTGGGATAAAACCCGTGACGAAGCCATTGCCCGGATGAAACGAGCCTTGTATGCCTATAAGATCACAGGCGTGAAAACATCGATCCCTTTTCTGAACAGGATCATGGATACGCCTGATTTTATCAGGGGCAAATACAACACCAATTTTATTGAAAAAAATAAGGAATTGCTGAAGTTTCCCCAAAAACAGGATAAAAAAGTTGAAGATGTTGCCATTATTGCTGCTTACATTGACTATCTCAACAGGATTGAAAACCTGCAAAGTGGAGTAAGTTCTAAAAATGGCAGTAATAATTGGAAAAACTGTGGTCGACGCATGAGCTTCAACCGCTTTTAAAATTTGAATTCACAGCCATGTCAACAGAAATAAATATTAATGATCGCAAAGCCCTGGTGGAAGTATTGAGCAGGGAGGGCAATATCGTGAAGATCAGCATTGACGGGAAAAAATATGAAGCCGATATCATCATGGTGGAAGACGGCGTTTATTCTATCATTATTGATAATAAATCGCATAATATTGAACTGATCAGCACCGGAAATAAGAATTATCTGGTGAATACTTACGCGAAATCCTACAAAGTGGAAATCGTTGATGCCGAAAGCAAATATCTTAAAAGCCGCAGAAGGGACGACAGCCATGAAGAAACAGTGATCTCCTCACCCATGCCCGGAAAGGTCGTTAAGTTGCTTGTTAAGGTGGGCGATAAGGTAAAAGCAGGCGATACCGTGATCATTGTCGCTGCCATGAAGATGGAAAGTGAGTATAAGGTAAAGAAAGACCGTACCATCAAAGAGATCAAAGTAAAAGCGGGCGACACTATAGAGGCCAATCAGCCATTGGTTGTGATCGAGTAAGATTGAATAATAAGATTAACGCTAAAGAACATTTCCATGTCGATAAAAGAAAAATTCAGTGAGTTTGAAGAGCGCAATAAAAATGCCGAACTGGGTGGAGGAAAAGAACGCATTGAGCGTCAGCATAAGGCAGGCAGGAAAACAGCCCGTGAGCGCCTTGCCGACCTCCTTGATCCGGGTACCTTCGTTGAAATAGATAAATTTATGACCCATCGCTGTAATGATTTTGGCATGGAAAAAAACAAGATCCCCGGCGATGGTGTTGTGTGTGGTTATGGAAAGATCGACGGTCGACTGATGTACGTGTTTGCACAGGACTTTACTGTGTTTGGCGGGACACTCAGCAGGGCCAATGCAGATAAGATCATTAAGGTGATGGATCTGGCCATGAAAATGGGTTCTCCGCTAATCGGACTGAACGACTCCGGTGGTGCCCGTATACAGGAAGGAGTGGAGAGCCTCGGCGGTTATGCCGATATTTTTTACCGCAATGTGATGGCATCGGGCGTGATACCGCAAATTTCGGCTATCCTCGGGCCATGCGCGGGAGGGGCTGTTTACTCGCCTGCCATGACCGATTTTATTATGATGGTAAAAGAATCGAGCTATATGTTCGTTACCGGGCCTGATGTGATCAAAACCGTAACACATGAAGAGGTTACTAAGGAAGAACTGGGCGGAGCTGTCACACATAATTCCAAAAGCGGTGTGGCACATATGATTGCCGAGAATGATGAACAGGCCATGATGATGATCAGGGAGATGATGAGCTTTCTTCCATTGAATTATATGGAAGATCCTCCCATTCAGATATGCACGGATGATATCAACAGGGAGGACACACACCTTGATAAACTTGTTCCCGACGATCCCAACAAGCCCTACGACATGAAGGAGATCATTGAAAGTGTTGTGGATCATAAAAACTTTTTTGAGATCCAGTGCAGGTATGCACAAAATATCATTATCGGTTTTGCACGCATGGCTGGCAGGCCCATCGGTATTGTGGCTAACCAGCCGGCCCACCTGGCCGGGGTGCTCGATATCAATTCGTCGGTAAAAGCTGCCCGCTTTGTGCGTTTCTGCGATGCATTCAATATCCCGCTGGTCACCTTTGAAGATGTGCCTGGATTCCTTCCCGGAACAACCCAGGAATTTGGTGGAATCATCAAGCATGGTGCAAAGTTGTTGTATGCATTCTCAGAAGCAACCGTACCAAAGATCACCATTATTACCCGCAAAGCATATGGCGGGGCGTATGATGTGATGTCGAGCAAACATATAGGGGCAGATGTGAACTATGCATACCCTACGGCCGAAATCGCCGTAATGGGTGCCGATGGTGCCGTGAATATTATTTTTAGGGATAAACTTACCGAGCAGGAAAAGAAAAAGGCAGTTGATGATTATCGTAAAACTTTTGCCAGCCCTTATAAAGCTGCAGAATTAGGCTTTATTGATGAAATTATTTACCCAAGACAAACACGTTTTAAGATCATTCAGGCGCTGGAGATGACACAAACCAAAAGTAAAACCAATCCTCCTAAAAAACATGGGAACATCCCATTGTAATAAACATTAAATGCCAGGTGCCTTACAATTTTGAATGACGAATTGATTGTAATTGTGCAAATGTGTTATTACCCGAATGGCTCACACTTCTTTTTCAATCTCCTTCATAACAATTTTCAGCGTACCGGTAATGCCTGTCACATAGCGCCCAATGGCAGGAGGGTCGTTTTTTTCAACGGCAAGTTTTTCCAGAGTCCTGATATCATTTTGAAGGCCGTTTATCTGGAAAAGGTCAATACTGGATTTTAGCTTGTGGGCATAGAATTTTACTTCCTCATAATTATGGCTTTCGCAGTTTTCATTCAATGCCTTCAACATAATGGGCGTTTCATTCAGGAAAATAGTGATCATGTTGCCAAGCTGCTGCTTGTCGTCACCTAAAAAAAGCTTTACCTGGTTAAGGTTGTACATTTTGCTTTCCATGGTCGTTTAATTTGGTTGTGTCTTTTGGTTATAAGCTGTTTTCTTTGATCATTCTGTATATGGTCGATTTTCCGATATCAAGCTTTTCAGCTACGATAGCGACATTTTGGTCGTATTTGTTTAAATAATGGCTAAGGATCTTCCTGGTGTATCCCGACAGTGTATCTTCGCCATTAATCAGGTTATTGGTAAAACTGGTCTTTGTAAATGAAATATCGTGCTCTTCGATGACATCCTTGTTCGACATCACGGCGGCAAGATCGATAATTGCTTTAAGTTCGCGGACATTTCCTGGATACGTATGGTTCATCAGCTTCTCCTGTGCCCCTTTGCTTATTGATTTATTTTCAAAGCCGTTTTCCTTGCAAAATTCGTCGAGGAAAAATCTTGCCAGTATAAGGATATCATTGCCACGCGACCGCAGTGGAGGCAATTCAATGGGCAAGCCTAAAAGCCTGTAATAAAGGTCTTCCCGGAAGTTGCCTTTTTTAACCTCTTCGGCAAGGTTTTTATTTGTTGCCACAATAACACGTGCATCAAACTTGATGGTTGCATTTCCTCCAACCCGCGTTAGTTCCCTTTCCTGCAACACACGCAAAAGCTTGGTTTGCATATTCTGGTCCATCTCGGCGATCTCGTCCAGGAAAATTGTGCCCTTATTGGCTTGCTCAAATTTTCCCTTATTGCGGGCAGTGGCCCCTGTGAAAGCACCTTTTTCGTGTCCGAAAAATTCGCTTTCGATCAATTCGCGCGGGATCGCACTCACGTTGATTGGCACAAATGGGCCTTCACTTCTGGGTGAGTTGTAATGTATGGCTTTGGCAACAAGGTCTTTACCTGTTCCGGTTTCGCCAAATAACGACACAACAATGTTGGTTTGTGTGGCTTTTTCAATAAGGTTGAAAATCTGGGTGATGGCCAGGCTGTTTCCTTTGATGATATTACGGAACTCGTATTTTTTCCCTATCTCGTCTTTCAAAACATTGATCTCCTGCTTGAGCTCAAGGTTCTCCCTCACCTTCTTCAGGGCATTCCACAGCCTGTTCTTCGTATCCTCCTCTTTGACGAAATAGTCGTAAGCGCCTTCTTTCAGAAGATTTATTGCCGTTTCTATATCTTCCTGCCCCGAAACGATGACTACCGGCAGTTTGGAATTGTATTCCCTGATCTTTTGCAGGATCTCAAGGCCCGACATGTCAGGTAAACTGTAATCGAGTGAAATAAAATCGGGATTCAGGTAAAGGTTATCAAGGCAATCCTGTCCTGAGTTGAACAGAAAGACTTCATTATCGGGATTGAGCGATAAATGGTATCGCAAGAGATCCCCATAAAGCTTATCATCTTCGACGATAAACACCTTTAAAGATTCCATAGTTTTGTTTTGCCTGCTCAAATATAGCAAAGCGCTGTTGTTTTTACAAATCCCCTGGCCTTATTTTCCCGGGATCAGCCTGATAACAGCGATGACTATATTTAATTCACACAATGATACGAAATTTTTGTTATTGTGTTACATAAAATAATTGTTAATCTTACGGCTTATATTCATCTCCCTGTGAATTAAGGATTATGTTTATTTTTTTGATGACCCGTCAACTTGCTGAAGGGTAGTTCCCTATATGCCCTGAACAAAAGCCTGCACATCTTGTTTTGTTTACATCGGTAAATCGTATTAATTTAGCCAGCATTATTATAGAGCCATGTTCAGAGGATTAAAACTTATTTGGAGAGTTATAAGGTTCATTTTCAAATTTATCCTATATTTCATCATAGGTCTTTTTGTTGTTTTTACGATCGAATACCTGGTTGCTCCCGTTTACAAATTCCCCGAACCCCGCCCTTTCAGCGGAAATGAATTATTCAATCCCTACGAAGGTATCGATAACAAGCACTGGCATAAAGGCAATTTTCAGATACAATCAGAGGCCTGGCTGGGCATTACCGATGGCAGGAAAAATTCAAATGAAATGATCGACAGCATCTATGGCCTGCTTGGGTATGATATTATTCCCACTTCCGACTACCAGAAGATCAACCGCCATGGATCCGATCGCGATACATACATTCCGGTATATGAGCATGGTTACGGAATCCGCAAAAACCATCATGTTATGATCGGGGCAAAACATGTAACATGGATCGACTATCCCTTGTTTCAGAATATTCATCACAAGCAACATATGGTAAACATTCTCAGACCCAGCGCTGAGCTGATATTTATCGCACATCCAAAACTGCGTCATGGCTGGAAGCCTGAAGATATGACCTGGCTCACCAATTATGACGGCATTGAAGTGCTGAATGGTTACCGGGTCTCAATCGGGCATTGGGATGCCGCCCTCTCAGCAGGTAAAAATATGCGTATACTGGCAAATGATGATGCCCACGATATTACCAACCGGAACGAAGTTGGCAACTATTTTAATATGATCTATTCTCCCACACTTTATGGCGACAGTATCGTGGAGGCTATCCGCAACGGAAAATCCTTTGGTGCCTATGTGTGGAGGATCTATGATGAGCCCATGGATGAAAAAATTGCCAAGGCAAATAATCTTCCTGAACTTACCGCTGTTGAACTTCATGATGATACCCTGCTGGTAAGGGTAAACCAACATGCCAAGAAATTCAGGTTTATTGGTCAGGGCGGTACTGTACTCGATTCTGTAATGTACAACCATCATGCTTCTTATGTGGTTCAGCCTGCCGACACCTATGTCCGTACTGAGATCCATTTCAGCAACCGGACTGTGTACTATCTCAACCCGGTTATCAGATATGATGGCGGCGATCCATGGGAGCATGAATTCGCCACGCTTGATGTCCGCCGGACATGGCTGCTGAGGATCGTTGGATTTGCTACCCTCATCTTTATTCTGGTGAATATTTACTACCTTCGGAGGCGAATTAAAAAAAGAGCATAGCACTGGTATGAACAGCGCACGTTTTACGGGCAGGGCCCTGATTGTCCTGATCTTGATATCGGTAGTGGTACGCGGATTTTTAGCTGCATTCCTCGAATTTGGGAATGATGAAGTGTATTACTGGACCTATGCCCTTTATCCTGATTACAGCCATTTTGATCATCCGCCCATGGTGGGCTTCCTCATACAGTTAAGCAGTTTGAACCTATTGCTCGACAGTGAGTTCTTTATCAGGCTGGGAGCAGTGTTGCTGGGAGGATTAAATACCTGGCTGATCTTCCTTATCGGGAAAAAGATGCTTGATGCTCCAACCGGATTATATGCTGCACTCTTGTATACGGGCTCAACCTATGCTTTTATTATTGCCGGTACATTTATCCTGCCTGATGCACCGCAGTTGACATTCTGGCTGCTTAGCCTTTACCTGCTGGTTCAGGCTTTTTCGGGTTCTGTGAACAAGCAATCGAAAAAATACATCCTGCTGGCGGGTATTACCCTTGGCTTAGCCCTATTGTCAAAGTATACATCTGCTTTCCTTTTGCTGGGAATATTCCTGTATCTGATTTTTTACGACCGGAAATGGTTCAAAACCTGGCAAATATATGTTGCTGCCCTCATTGCCTTTTTGTTTTTCCTGCCTGTATTGATATGGAATTACAACAATGATTTTGTAAGCTTTACTTTTCAGAGCGACCGTATTGGCATATTCGAATCAGGTTTGCGAAGCGATTTTTTCTTTACAGAACTCGGAGGGCAATTTTTCTATAATAATCCTGTGAACTTTGTCCTTGGCATTATCGCTCTGCTTGCATTTTTCCGTGGCAAAAGGCTTGTCAATAAAAAAATGGGGATGATGCTTGTATTCATTAGCCTGCCACTTATTTTTCTGTTCCTGTTCTTTTCGCTTTTCAGGCATACGCTCCCACATTGGACCGGGCCTGCCTGGACGACCGTCATTTTATTGTCGGCAGCCTATCTTCGTTACCTGGGTATCAAGAAAAATAATGTCAGGCGGATGCCCGGATGGACGATTGCTTCGCTGGCAGTACTTACGCTGGTTATTATCCTTGGAATAATGCAGGTTAAAGGCGGGATGCTATTTTATCATCACGACCTGCGTGGGCAAAAGCTTGGCGAAAAAGACGTAAGCCTTGATATGTATGGCTGGAGGCAGCTGTCGTGCGAATTTGACCGCATACTGGAACGTGAAGAAAAACCTGGGAATATTGATCCTTATAGTCCGTTTATCAGCTCCCGCTGGTTTCCGGCAGCCAATATTGATTATTACCTGGCCAAACCCAATGGCATGGAGGTGCTGGGTATCGGAAGCCTCGGTGCCTTGCATAAATATGTATGGATCACTGAAGAAAGGGGAGGCCTGAAAACCGGAATGGATGCATGGTTTTTAACCGTGAGCAGAGATTTCAGGGATCCGGAGCAGATGTACGGCAAGTGGTTTGAAAGTATCGAACCAATCGATA
Organism: Bacteroidales bacterium; assembly: GCA_032250805.1. Classification (GTDB taxonomy): domain Bacteria; phylum Bacteroidota; class Bacteroidia; order Bacteroidales; family B18-G4; genus B18-G4. The sequence continues at coordinate 31,129 of JAVVEM010000035.1, forward strand.
CGGTCCGTATTTTTCGCAATCAAAAACATGTTATGAATGCTTATTTCTATTATTTGAAAAATCTTAAACAATTACCGGAGAATTATTTTGTGAAAGAATGACAATATTTATCTGCAGATCTTCATTATAAAATCAAACATGCGGTACACGGTACCCGGGATACAATACTTTAAAGCTATGGAATCAAAAAGGCAACAACGCATTTCGCGATTATTACAAAAAGACCTCGGAGAGATCTTTCAGCATGAAGTTGGAAATTTATCGGGCGGGGCAATGATTACCGTAACAAAAGTTCATGTAACCCGCGATCTGGCCCTTTCACGGGTATATCTGAGCCTGTTTGGCACAAAGGATAAAAAATCGCTGCTGGAGGCCATAAGAAAACATAAAAGCGAGATCAAATATAAGTTGGGAAATCGTATTCGAAATCAATTGCGTTCGGTGCCTGATCTTGAATTCTATGAAGATGATTCGCTGGATTATATTGATAATATTGAACGTTTACTGGATTAAAAAAGTGCACCCGTGAACCTGCCCCTCCATATCGCCCGCCGATACATGATTTCAAAGAAATCGCATAATATCATCAATGTGATCTCAGGCATTTCGGTGATGGGGATCACTGTGGGTACAATGGCACTTATTGTTGTACTGTCCGTATTCAATGGATTTGAAGCCATTGTGTCGTCGCTATACAATTCGTTTAACCCCGACCTCGAAATTACTGTCGACAAGGGCAAAACATTTACTCTTCAGGATGTTCGCGCTGAGGAAATAAGAAAAATTCCCGGAGTGATCCACCTCACAGAGGTAGTGGAGGAAAATGCGCTGATGAAAAATGGCAATCGCCAATATATCGGCAGAATTAAAGGGGTTAGCGAAGAATTTAACCTGATGACCGGAATCGATTCCGCCATCATCGATGGTGATTATATATTGCAGCGGGGCGATATGGCCTGCGGCGTATTTGGCGCCGGCGTTTCGTATCATCTGGGCATTGTGCCCAACCTTACTGACGATCCGGTTGAAATATTTGTGCCCAGCCGAAGCGCTGATTTTAAGCCGGGTCTTGAACAACCCTTCAACCGCGGAAATCTTTTGCCATCGGGAGTATTTTCCATTCAGCAGGATTTCGATGTCAGCATTGTGCTGGTGCCCATATGGTTTGCACGCGAGCTGCTCGAATATACGAACGAACTGACTGCACTGGAGATTGGTCTCGAAGAAAATGCCGATGTCGAAAATATCAAAACTGCGGTTCAGACTATTGCAGGGGGTGCATACAGTGTAAAGGACCGCTTTGAACAGGAAGAACTTCTTTATAAGATCATGAACTCCGAGAAATGGGTCATCTTTCTCATCCTGGCATTTATCCTCATGATCGCTACATTTAATGTTATCGGAAGCCTTTCGATGCTTATTATCGACAAGCAAAAAGATATTGCAGTGCTGCACAGCATGGGGGCAAGCTATGCCCTGATACGGAGGATATTTCTTTTTGAAGGACTGCTGATATCGCTTACCGGCGCAATCACAGGACTGGCTATTGGTGGTGCAATAAGCTGGGTGCAGCAGGAATTCGGTTTATTGAAGCTCGGACAGGAAGGTGGATCATTTATTATTGATGCTTATCCTGTTGTGGTTCAGGGAATGGATTTTGTCTATGTTTTTCTTACCGTATTCGTCATCGCATACTTTGCTGCCTGGCTGCCTGTAAGGAGGATATCAAAAAAATATCTCGGACTAAAATTAACCTGAGCATTTTTTCAGGCAACCCTGCCATGTATTTTTTAGTCCTGATTAAGGGTAAATTGCGTTAGATATAGCATTTTGTATACCTTTGTCAATACTAATAAATTTTATATCCTTAATCATTAAGCAATTATGATCTCAATCACCCCTGATGTTCTGAGAAAAGCCCTGGGCTTTTTCATTTTAGTGATCCTGGTATTCCCGCTTTCGGCAAGGGATATAATCGTCGGCGAGGGAGGCACCACCACCCTTAAGGTTTCGGTAAATACCTATGAGCAACTTCGCTTCAGTAGTTCACTTGAAAAAATAAGTGCTTATAAGATCAATACCGATGCAGGCATGTTTGTCGAACTGGTTGTACCGGGATATTCAAGTACTTATGTTCCCGGTTCGCCTAAGCTGCCTGTGAGCCGCAAACTCATCGAATTTCCTGTTGGCGCAAGTGCGGAGGTAAATATTCTCAGCTTCAGGGTTGAAGAATTTGACCTTGCCGACCTTGGCTTTGAATTTCAGCTCATGCCGGCGCAGCCGCCTGCACCCAAAGACGGATCATATGTTGCATTTGAATATGATGCCGAAACATATGCCCGGAATGCCTTTACCACCAACGAACTGGTAAGCGTGGAAGTGCTGGGCACCATGCGGGGGATCCGTATTGCACGTGTCGACATCTCACCTGTACAATATAACCCGGTTAGCGGAAAGATCCGCGTTTACAGCGAAATTGAGGCTGAAGTGCTGTTTAATGGGGCAGATGTGCTTGCCACCCTGACAGAAAAACAAAAAAACGAAGCCCCCTATTTTCGTTCCGTTGGCGCCAATCTCATAAACTATAAACCTGAAACATCAGCCAACAGAGATACCTTAACCAAATATCCTGTTAAATATGTGATCGTTTCAGATCCCATGTTCGAAACCCAGTTGCAACCTTTTATCCAATGGAAAACAAAAAAAGGCTTTACCGTGATTGAAGCCTATACGGATGATCCGGCAGTAGGAAATACTACAAATTCAATAAAAACCTACCTGCAGGGCTTGTATGATGCAGGCACATCGTCCGACCCGGCACCCTCATTTGTGCTTTTTGTGGGGGATGTTGGTCAGATCCCCGCCTGGAGCGGAAACAGCGGCTGGCATGTTACCGACCTGCTGTATGTTGAATTTACGGGCGATTATTTTCCTGAGATATATTTTGGTCGCTGGTCGGCAACAAACAATGCCGAACTGCAACCTCAGATCGATAAAACCCTGCAGTACGAACAATACACCATGCCCGACCCTTCATACCTCGACGAAGTCGTTCTTGTTGCAGGGATGGATGCTAATTTTGGCAATGACTGGGCCAATGGACAGATCAACTACGGTACGGAAAATTATTTCAATATTGCCCACGGGCTGACCGCTCACACCTACCTCTATCCTAACTCCGGCAGCCATTCGGCCGACATCATTCAGAATGTCAGCGACGGCGTGTCCTTTGGAAATTATACAGCGCACTGCTCTGCCAATGGCTGGGCTGATCCTTCTTTCGTGATCTCCGATGTGGCGGGATTGCAGAACCAGGATAAATATTGCGTATTGATCGGAAATTGTTGCTCATCAAGTGAATTTAATAATTATAGTTTTGCCGAAGCAATTCTCAGGGCCGAAAATAAGGGAGCCGTAGGATATATCGGCGGGACCAACAGCACCTATTGGGATCCGGATTACTATTTTGGTGTTGGCGTTGGCACGATTAGTGAAGATCCACCTTCATATGAAGAAACAGGCCTGGGCAATTACGACCGCTCCTTCCATGACCATGGCGAACCATGGGAAGACTGGTATACCACCACCTACCAGATCATCTTTGCAGGAAACCTTGCTGTTACCCAGGGATCGCCGGGTTCGGCCGAATATTACTGGGAGATCTATTGTGTGATGGGCGATCCCTCACTGGAATGTTATTTCGGTGTTCCTGATCCACCCAATGTTACCTACGATCCGCTAATGCCTCTGGGATCAACAGCTTTTACCGTGAACACCGACCCCTATGCATATGTTGGCATATCAAAAGACGGCGTACTGCATGGATCTGCCCTTGCCGATGCCAATGGTATTGCTGTTGTTACCCTCGATCCGATACAAACACCGGGTGATGCAGATGTTGTGGTGACAAAACAAAATACTCAACCCTACATTGGAACTGTTCACGTGGATAATCCAGCCGGACCCTATCTGGTACTGTCAGATTATACCATTGTTGATGCCACAGGAAATAACAATGGCCTGGTCGATTACGGCGAAAGCATTTTACTTGATGTACAACTCGAAAATCTTGGCGCTGCCGATGCAAGCAATGTTGAAGCAATGCTTACTTCAGGCGATGCCTATGTAACCATAACCGACGATTTTGCCCAGTGGGGCACGATTGCCGCGGGCGATACATCGACCATTATCAATGCCTACAGTTTTGATGTGCATGCCCTGGTTCCCGATCAGCATATTGCATTATTTGATCTGGAAATTACTGGCTCGGGAAAAGATACCTGGAACGCCTCATTCAACGTTATGCTGAATGCACCTGTGCTTAAAAGCGGTGAGGTTTCGGTTGATGATTCACAAGCGGGCAACAGCAACGGACGACTTGATCCCGGCGAAACTGCCAACATTATCGTGCCACTCATGAATCACGGCCATTGCGATGCATCAAATGCCATATCCGGCCTTACAACAAACAATAATCATGTTGTGATCAACTCCGGAAGCTTTAATGTTGGTACACTGACAACCAGCGATACAGTCAATTGTGTGTTTAACATTACGGTTGATGATGATATTACTGCCGGAACATCCGTTCAGTTTGAATATACTGCCGATGCTGACGGATATACCGATACACTGGAGTTTTTCCTCGTAGCCGGACAAACACCGGTACTTATTGTCGACCTCGACCCGAATAGCAGCTCTGCATCTGCAATGACTGCCTGCCTCGACAATTTGAGTGTTGGTGCTGAATATGTAAGCGTGATTCCGGATGAACTTGAAATGTATTCCTCGGTGTTTGTCTGCCTGGGAATATACAGCAATAATCACCAGCTCACCGCTGATGAAGGCCAGGCCCTTGCCGGTTATCTTAACAATGGCGGCAACCTGTACATGGAAGGTGGCGATACCTGGTATTATGATACACAAACCGCAGTGCATCCCATGTTCGGGATCACAGGCCTCTCTGACGGGAGCGACGACCTGTCGAGCATTCAGGGCCAGGACGGAGCATTTACTGAAGGCATGCTGTATAACTACAGTGGCGAAAATAACTGGATCGACCAGATCGCACCCAATGGCGAGGCTTTCATGATCTTTAAAAACATATTTCCGCTATACGGAACAGCTGTGGCCAACATAGGGCCAGGCTACCGTACAATTGGCTCATCGCACGAATTTAGCGGGCTCGACGATAATGAATATACAAAGGATTACCTCATGTTCAGATACCTTGAGTTTTTTGGTATTGAAGCAGTGTGGGTGGGCCTTGATGAAGTTATTGCCGGCGACCAATCACTCAGGGTATTCCCTAATCCGGCAAGAAATAGTGCAGGCATTTTTGTTACGGTACAAACAGCCGGAGAAATAAACCTCAGCATTTATAACAGTACCGGACAGGAAGTGATGAAGCTGGCCGAGAAAGCCATGGTTAATCCGGGCAAGCATGAATTTATATTTAATGCAGCCGGCCTTACAGGAGGGATATATTATTGTGTTCTTTCATCCGGAAACCTCCGGAGTAGTAAAAAAATCGTAATTATAAAATAATCTTATTCCTTTATACATATGAATAAACTTTTTAGTCTTTTACAGGCCTTATTTATTCTACCGCTTGGCCTGCTGGCTTATGATGG
>JAVVEM010000002.1:0-121414 GCA_032250805.1 Bacteroidales bacterium
TTTATCATGTATCATATACCATTTGACTTAAATAGAACATGTAAAATGCAAAATGGACAATTCCTGTTTTTAATCCTATGCGCAAATCAACAAAATATAATAACTTTGGTCCGGCAATGCACAGGCCGCCTGAATATTTACAGAAAGAATGATATAAAACTTTGAATTGAATTCAATAAAATCATAGCTACAATAACCAGAAATAAAAATTCAACGCCATGAATAAAGTATATCAAATTCAGATCACATTAAATCATTCTAAACCCAAAATATGGAGAAGAATTCTTATCCCGGCCGATCTCACGCTTGCAGATTTTCATAAAGTAATACAATCGGCCATGGGTTGGGAAAATGCTCACCTGCATCATTTTATTAAGAACAATAAGTATTATTCCAATAAAATGGAAGATGATGATTTCTGGGATGATACCATGAATGTCGACTATCAGGATATGAAAGTTGCAGACTTGCTGGTGAAAGAAAAAGATGAGATTATTTATGAATATGATTTTGGCGACGGCTGGGAACACATCATCATTCTTGAAGATATTCAGCAAAAAGAAAAAGCCGTACATCCGGTTTGTATTGATGGAAAGATGAACTGCCCGCCTGAGGATTGTGGCGGTGTGTGGGGATATGATGAAATGTTAAATATTTTAAAAGACCCAAAGAATCCGGATTATGAAGGCTACAAGGAATGGCTTGGGGAAGATTTTGACCCGGAACATTTTAAGATTGACGAAATTAACAAGCGATTGAAAATGAAAAACTTTGGCAGTTATTTCTTTTATTAAATGGTATTAAACCCCTGAACAAGCTCTGGACTCGTATTTCCGCAGCAGGTTACGGGCAATTTAACCACCCATTCTCGTCCACCGAAGGTATGCAGTCCTGAAGCCGGAAGTAGCATCAATTCGGGAAATTATTCGATCTGATATAGTGACGAAAATAGCAGCGAAAAGCCGGCCGGAATAAACCCAATAATATAAATTTTTAATAAAAAACTTGCATTTCGGCAATAAATGTTGTTATTTTGTAAGTGAATACTAACTAACTATAATAAAATGTTATCAGACAGACAGCAACAGATCATCGAAGCCTCAATGGAATTGATAGATAAAAAGGGCATACAGGGATTTACAATAAAAAACCTGTCGAAAGAACTTGGAATTTCCGAACCGGGAATTTATCGCCACTTTGAAAGCAAGTTTGATATCATGAATACAATTCTTGATGTTTTTAAAGATCAGCTATACGATTATCAAAACATGCTTAGTAGCAAAGACACCAGGCCGGAAGAGCGCATAATTGAATTTTTTGATTCATTATTCAGGGTGCTTACAGCAAATCCAACTTTTGCATCCGTCATTTTTGCCGAAGAGATATTCCGGAATGAAAAAAGGCTTTCAGAAAAAATATTTGAAATACAGGGAATTAATACCGGCATGATGAAAGAATTGATCATGGAAGCCAGATCCGGTTCAAAAACAAACCCGGACATTGATCCTGATATGATTAACATGATCCTTCACGGATCAGTCCGTTTTATTGTGAGGCAATGGAAAGCGGGCAAGCATAATTTTAATCTCAGAAGCAAAGGAAATGAACTGGTATCGGCCATTATAAAAGCAATGATCTGAAAAATTAACTTAACATTATGAAAAATAATAAATCATATCACATCATCTATAAGCTCGCCAATTTAATTAGTGAGTATTAACTACGATAATTATGGAAAAAATATTTCGGAAAATTATAAAAGCCCACTGGCCAGTGCTGATTAGCACCCTCGTTGTGAGTGCGATATTTTTCTGGTTCATGATGCAAAACTCAGAAATGGAAACCGATCTTGACGAATATATGCCTCAGGACCATCCGGCCTTTGAATACAGTGATGAGGCCGAATCGTGGTTCGGCATTAAAGACGGGATCATCGTTGCCATTGAGAACACTGAAGGCATCTACAACACAGAAACCCTCGACACACTGAAACAGCTTACCCGCACCCTGCAAAGCATGGACGAGATACACAAAGCAGACGTTACCTCGCTCTACACCGCAGATAATATCACCGGAACGGAGCTGGGCCTGGAGGTAAAGGAATTTTATAAAAGGGTGCCTTCCACCCCTGAAGATCTCGACAAACTGCGGCAAAACGTAGAAACAAACGATATGACCCATGGACGTTTGGTTTCAACTGATGGAAAGGTGGCCATCATTATTGCTGAGATTGACGACGATGTTTTTACACAGGATTTTTATGAACGTATTTTGTCGACTACCTCAAAATTTGAAACGGATAAGATCAAAATCCATGTGGCGGGCCGGCCTATCGTTGAAGGGACCATGGCCCTGCTTGGCCCGAAAGACATGAAAAAGATGGTTCCAATCGTATTGCTGGTCATCATCATTGTGCTTTACATCATGCTGAGAAGCATTAAAAGCACCCTGCTTACCATGTCGGTAGTGTTTTTTAGTGTGCTATGGGCATTTGGCCTGATGGCCCTGCTAAACATTCCGATCTATGCTGTAACCACCATGATGCCGGTAATGCTTATCGCTATCGGCGTGGCCGACGGCATTCATCTCTATAGCCATCTGCAGTTGTTTTTGAAAAAAAATCCAGGGGCATCAAAAAAAGAAGCTACCATGGACATGCTCCGCAAAATGTGGAAGCCCGTGGCCATGACTTCTGTTACCACATCGGTAGGATTTATTTCCCTGCTTACATCAGAGGTGCTTCCCATCAAGTATTTTGGCGTATTTACAGCCTTCGGGGTAATGGCCGCAATGTTCTTCTCACTGGTGATCATCCCGGCAGGCATCATGATATTCGGGCTTCCGAAAATCAAAAAGCAAAAAATCAGCAAAAAAGACACAAGCCATAAGCTGGCCAATGGTTTTGCCCTGAAAGTGATCCGCAATAAACCCTGGTCTATAATTATAACGGCTGCTATTATTGTATTATCTGTGATCGGAATGCAAAAGATATGGATCAATTCCAGTTTTCTCGATAAATTTGAACGAGACAGCGACATCGTACTTACCGATAAATTCATCAACGAACACTTTGGCGGAACCACCTCATTAAACCTGGTGCTGGATGCAGGCAGCGAAAATGCAGATATTTTCAAAGAACCTGAAGTGTTAAGGCTTGTGGAAAAAATGCAGAACAATGTTGAAGACAGCCTGCCAATTGTTGGCAATTCATTCTCACTGGTTGATTATGTTAACAGAATGAACATGGTAATGAATGCCGACAGGGAAGAGTTCAACAGGGTGCCCGACAGCAAAGATATGGTGGCACAATACCTCCTGCTTTATGAAATGTCAGGTGATCCGGAAAACCTGAACAAGGTGGTGGATTATAATTATTCAAAATTAAATGTAACCTTCCAGCTGAAAAGCGACAACTCCAAAGCCATTAACTCTACCCTTGCAATAATTGATGACTACACCGACGAGTTTAAAGAGAAAGGCATCGAAATAAACTATGCCGGCAGCGGATACAAAGGTCTGGTTTTTACCGACCTCATTCTGGAGGGGCAGATAAAAAGCCTGATACTTTCACTGCTGATCGTGGTCATACTGCTATCGCTGATGTTCAAAAATATAAAAACAGGCCTGATCGGTGCAGTTCCCATTACCATTACAGCATTGATCAGTTTCGGGGTGATGGGTTTCCTGAACATTCCGTTGAATACAACAACAGCTCTGCTATCAAGCATTGCCATAGGAATTGGAATTGACTATGCTGTTCACTTCATTGAGCAGTACCGGCTTAATGCCAAAATTACCGGCGACAAATTACTCACAGCCCAAAAAACCATGAACCATTCGGGAAGGGCCATTACCTACAACGCCATTGTGGTAATTGCAGGATTTATGGTATTGCTGTTTTCGGTATTTCCACCAAACAGGGAACTGGGCGCACTGGTATCCCTGAACATGTTCACAAGTTTTGCAGGTACACTTACCATCATGCTTGTATTAATGAATAAATCAAATATTTACATGAAAAATAAAAGGAGAAAATAAAATGAAAAAGTTAAGAATCATCACTATGATCGTCAGCTCCCTGATATTGACCGGAGCATTTCAGAATGCGAACACACAAAACCTGACAGGCAGAGAGATCGTCGACAAGACCTATAACCGCCCCACAGGCGAGGATCAGGAATCTGACCTAAAAATGATCCTGCTAAACAGTTCGGGAGATACCCGCATAAGGGAAATTAAACAATTCACCAAAGAAATGGGCGATGTGGAAAAAAGCATCATGTTTTTTATTTCCCCGGCCGATGTCAGAAATACCTCCTTCATGAACTGGTCGTACGACGACGACAGGGCCGATGACCAGTGGATCTATCTGCCGGCACTGAAAAAAGTTAAACGTATTTCCAGCGACAGCAAGAGCGACTATTTCATGGGATCCGATTTTACCTATGACGATCTTGGCGATCGCAAACTTGAAGAAGACACACACCAACTCCTGCGCGAAGAGGAAATTAACGGTAAAGCCTGTTATGTGGTTGAAAGCATTCCGGTAGACAAAGATTATATGTACTCAAAAACCATTACCTGGATCGAAAAAGAAACTTTTATCGGGGTAAAGAAAGAGTTTTATGATGAAGACGGCGACCTGCTAAAAATACTCAGTATTAATGAGTATAAAAACTTCGATGGTTTCGACATCATCACATCTTCAGAAATGAAAAATATCCAGAAAAACCACCGTACCCAGATGGAGTTGAGTAACATACAAATTAACACGGGGGTTTCCGACCTTAAATTCAGTGAAAGAATGATGACCCGTGGGTTGTAGAAAAGCTTAAACTATGAAAAACAAGATCTTTTTATCCATTATGCTTCTGCTCATCCTGAAAGGGCTTTCGGCCCAGTTTATTGATATCAGGGGATATGCAAGGACTTACGAGGGAATATTAACGGAATCGGGCAAGCTTGCCATTGCACAACAAACACTCGACATGTCGTTCGAAAAAATGGGAAACAAATCAGCGTTTAAAGCAAATCCTGTTTTGTATTTATACGACACCGACAGTCTCAGCCTTAAACTTCGTGAGTTGTACACCGACTTCTTCTTCAAGCGCTTTGATCTGCGCATCGGAAAACAGCAGGTAGTGTGGGGCAAAGCCGACGGAGTATTTATAACCGACATTGTTTCCCCATTGGATCTGCGTGAATTCCTCTTGCCTGACTTTTATGAGATCAGGCAGGGGATCATTGCCACCAAACTAAACTATTATATCGGAAACAGCACCATTGAGCTTATCTGGGTATCGGTATTCACACCCAACGAAAGGCCGCAACCCGGATCTATCTGGTACATTGAGCCTGCTTTTCCGGTAAAACCAGAATTCAATTACGCAAAATCCGATATAAGCCCCGGCATTGCCAATAGCGAAGTTTTTATGAAATATGCGTCACTGGGTTCCAAAATTGATTTTGAGCTGATGGGGGCTTACACCTGGGATGATAATCCATCACTGTTTACAAAAAAAATATTTGATACCGTTGGCGGGCAATTGGTATTGAATCAACTGGAAATTATTCCCGAACATCACAGGCTTGGCGTTGGCGGCGGATCGTTTGGCACCGAAATATCGGGTGTGATTTTAAGGGGCGAAGGTGCTTATTATCATGGCAAGTATTTTCAAACCGCCGATCCACTTGCCGAAGGCAGCCTTACAGAAAAAGATTACCTGCATTACCTTGTGGGAGCAGATTTCAGTATTGGCAATGTGATGCTCAGCAGCCAGATCATTCAGGAAACAATACTTGATCATGACGATCACATCCTGCAAAAGCAAAACATCACCACCATGACCTTCCTGGCGCAATATGATCTTTTCAGGGAAACGTTGCATCTCGAACTATTCACCTACCTCGGAATAACCAACGAGGATGCCCTGATCCGTCCGAAAATAACCTACGATATCGATGACGGATTTTCTGTTTTACTCGGGGCCAACATATTTACAGGTGATGCCAGCGGAACATTCGGACAATACAAAGATAATTCGATGATATACACCAAACTGAAATATTCATTCTGATGCTATATCCTGCAAGGTGCATCTCTCAGTCATTCTATCGCTATTGCTCCTGATTGCCCTGTGCCGACAAAGTTGCGTTGTGCATTTGTCATTTGTTATTTGTTATTTGTTATTTGTTATTTGTTATTTGTTATTTCTTTTCGTGGAGTCGTGCTGTCTTAATATCAGCCATCGAACATCCAAAATCAAAAATCTTAAAGCTCTTCGTAAAAATCGTTGCCATTGAACAGGTATTTAACCCTGTTTAGGCAGGTATCCTGTCCGAGGTAATGAATATATCCGGTCCTGATATCGAGGCCCGGCATGGAGAGGGAAATAATGCCCGTGCGCAACCACCGGCAATCCGGATAATTGCCAAGCGGATCTTCAACAACTGATGAAAAAACAACGCTATTGCTGGCTGAACCCGCAGCTTCGCCCGTCATTACAAACAGGTCGTCGGAAAATACCTGGGGCGTTTCCATACCCGACCGCAATTCGATCAATCGCTGCGAATTATAGGTTACCGGTTGCTTGTCAATAGTATCATTGGTAATGAGGGTATTGGAAATAACCCGGTGCTCAAAAGTGGGATAAGTGCCGGTAATGCCCAGGTTAATGATCAGGTTTTCGCCCGATAAGGCCACCGTATCATCCGGGTTATCAATAAATTCAAAATTTGTAAACGACAAGCGGGCCTCCGCCCCCTGCTCCCCGAACGATCTGTCAAGCACAGCCGTGATCATGCCCTTTCTTTTGATACGATCAGGGCATTGCCTGAAAACATTCCCGTAGTCGATGGTAAAGCTGATCACCGGGTCTTCAGCATAAGTGCAAGTGGCAGCAAAAATATTCGCGCTTCCTGTTTGTACAAGTCCCGAATCACTTACAACCCGATAAAACAGGTTAAATACCCTCGAAAAAGCATTCTCAGCCATAACATGATCGCTGGCCACCTGAAGGCCAGGACCGTAATTTGTTTCAATACTTCCCTTCTTACAGGAAAAAAGCAGTGCCGTAAACAGCATTAAGAGGAGAATATTTAACCTGACTGTCATGTTTGCATGATATGGGGAGGGGTTTTAGTATACTGCTTTTTAGTTTATCATTAAAGACAGGATACTGAATATCGCTTATCCCTTCCGTTTATATACCTGAAACGAAAATTCCAGTCCGTTATTTTCTTCATCCACATGATCTTCTTCTTCAATCAGTTCCCATTCTTTTTCACTGATCTCAGGAAAAAAGGTGTCGGCTTCATAGCTCCGGTGTACCCTTGTAATATAGAGTTTGTCGGCCAGGGGCATGAACTGCCTGTATATGGAACCTCCTCCGATGATAAAACACTCCTCATCTTCGCTGCATGCGTCAATGGCCTCTTCAATGGAATGCGCCATAATACAGCCTTCGAAATGATCATCAGGATCGTCGGTGATCACAATGCTGGTTCGCTTTGGCAGGGGCCTTACCGGTAACGACAAATATGTATTTTTTCCCATGATCATCTTATGCCCCAAAGTGATCTTTTTAAAATGCTGCAGGTCGTCGGTAATATGCCATAAAAGCTCGTTGTCTTTTCCTATGGCATAATTTTCGGCTATCGCCACGATAATTGATATCGACATATATTATGGTATTGGAAGTTTGACGACAAAAGTATGAATAAGTTCTTAAAAATACTTTATCTGGATGCTGGATACTGGATGCTGGATACTGGATGCTGGATACTGGATGCTGGATACTGGATACTGGAAATTTGTTACTTGTTATTTGTTACTTGTTATTTGTTATTTGTTATTTGTTACTTGTTATTTGTTATTTGTTATTTGTTATTTGTTATTTGTTATTTGTTATTCTTTATCCGCCTAGGTTTTCTGTTTTTTCTTTTTGGCTGCCGGAAACAGGACATTGTTAAGGATAAGCCTGTAGCCGGTCGAATTGGGATACAGCTTGAGTTCGGTGGGCGGGTCGCCCACCAGGTGCTGGTAGTCTTCCGGGTCGTGGCCGCTGTAAAAGGTCCAGGTTCCGTTGCCAAATTCGCCATGCAGGTAGCGTGCTTCGTTCAGGGCTTTATTCTGACCCATGACAAGCACTTCGGGTTTAATGTAATCCTTGATATAACCTGTGGTTTGGCCCATAAAGCCCCTGATAACCTGCTCATGGTTCTGGCAGAGCATGGTAGGTATAGGGTCCCACTTGGCTGAAAATTCAAACAAGCTGAAGAAATCGTTTTGCTCCCGCACCGAGCGCACATGTTTTTGCGTGGCATCGATACTGGAGATCTCATACTCATGCGGGCTTGTTTTCAAAGTAAAATCAGTAAAGGCGAAACATTGCGAATAATCGAGTTTTTCCTGCGCATCAGGGTCCATGGGGTCGCCATCATACATAACGTCGCAAATATCCACACAATCGGCGGCCAGGGCAACATCATAGCTGTCGGTGGCCGAGCACATGGCAAAAAGATATCCCCCCCCGGCAACATATTCCCTGATCTTTTTTGCTACCGCCAGTTTAAGTTGCGACACTTTTCCAAATCCCAGTTCCTTCGCCGTTTGCTCAGCAGCCCGCTGGTTTTCGCGGTACCACTGGAAGTCTTTATACCTGGCCCAGAATTTTCCGTACTGGCCGGTAAAATCTTCGTGGTGCAGATGCAGCCAGTCGTAGAGCGGCAGCATGCCATCCAGCACTTCATGGTCGTAGATCACATCATAGGGGATCTCGGCGTAGGTCAGCACCAGGGTTACAGCATCATCCCAGGGTTGCTTGTTCTTTGGCGAATATACCGCGATCCGGGGCGGGATATGCAGTTTTATCTCATCCATATTCACCTCGGGCACAGCAATCTCGTTAAGAATAGCCGAAGCCTGCACATCGGCAATAACCTGGTAGCTCACTCCCCTGATCACACATTCGTTTTCGATCAATTCGTGATACTGGCACATGAAGCTTCCTCCCCTGTAATTCAAAAGCCAGCTCACTTCCACATCCTGCTCCAGCACCCAGTATGAAACCCCGTATGCTTTGAGGTGGTCGCGCTGGGTATCATCCATTGGAATAAAAATATATGCCGCCTGGGCCGAAAGGCCCGCCAGTAAAAAGCTGATCATAAAAATGTACCGTCGTATCATCTCAAACAAAAATTTTATTATCAAAAAACAAAATCCCTTTAAGCAAATCCACTATTCTGAATCAGGTTTCAAAGCTCATAACACAAGTTTGAAATCCTGACTACATCAACACCCAAAACCCTTAAAAGTTTAACGAAAATAAGATGAACTTATTCTTTTGCATCGAGTTGTTCATACACCGAGTTGCGGCTTATGAATTCGGGCACGATCTCTTTCATCTTCTTAACAATGACCAGGCCATCGAGGCTGTCGCTTATCGACAGGAGATCCTCCACCATGGCCGATACCGTATCAAGGTCATGAACTTTTTCTTTTGCGATCATGATCTGGGGGTGATGCGTGGGAAGGGTGTTTTCGTCGTCGTTAAGCAACTCTTCGTAAAGTTTTTCGCCCGGGCGCAGGCCGGTAAACCTGATCTGAATATCGCTGCCCAGCCGCAGCCCCGACAATGAGATCATTTTCTTTGCCAGATCGACGATTTTGATCGACTGCCCCATATCAAAAATAAATATCTCGCCGCCATTGCCCATTGTACCGGCTTCGAGCACCAGCTGGCAGGCTTCCGGGATGGTCATAAAATACCTTGTAATCTCAGGGTGTGTAACAGTTACCGGTCCTCCCTTGCTGATCTGTTCCCTGAACAGGGGGATGACCGATCCGTTCGATCCAAGCACATTGCCAAAGCGGGTTGTAATGTAGCGGGTACCATTACCGGCGTTCAGGGCCTGGGTATACATTTCGGCGATACGTTTCGATGCACCCATCACGCTTGTTGGCTTAACGGCTTTATCGGTCGAGATCATGATAAATTTACCGGTCCCGTATTTTTTTGCCAGCCGCGCAAGCACCAAAGTACCTCTTACATTGGTATGTATGGCTTCGGAAGGGTTGGCTTCCATCATGGGCACATGTTTATATGCTGCTGCATGATACACCAGATCGGGCCGGTAGGCTTTAAAGAGGTCTTCCATACGCTGCTCATTGCAGATGTCGGCCACCACAATGTCAATATCTTTCGATCCGAACTTTTCAATACACTCAAGCTCAAGGTAGAAGAGCGGGCTTTCGGCCTGATCGACAAGAACAAGTTTTTTGATCGAATAACCGGCCACCTGCCGGGCAATCTCGCTGCCAATGGAGCCGCTGGCACCTGTAACCATCACCACAGCGCCGGCAAGGTTCTTGCTCAGCTTTTCACTGTCGAGCTGAATTGCATCCCTCCCCAGCAGGTCTTCGATCTTTACTTTCCTGATCTGGTTAAAGCTGAGCTCACCATTGATCCACTGCGATATGGGAGGAACGTTAAGCACTTTAATATCGTTTTCGAGACAGGTTTCGATGATGTTTTGTTTCCGGGCCTGGGCCATCTTCTGTGGGGAGATGATCATCTGCGCAAAAGGCCAGCGCTGCAGTATTTCTTTCAGCTTGTTGCTGCTGTATATGTTCACCCCTTCCATCTTCTTTCCTACCTTGGCGCCATCATCATCGATAAAAGCCACAACCTTGTAGTTTACCGTGGGATCCTTGTCGAGCGCACGCTTGGCCAGCAGGCCCGACTCACCGGCACCGAAAATGATAATGTCGGAACGTTCGCCCTCAGGTGTTGCCATTTCCAGGTATGCCACCTTTACAATCATTCTGAAGGCAGTGAGGATAAGTATGGTAGTGATAAAATCAATTATGATGATCGAAAAGGGGATCAAAAAGGTGCCATTGATAAGAAAATAGGTGGTCAGGTTGGTAAGAACAAAGACCATGCTGCCGCCAACAACAGTAATAAATATGCGAATAACGTCTTCGGTGCTGGTATATTTTATAATGCCAACATAGGTGCGGCCAATCAGAAAACTGATCAGCCTAACCACTACAATATAGCCCAGAACAGTAGGGAAGGCATCCATTTCCACTTCGGGTATGGAAAAGTTGAATCGCAGGAGATATGCCAGCACAACCGATCCCAGTACGATAAACATGTCGATGATCAGGATCGCCAGGCGGGGAATATTTTTTATCGTTAAACCCATCTTGAGATTTTATCTGACCAAAGATAGAAAGAAAATACCGATAATGATGGTACAAATCCAGGTGTATTTCATACTTTTGTGTTGCCAAATCAGACGTTCAGAAAACAATTTCACAATGAAAAATACAGCATTAACAAAGATTCACGAAAGCATGGGCGCCAAAATCGTGCCTTTTGCCGGTTTTAACATGCCCGTTAGTTTTGAAGGCATTAATATTGAGCACCTGACCGTAAGGCAGGGTGTTGGCGTATTTGATGTGTCGCACATGGGCGAATTCCGGGTCACAGGCCCCGAAGCTTTTAACTTCGTTCAACGGCTAACTACGAACGATGTTTCTAAACTCACCAACGGGAAAGTACAATACACATGTTTTCCCAACGGCAGGGGCGGTATTGTCGACGATCTCCTCGTATACCGCATCGACGGGCAAACATACCTCCTGGTGGTCAATGCAGCAAACATCGACAAAGACTGGGAATGGTGTGTATCACAAAATAAAGCGGGTGCCAACCTCCACAATGCATCCGGCGAGATTTCACAACTTGCCGTGCAGGGGCCCCTGGCGCTAAAGGCCATGCAAAAGCTTTGCGATGAGAACATCACAGATATGGAATATTATACCTTTAAAAAGCTGAGCTTTGCCGGTGTGGATGATATTATCCTTTCCACAACGGGATACACGGGCTCAGGCGGTTGTGAGATCTATATGGCCAACGCCGATGCTGAAAAAATATATAAGGCTGTACTGGAGGCGGGCGAAGAATTTGGCATCAAACCCATCGGCCTCGCCGCCAGGGATACCCTCAGGCTGGAGATGGGCTTTTGCCTGTACGGAAATGATATCGACGATACCACCTCCCCGATTGAAGCCGGATTGGGATGGATAACGAAATTTACTGATGGCAATGACTTTATCGACCGCGAATACCTTGAAAAACAAAAAGAAGAAGGACCTGAAAGAAGGCTCAGGGGCTTTATAATGATCGACAAAGGGATTCCAAGGCAACATTATGAAATATGCACAGCCGAAGGCGAAAATATTGGCGAGGTAACTTCAGGTACCATGTCGCCCTCATTGCAAAAGGCCATCGGGATGGGATATATTCAATCAGGATACAATAAATTCGACAGCGAAGTATATATAAAAGTGCGCAATAAGCTTCTTAAAGCGCAGATCACCAGGCTGCCATTTTACAAAAACCAATAAGCTGCACCAACATGAAAAAAAACATTATTCTTATTATCGCAATCATGAGCATTTCAATATATTCCTGCAACAATGCAGATAAGCGTGAGATCACAGAGGAAGAAAACGATTTCCGGTTTCTGATTGAACAATTTGCCGACCTGCGCATTATGCGATACCAGATCCCCGGCTTTGATGAGCTCAGCCTTGAACAGAAAAAACTTATTTATTATCTGGGCGAAGCTGCCCTGGCCGGACGCGATATTATCTTCGACCAAAATTATAAGTATAACCTCGCCATCCGCCGCACGCTCGAAGAAGTATTAAAAAACTATGAAGGCGAGAGGCAAACGCAGGAATGGCTTGACTTTAACGTATACCTGAAACGTGTATGGTTTTCGAACGGAATTCATCACCATTATTCCACCGATAAATTCGTTCCCGGTTTCAGCAGGGAATATTTTGAGGAATTGCTGAATAACAGTCCCGGATCGGTATTTCCGATGCAGGAGGGCCAGGATCTGGGTGAATTCACCAGCTGGATAGGAGAGATCATTTTCAATCCTGATATCGCCCCCAAAAGGGTATATAGCAATCCCGAAAAAGACCTTATCCTGAATTCAGCCAGCAATTTCTACGAAGGCGTTAACCAGGCCGAAGCCGAAGCGTATTATGAAAGCATTAAGGCAGAGGATGATGAAACGCCTGTATCCTACGGGTTGAACTCCAAACTGGTTAAGGAGGATGGTGTAATCAAAGAAGAAGTATATAAAGAAGACGGCCTTTATGGCGAAGCCCTTACACGCATCATCTACTGGCTCGAAAAAGCATCGGGTGTGGCCGAAACGCCGGAGCAGGAAGAAGCCCTGCTCACCCTGATCAAATATTACCGCAGCGGTGATCTTGAGTTGTGGGATAAATACAATGTGATGTGGGTATCAGACCTGGTGCCGGAGGTGGATTATGTAAATGGTTTTATAGAAGTTTACGGCGATCCGATGGGTATGAAAGCCACCTGGGAAGCAGTTGTGAATTTCAAGGATCAGGAAGCCACAAAGCGCACTGTGCTCATCAGCGACAATGCACAATGGTTTGAAGACAACTCCCCTACCGATCCGCGGTTCAAGAAAGATACGGTTAAAGGTGTTACCGCTAAGGTGATTACCGTTGCGCAGCTGGGTGGCGACTGTTATCCGTCGACACCCATCGGCATAAACCTGCCAAATGCAGATTGGATCAGAAAAGAGCATGGCTCAAAATCAGTAACCATGGATAATATAACCTATGCCTACGACCAGGCCAGCCTGGGCAACGGTTTTCTTGAAGAATTCTGTGCTTCGCAGGAAGAGATCGACAGGGCCGGGAAATATGGATACATGGCAGGAAACATCCATACCGACCTGCATGAATGCCTCGGCCACGGATCAGGTCAATTGTTGCCGGGAACCAGTCCCGAAGCCCTTAAAAATTACAGCTCTGTGCTCGAAGAATCACGTGCCGACCTTTTTGCACTTTATTATATGTGGTCGCCAAAAATGCAGGAGCTGGGGCTTTTGCCAAATAAAGAAGCTGCCATGGCCGAATACGACAGCTATATCCGCAACGGCCTGATGACGCAGCTTACCAGGATTCAAGCCGGAAAGGATATTGAACAGGCACATATGCGCAACAGGCAACTGATCAGCAAATGGTGCTTTGAACAGGGGCAGGATGAAAAGGTGATCGAACAACTGCAGGAAGATGGAAAAACCTACTACCGCATCAATGATTACGACAAGCTGAACGCCCTGATCGGTGAATTGCTCGCTGAGATGCAGCGCATCAAGTCGGAAGGGGATTATGAAGCCGGAAAAATGCTGGTAGAGAAATATGCTGTGAAGGTTGACCCCGCTTTGCATAATGAGGTTCTGGCCCGTTACGAAAAACTCAGGCTTGCACCTTATGGCGGGTTTGTCAACCCGGTGCTTGTTCCGGTTTATGATGATGAAACCATCATCGACATAAAAGTGGAATATCCTGATGATTATGCGGGGCAGATGATGAAATACTCAAAAGACTATTCGTATTTGCCTACGTATAACTAAGACTGTCTGCAAGAGAATAAAACCACGTGTGATCATTTACCGGTGATCCCGAGCCCATCGGGCACATTGTAACCATAATGTTTCATGGTAAAGTTTGTTTGTTCGAGGATTTCATCGAGAAGTGATTGTTTGATGTCATACTTATTCCCGACATAGTTTTTCTTCATTTCGGCATAAGCCTCTATTCGTGGTTTTGCCCGGGCATACCCGGAAAAACCGAAAGCCTTGTATATCCGTTCTATCTCAGCAATGGGATTGGCCGTAAGATCGTCGTAACGCACCTCCACGAGATTGCCTTCAGGGATCATGGCCCGGGTATCCAGATACTGCTGCATCAGGCGGCGGTAAACGGTATAAATGTCCTCATTGATCTTATCATAGTCGACCTTATGCAGGGTAAGGCCGGGCATCATCTTGCTGAAAAAATGCCTTGTCGACAGGATCACATCCACCGGGTTTCGGTGAATATGGATAAACCTTGCATCGGGAAACATTTCGAGCAGAAGAGGTATACGGCCTGTGTGAACAGGGTTTTTGGATAAGAAACGTCCGTTGCCGGTATTGATCAGGGCCTTTTTGATCAGCCTGCGATAATCGGTGATAAATGCTTCCCGTAATTTTTTGTCGCCCTGTTCGAAGCTGAGAAAATCATCAAAAAATTGCAGCATCATTTCGGGAAAATACCAGAAAAAATAATAACTGGCCGGACTGCGCGCTGCGAGCGCAAACTCTTCCTCCTGCGGATAATCGCTGCCCAGTTTAACGTTATCTCCTTTGCGGTTGACCGGAATAAGCATTTTCATGATATTCTTAAAAACAAAGCGGGCAAGAGGTGCAAGCGTCTGATCAGGAAATACACTCTGGTAAGTTGTTACATATGCCGATTGCGGATCCTGGCAGAGCAGGTTATGCAGATGCGTGGTTCCCGAGCGCCAGTGTCCGAGAATAAATACCGGAGGCTCGGGCATGCGATGCTTTTCCGCCTTGCGGTCGTAGGCCAGTTTTTCGTATATGCGAAAAGGAACACCGATCATGCTGATGAGAGAAATCACCAGTGCACGCGCGTAGTACCCATTATCGACGCCATACTTTCGCAACAAATTTATTAACAGCGGAAAATTATATCCGACAGCGGGAGGCAAATAAAGCCGGAAGCTTTCCCGGATATATTTTTTATTGCTTTTCACAATGTAAATGTAAAAAATCCTGCCCGTTAAACAAGCAGGATTCTTTCAAAAAAAGCTTTCAGCTTTATCGGGCCTGGCCATACTTTTTAAATCGCATCAACTTCAACAACTTTTGCCAGAAGGTCGGCATAAGGCACGGTGAGGTATTTTTTACCTTCGAATTCGATCTCAGTACCGGAAAACTTCTTATAGACCACCATATCGCCAATGGCAATCTCGCAATTATCGATGTTACTCAGAGATACCACTTTAGCAAACATGGGTTTTTCCCTGGCAGTGTCGGGGATGATGATCCCGCCTGCTGAGGTTTGTTCTTTTTTGTCATCCGTAATATCGAGGATAACGTTTTGATTTAATGGTTGCAGTTCTTTCATGATGATATTCTATATTATGTTATACTTTATTTTATACTCAGCGAACAGATTTGATCTATACTGATTTACAATCGTTATTGTATACCCAAAAGGGTGTTGATCCTGTTTTTATCAAAACCTACAATGATCTCGCCATCGATGTCGGTTTGCGGAACTCCCTGCTGGCCGCTGCGGCGCACCATTTCTTCTGCTGCCGACTGATCGCGCGATACATCAATATCACTAAAGCGAATGCCATTTTTTCTGAGATGGGTTTTTAAGGTGTTGCACCAGCTACAGCTGGGCGTGGAATATACTGTTACGCTTTTTGCGGGCTTATCAGGATCGGCAGCTACCGCAACATAAGCATTTTCGAACAGTGCATTAAAAAACCCGGGGTGATGGCATCCTTTTACCGTGTTTTTATATTCGCCATTTTCAAAAACCAGCAATGCGGGAGCAGAAGTAATATTAAATTTGGGGTGGATGTCCCTTACCTGGTTCGTATCAGCAACAAATGCGTTCACGTCTTCATTCTCAAGCAAAGCCTCGGCAAGGTTCCTGAAGGCGCAATCGCTTTGCTCAGCGCCTTTCTTATACAAGAGCAAGTAGGCTTTTTCGAGGCCTGCTGTTTTCTCTTTCAGCTGCGTGTATGATTTTATCACTTGCATATTCAAATATATTTTAGATGCTGCGCGATCAAGATATATGCCAAAGCAGATATTTCGGGCAAGGCACGCTTTAATCACAAATTTTGTCAGATAAACAGGATGAATTTTGTCAGTAAAACAGAAATCGCGGATCGCCAACTGTCATTTTTTCATAAAAGGGCCAGGGCGGCTTCCCGGATTCCTTAGGTCCGGAAAAAAATGCAAGTAGTGAGATCTTAACCGCCAGAGCCCTGATACAAAGTTCGGCAAAAAATTTTATTTCGTCAACATCTTTGATATCGCATCATGAAAAATCTTGTTAAACTTGAAAACTACTACACCCGCTGGAGCACGTCTTTGGCTGAACATCAATCCGGCCCACGACTGGCATTGTCAGGAAATAAGCTTTTTCATGTACATGCATTTTATATGTATCTTTACCGATAGTCATAGAATAGTATCCCTTCTACCAACCCCGTCTTGTAAGCAACCCCATGGCAGCTTGGTTTTGTCGCATGGCAAATAAAAAGAGGCTGCCCTTTTAAGACAGCCTCAACGGGTGGAAGATGGGACTTGAACCCACGACCCCTGGAACCACAATCCAGTGCTCTAACCAGCTGAGCTACATCCACCATAAAAATTCGGACTGCAAAGATAAAACAATTTTTGTGAGAAAATAAATTCGCTGAAAATTTCGTGGCAATGATGCAGTATTCAGGTGTGAGCTCTTTATATTCAGCCATGACAGATGCCGCAAACACAAAGATCATCAATAGCAGAACGCAGCAATATGAATAAATCTTACATTTGCATAACAGCATAAGCGCATGCTTTTTAAAAAGAAGAAATATACCGGAGGAAGATCCCTCTCAGCACATGCCTGGAAGAAGTTTAAGAAAGACAAACTGGCATTTTCAGCCCTGGTCTTTATTATCCTTGTGGCCATTATTGCCACGCTGGGTTACCTGATCACGCCCGACAGCAGTCCGATGGCCAACGAGCAGCACCTCGAGATCGCCAAACAAAAACCCGGCTTTGATGTGCTCATGCTCAAAACAAAAAGAACCCGGGAGCCGGCCAGTCCAGGCTTCTTCGGCAGGATGATCTACGGCAGCAAGCCTGAGTTTCGCTATATTCCGATAAGCGATTGGAGCTACGAAAACGGCTCCATGTATTACAAGGAGTTCAGTCAGCATACAAGCGGCGTACAGGATGTATTTGAAGTACCACAGGAAAAGCTTGCAGAAAGCCGGCCTGAGGAGAATATTGTCAGGAAACAATACCTGCTTGGCACCGACAGCTATGGCCGCGACCTGCTTAGCCGGCTGATGATCGGCGCCAGGGTAAGCCTGTCGGTAGGCTTTATTTCCGTGATTATTTCGCTCATCATCGGGATCACCCTGGGTGCAGTAGCAGGATTTTTTCGCGGATGGCCGGATACGGTCATTGTTTGGTTCATCAATGTGGTATGGTCAATACCTACCCTGCTCCTGGTCATTGCCATTACGTTTGCGCTTGGAAAAGGATTCTGGCAGGTTTTTGTCGCTGTGGGCCTCACCATGTGGGTTGAAGTGGCCCGCGTTGTGCGCGGACAGATCATGAGCATACGCGAAAAGGAGTTCGTGGAGGCAGGCAGGGCTCTGGGATTCAATAATTTCAGGATCATCTTCCGTCATGTACTGCCAAACATCATGGGTCCGGTGATCGTGATCAGCGCGGCAAATTTCGCCTCAGCCATCCTTATTGAAGCAGGGCTCAGCTTCCTTGGAATCGGGGTGCAGCCTCCCATGCCCTCATGGGGTACAATGATCAAAGAAAACTATGCATACATTATCCTTGATGCACCTTACCTTGCCATCCTTCCGGGCGTTGCCATTATGTTGATGGTGCTGGCCTTCATGGTAACAGGCAATGGCCTGCGTGATGCGCTTGACGTTAAAAGCATGTAAAGCATGCATTCAGCGGCAAACTTGGTAATTTGCGGCATTTTGGGTAATTTTGTTACCGGCCCGGGGCGGCTACCTGCAGCATAATGATCGCCCCTGCAAATGAACCTGAAGCCTAAGTCCAAAAAATGACAAGTTATGACCAGACAAATTGAAATAATCCTCCCTCCTTTTCCACGCGGATATCACCTGATCACGCATATCATCGAAAATCAACTGGAAGACCTTCCTGATACCGGCTTACTGAATATCTTCATCAAGCACAGTTCGGCAGGGATCACCATTAATGAAAATGCTGACCCAAGCGTACGGGCCGATTTTGAATCCTTCATGAATGAGCTCATTCCTGAACATCTCCCCCTGTACAAACATGTTATGGAAGGACCAGATGATATGCCCGCACATCTTAAAGCAAGTTTCATGGGGACTTCGGTCAACATCCCTGTAAGCAAGGGCAAATTAAACCTGGGTACATGGCAGGGAATATACCTGTGCGAATTCAGGGACCAGGGAGGCAGCAGGAAACTCGTACTAACTGTAACTTCTTAACAAAACCTGTAGGTATATCAGGGTTTTGTGATCGACCTGAACCACGGGTCAACAGGCTTCTAACTCCACAAAAAACGATGCGCCCCGGCCTGATTCGCTTTCGCACCATACACGGCCATTCATGGCAGTAACATATTTCCTTACGATCGCCAGCCCCAGGCCGGTATCAGGGTCGAGTTGTTGCAAATGATGTTTCTTGCGCTGGTACTGATCAAAGATATGCGGAAGAAATTGAGTCGGTATACCAATGCCCGTGTCGCTCACCTCAAGAACAGCCTTGCCGTTCTTCAACCCCAGGCGGATATCGATACTTTTTCCTTTGGGCGTGTATTTTATGGCGTTCGACACAAGATTATCGATGATCTGCAGGATATACACCTCGTTTAATTCGGCATACAAGTTGTCGAGCTCAAGATGAAAAGCAAGATTTTTTTGTTCAATGGTATGCTTATAGATATCGCTTATCTTCCGAACAACTTCCCTGAGGTTGATTTTTTCCGTTGCCAGATGGTATACCTTCGATTCGATCACATTCACATCCAGTACCTGGTTGATCATTTTGTTCATTCTTTGCAGCGAATTAAGAATAATATCTGCATATTCCCTGTGTTCATCGCATATCCCGTCAGGATCATCCATCATCAGTCCGATCATGGTGAGGCTGCTTGTTAACGGGTTTTTCAGGCCATACACAACCACACTGATCAGATGGTTTTTCTCTTCATTCAGATTGAGAAGTTCAAAATTCTGCTCTTCGAGTTTTTGCTTTGTCTCGTTTATCCGTTCATTCTTTGTTTCAATGGCCTCTTTCTGCTTTTGTATCTTAATATAACTGCGGGCCAGCTTTTCTTCCAGTTCGTTCATATTCCTCAGCCTGCCTATAAGCAACTTCAGAATGCCCCGCGCAAAGCCCGGGTCATCATTAAGCCGTTCTTCAAAATCATTGCGGCCCAAACGAAGCAAATAACTCTCTTCTTCAGCCGTTACAGAAGCCGAACGGGTACCATCATCAATAAGTGCAAACTCGCCAAAAATATCATTGGCTTTCAGGCGCGAAAGAACATGGCTGCCATCATGTACCCGCACAGTGCCGTATATGATCACATACATGGCATCGCCCGGATCACCTTTTTTGAAAATCGTTTGCTGTGGCTTGACCTTAAGCCCCCTGAGCAATGTTACAATCGACAATAAAAAATCTTCTCCTGTAGCAGTAAAGATGTTCACTTTTTTTAAAAATGCAATCTTCTCATCGATACTCAGGCTTCCGTAATCAGTCATAGCTGCAGAATATTTTGGTTAACCAGGATCGAAGGAGTATGGCCTCTCACAGGTCATACTCCTCATATTATTGACGCTCACCGGTATAGTTTGTTACATAATCAACAACAAAAATATTGATTCCGTATTAATTTCCTCATAAAGTTGATACATCAACTTTGAATTCACCGAAATATTTATTATATTTGGATGCGATATTAACCAAAATTATTTTGTTATGAAAAAGTTTTCCCTTCTGGTCATAATTTGGGGCTTCGCTCTTTCAATGCTTGCGCAGCCTGTGTTTCAGTATCCCCAAAACGCTCCTGAGGTAGGGGATATTATGGAAATACAGTTCGTTGCACCAAATGGACTTAACCCGGCACCCAACGGAGCCAATGTTATCTGGAATTTTTCTCAATTAATCAACATTGGTGATCCCGGACAGATCAGCGTAATATCGCCGGCATCAGCGCCTTCCGGAAATGAGTTTCCGATGGCAAATGTTGTGCTGAACATGAATGACAGCATCTACACTTACGGAAAAATTGAAAACGACGGCTTCGAATATCATGGAACCAAAGCCACCTTCAGCGGTTTTGATATAGTCCTTGTTTTTAGCGACTTCAAGGATTACATGCGCTTTCCTTTTCCTTTTGGCGCCGCTTTTACCGACACCTACAGAGGGACGTCAACTGCTTTAACGGCTCAAATAACCGCAACCGGAACCACTTCGGTCATCTATGACGCTTACGGCACACTTAACCTTCCAAACGGAACCTACAGTGATGTTATGAGAACCATAACCACGGATGTTGAAGCGGATTCAATCTTTTCGGGTGGCTTCCTGGTTAAGACAATCCTTTCAACGCGCATACAATATTCATGGTATACTCCTCATTCGTTCGGCCCTGTTTTCAGCATGGAGATTATGGATGCAGGCGGTGTGATTGATACTGTTTGCTATTATACAACTTCCGGTTCGTGGATTGAACCTCACGAT
The DNA here is from genome assembly GCA_032250805.1 of Bacteroidales bacterium. Taxonomy (GTDB): domain Bacteria; phylum Bacteroidota; class Bacteroidia; order Bacteroidales; family B18-G4; genus B18-G4. The sequence goes on from JAVVEM010000002.1 coordinate 21,430, forward strand.
ACACAGCAGTTTACACAGTTGCGCACCTTTCCTAATCCTGCCGGGGACTATCTGACCGTCGCCTTTACTTCATCATGCACCGGCCCTGTCAACATAAGGATCGTGAATCAGGTCGGACAAACCATGATCGACCATGTATTGCCCGGACCATTAAATGGAGAGGTTTCGCAGAAAATCGATATTGGCAGTCTGCCGGCCGGCATTTACTTTGTTGGCATCCTCTGCAACGGCAATGATCAGCTTACAGGCAAGTTCATTGTGAAATAGGGATGTTTTAGCTGCCGGTGTTCAGAGCATAGCCGGGAAGGGAAGTTTATACCAGCTCATCGCGGAATTGTTTCGCGGCTTTTATCATATCAGGGAAAAATGTTTCGAAGTCGGCTTTGAAATTTTCGTAATCCAGCTTCAGGCTTTCAACAGCATCTTCCATGCCCGATTCGTATTTTTTCGACCGCCTCGACATGCCATCGAAAACCCATTGAAGATCGGCAAAGCGCGAATAGCCGACAAGCCAGTTATGAATGACCATATAGGGCAGAATCCGTTTCGACCGGGGAGGAAGGATCTTATAATTGCCCAACATGAGGCTGTAAACTTTTATGGCAAACTCTGAAAGGTCGGTGTCGGAATATTCTGACCAGTTCAGGGCAAGAAAATGATCATAATAAATGTCGATGATCACCCCCGAAAACTTTCCATAATCTTTTTGCAAACGGTTTCTGCTTTGAATAAATGCAGGATGCAGATCAGTAAATGCATCAATTTTTCTGTGGAGCCTGATCCCTTTTTGTATTCCTTCCGGAAAACGTTCAGCATCGCTGCCCTTCACCGAATCAGCGATGAAATTGCCAATGAGAATTTGATCATCATTGCCCGAAAGATATGCATGTGCCAGGAAATTCATAAGCCTGTGGTATGCAAACTTAATTATAATAAATATAAATTGACCTCAACAAACTGCCAACAAGGCGTTAATTTACGATATTTCTTTAGCTTTGCACTTATTCAAACGATGATTTTATTAAGGATTTTTCCACAATGAATAAGTTACCATTACTTGGAGATGAGGCTATTGCACAGGCTGCAATAGATGCAGGCATATCGGGTATCTATGCTTATCCCGGAACACCTTCTACCGAGATCACCGAATATGTTCTCAAGTCGAAGGAAGCCAGAGAAGCAAAGATCGTTGCCAGCTGGACATCGAACGAAAAAACGGCTATGGAAGCAGCCATGGGAGTTTCCTATATTGGCAAGCGAGGCATGACCTGCATGAAACACGTTGGGCTGAATGTTGCTGCAGATGCTTTTATCAATTCGTCCATTACAGGCGCCAATGGCGGTTTAATTGTTGTTGCCGCCGACGACCCTTCCATGCATTCTTCGCAAAACGAGCAGGATTCGCGTTTCTTTGGCAATTTTGCGATGATCCCCATGCTTGAGCCCTCCAATCAGCAGGAAGCATATGATATGGTTCATTATGGTTATGAGCTGTCGGAAAAATTCGAGATCCCAGTCTTGATGCGCATCACCACGCGCCTGGCCCACTCCCGGGCAGGGGTGGTCAGGCGTGAAAAACGCCCGCAGAATGAACTGAAGATGCCGGGCACCCCCAACCAGTTTATTCTGCTGCCCGCCAATGCCCGCCGCAGGTATAAGCTTCTTTTAGGCAACCAGGAGGCCTATGAGCAGGAATCGGAAGCCTCACCTTTTAATCAATATTTTGATGCCGATGATAAAAGCCTCGGGATCATTGCCTGTGGCATCGCATACAATTATCTGATTGAGAATTTTGAAGATCAGAAAGTGCCACACCCGGTGCTGAAGGTCGGACAATATCCCCTGCCCCGGAAAATGGTTGAGAAGATATATAATGAATGCGACGAGATCCTTATGCTTGAGGAAGGTTATCCGCTGGTGGAAGAATCGCTCAGGGGTTACCTCAACAAGGGCAGGAAGATAAGTGGCAGGCTTAACGGCCGCATACCCCGCGATGGTGAACTAAACCCGAACATTGTTGCAAGAAGCCTTAACCTTAAAGTTTACGAAGGCAGGGAAGCCTCAGGGCAGGTTGTAGGAAGGCCACCCTCGCTTTGCAAAGGCTGCCCGCACATTTATTCATACAACGCCCTGAATGAAGCCCTGGCAAAATATGCCAAAGGACGCGTATTCTCCGACATCGGTTGCTATACTCTTGGAGCACTGGAGCCCTTTAATGCCATCAACACCTGTGTCGACATGGGGGCTTCGATCACCATGGCAAAGGGTGCGGCAGATAACGGGCTTGTGCCGGCAGTGGCAGTGATCGGCGATTCGACATTTACACATTCAGGAATGACCGGCCTGCTGGATGCCGTTTGGAGTAAAAGCCCGGTAACGATCATGATACTCGATAATGAAACAACTGCCATGACAGGCGGACAAAATTCAAACGCACACGGAAAGATTGAAGATATCTGCATTGGGCTTGGCGTTGAAAAAGATCACATCCACATTGTGAATCCCATACCAAAGTACCATGAAGAAAATATGGGTATCATAAAAAAAGAGCTGGAATACAAGGGCGTATCAGTGATCATACCCAGGCGTGAATGCCTGCAAACCATTGCCACAAGGATAAGGGCAGAAAAGAAAAAAGTAAAACCGGCAATCCAATAGAGATCATGAAAAAAGATATCATTTTAGCAGGTGTTGGCGGACAGGGCATCTTGTCTATTGCTGCCATCATCGGAACTGCAGCCATGGGAGCAGACCTTTACCTTAAACAGGCCGAAGTGCATGGCATGAGCCAACGCGGCGGCGACGTGCAATCAAACCTTCGCTTATCGGATAAACCGGTGGCCTCCGATCTTATTCCTAAGGGCCAGGCCGACATGATCATTGCCGTTGAACCCATGGAAGGACTGCGTTATATTTCCATGCTGGCCGAAGACGGCTGGCTGATCACAAACAGCAACCCTTACATCAACATCAAGAACTATCCCGATATCGGCGACATCCTCAATGAGATAAAAACGCTTCCCAGGCACATTATCATCGATGCCGATGAGATTGCAAAAGACCTGGGCAATAAAAAAGCCGCCAACATGGTGATCCTGGGTGCTGCACTACCGTTTCTCGGTATGGATATCAAACTGTTTCACAATGCTGTGGGTGATATTTTCGGAAGCAAAGGAGAAGATATTGTGAAACTGAATATCGATGCCCTTCAGGCCGGAATGGATTTTGCAAATAATAACAAAAGAAGCCCGGAAAAATGACCGCTTAATGCCTTTAAGCTTAAGCCATGGTTGATGCGCACGCATCCATTGCGCCAATCCCCGGAACCCGGCAAATGTCAGAAAACAGCTTAGAACATACCCCTGGCACGCTATCACAGATCATGCGTTATATCATCGGATATTTTTTAAATATCTCTTCTGATTTCATCAGAATGTCGACGTATTGCGCACGCTTATAGGTAAATGGATCCTTCATGGTCTTCAGCGACAGCTTACCCCTGAAGTCATTGATGTTTTTATAGTTTTTCTTCTTCATCCAGGTTTCTACTTCATTTAATATGGTGCCGATCTGCCCGATACCATTTTTATAAATTGTGCTTACTACCTGTACAACGTCTGATCCGGCCAGCAGCATCGAAATCACATCTTCGCCCGTGAATATGCCGGTGTTGGCGCAAATGTCGCCTTTGATCTCTCCAAAAAGCAAACCTGCAAAGCGGAGCGCGATACGGTTATCATTCTGGGTTGAGAGATTATAGGGGAAATAGTGCTCTTCGAGGTCGATGTCGATCTCGGGCTGGAAAAGCCGGTTAAACAATACAAATCCATCGGCCCCTCTCTTATCCATTTCCGAGATCACATGCAAGGGATTGCTGTAATACGGACTGAGTTTTACTGCAACAGGGATCTTTACGGCTTTCTTTACTTTTTCGAGCAGGTCGAGCTGTTCCGTGATGATTGAGCGGCCATCGATCTCAAAGTCCCTGGGGATGGCATAGAAGTTCAGCTCCAGACCGGCAACGCCCGTATCTTCAATTTTCTTTGCATATTCTTCCCAGGTTTCGTCGTACACACAGTTCAGACTGGCAAAGAGCGGAATTTTCAATGCCTCAGCGGCTGCCTTCAGGTTTCCCAGAAAAGCTTCAGGGCCTGCTTCGATGTATGCAGGATACGGCGACCCGGCCATTTCGGCGTGCCTGGTGGCATAATCCTCTTCGGCATGAAAATTCTGAAGGTTCTCGAGGTGGATCTGTTCTTCAAAAAGGGTTTTATAAACGACTGCAGAAGCACCTTCTTCCTGAATTTTTCTGAGTGCACCCAGGTCAGTGACAAGGTTGCTGGCGCCTACGATCAGGGGATTCTTCAGTTCAATCCCCATATAAGTTGTTTTTAAGTCCATGTTAGTCTCGTTTTATTTGATTGAATATTTATTATTTTCAACATCATTTTTAGCAGCATAAAAGTATGTAAAATTATTTAATCTGCTTATGAATGCTTAATCTAAAATCAGTATAAATTATGATGATACATCCTAAAATTAGTGCATTTTAAAACACAAATACATAGAATTTATTAGTTTTGTGCTGCCTTTGAGGCACATTCGTACAGAACTTATAAAGACTTAAAAATAAATACGTTATGGCTAAAGAAAAAAAATTTATCACCTGTGATGGAAATTATGCAGCAGCACATGTTGCATACATGTTCAGTGAGGTAGCCTGCATCTATCCGATCACGCCCTCATCAACCATGGCCGAATATATTGATGAATGGGCTTCGCATGGAAGAAAAAATATTTTCGGCGAAACGGTTATGGTTGAGGAAATGCAGTCGGAAGCCGGCGCTGCCGGCGCACTACATGGTTCTCTTCAGGCCGGGGCCCTGGCTTCTACCTTTACTGCCTCGCAGGGGCTTTTGCTGATGATCCCCAATATGTACAAGATGGCCGGAGAATTGTTACCGGCTGTATTTCATGTCAGTGCAAGAAGTATTGCAGCACATGCCCTGTCCATTTTCGGAGATCACAGCGATGTTATGGCCACAAGGCAAACAGGATTCGCCATGATCGCCACCGGAAGCATACAGGAGATCATGGACCTGGGTGGCATTGCACACCTGGCAGCCATTAAATCAAAAATACCTTTCCTGCATTTCTTTGATGGTTTCCGCAGCTCGCACGAGATCCAGAAAGTGGAATATTTTGAAAATGAAGATATGGCCAAACTGGTCGACTTTGAGAAACTGCAGGAATTCCGCGATAATGCACTTAACCCCGAACACCCGGTAACCCGCGGAACTGCCCAGAACCCTGACATCTTTTTCCAGGCCAAGGAAGCAGTTTCACGTTTTTATGATCCTATTCCCGAAATCGTTGAGGAGTATATGAAGGCGATCAGCAAGATGACGGGCCGCGAATATCATCCTTTCACCTATTATGGTGCAAAGGATGCCGAAAACATCATAGTGGCCATGGGCTCGGTTACTTCTACCATAAAAGAGGTGATCGACTATAAATTGGCAAATGGCGAAAAAGTTGGCCTTATCAGTGTTCATCTCTACAGGCCTTTTTCCGAAAAGTATTTCATGAAAGTGCTTCCCGATACCGTGAAGCGCATCGCCGTGCTCGACCGCACAAAAGAACCCGGAGCAAACGGCGATCCGTTATACCTCGATATCCGCGACCTGTTCTATGAAAAAGAAAATGCACCGGTTATTGTTGGTGGCCGCTACGGGCTCAGCTCGAAAGATACTACTCCCGCAATGATGATATCGGTATACGACAACCTCGAACAGGCTGTTCCGATGAACCAGTTCACTGTGGGTATTGTTGATGATGTGAAATATACTTCACTCCCGCTACTGCCCAATGTGCTCACTGCCCCCAAAGGAACCTACGAAGCAAAATTCTACGGGCTGGGATCAGATGGTACGGTAGGAGCCAATAAAAACTCCATTAAGATCATCGGAGATACTACCGATAAGTTCGTGCAGGCATATTTTGCCTACGATTCAAAAAAATCAGGGGGTATCACTACCTCGCACCTGCGTTTCGGCGACAGCCCCATACAATCGACTTACCTGGTAAACACACCCGATTTTGTTGCCTGCCATGTGCCATCATACCTGGATAAGTACGACATGCTCAAAGGGCTTAAAAAAGGAGGCACGTTCCTGCTCAACAGTATATGGGATGAGGAAGAAACCAAAAACAAACTGCCCGGCAGCATGAAAAAATTCATGGCAGAAAACGACATTAAATTCTTTATCATAAATGCAACCAGTATCGCAGCCGAAATCGGCCTTGGTTCACGCACAAACACCATTATGCAGTCGGCGTTCTTCAAGATCGCTGAGGTGATCCCTTACGAACTGGCGGTTGAACAGATGAAAAAAGCCATCAGGAAATCGTTTGGCAATAAAGGTGAAGATATCGTTAACATGAACAACGCCGCGGTTGACAAGGGCGGACAGGTTACAGAAATAAAAGTTCCGGAGGAATGGAAAACCATCAAACTTTCTGATAAAAAAGCAAAGATTGAGGGTCCTGATTTTATAGCCGGTGTTTGCCATCCGATCAACAGTCTTGAAGGCGATGATTTGCCTGTAAGCGCATTTCTGAACCGCGAAGACGGCACTTTCCCGGCCGGCACAACGGCCTACGAAAAGCGCGGCATTGCTGTTGATGTACCCGAGTGGCTGCCCGAAAACTGTATTCAGTGCAACCAGTGCTCGTACGTTTGTCCGCATGCCGCCATCAGGCCTTTCCTGATCAACGAAAAGGAAATGAAAGAACTGCCTGAAGGCACAACAACGATCACAGCGAAGGGAAAAGGTTTTGAAGGACATGAATTCAGGATACAGGTAAGCGTGCTCGACTGTACGGGCTGCGGCAACTGTGCCGATGTTTGTCCTGCCAAAGAAAAAGCTCTTATCATGAAACCGCTCGGCACGCAACTCGAAGAAGTTGCACGCTGGGAGCACATGGACGGAAAAGTAGGCTATAAAGAAAATCTTGTTGAAAAAGACAAGACCTTTAAGAACAGCCAGTTTGCACAACCATTATTTGAGTTTTCAGGTGCATGCGCCGGTTGTGGCGAAACACCCTATGTAAAAACAATCACACAATTATACGGCGAGAGGATGATGGTGGCAAATGCCACAGGATGCTCATCCATCTACGGTGGGTCAGCGCCATCAACACCGTATTGCAAGCACAAGGAATCAGGCCATGGGCCTGCTTGGGCAAACTCTCTTTTCGAAGACAATGCCGAATATGGGTTTGGTATGGCTGTCGGGGTTCGCAAGCTTCGTGAACGTATCGCCGACAGGCTCACAAAACTCATGCCCGAAGCCGATGATAAGATGAAGGAAGCGATAAGCGAATGGATAGAAGGAAAAGACGATGCCAAAGCTTCAAAAATGGCTTCTGCCAAACTCCTTCCCTTACTCGAAAAAAGCAAGAGCCCCATCGCCAAAGAACTCTTAAGCCTTGAACAGTATTTTGTAAAAAAATCTGTATGGGTATTCGGTGGCGACGGATGGGCATATGATATCGGATATGGCGGCCTTGATCACGTTATTGCCAGTGGTGAGGATATCAACATCCTGGTTATGGATACCGAGGTATATTCAAATACCGGCGGACAGTCATCAAAGGCCACACCGGTAGGTGCAGTGGCCAAATTTGCTGCATCAGGCAAGAAGATCCGTAAAAAAGACCTGGGCATGATGGCCATGACATATGGATATGTATATGTTGCACAGGTAGCTATGGGTGCAAGCCAGTCGCAATTTTTCAAAGCACTTAAAGAAGCTGAAGCCTACCCCGGACCATCGCTCATCATCGCATATTCGCCATGTATCAATCACGGTCTCCGCAGAGGAATGGGACAATCACAGCAGGAAATGAAACATGCCGTTGAATCAGGCTACTGGCAGATGTACCGTTTTAATCCAATGCTTGAGGAAGAAGGCAAGAACCCATTTGTTCTCGATTCAAAAGAGCCGGATTGGAAGCTGTTTAACGATTTCATCAATGGCGAGGTAAGGTATACTTCATTGAAACAAGCATTCCCCGACGAAGCTGCCAGGTTGCAGATCCTTGCCGAAAAGAATGCCAAATGGCGCTACAACAGTTATAGGCGCCTTGCCGAAATGAACTATTCAGATAATGAATAATTTAGATTGCACCAATGTTTAACAAAAAACCGGGCCAGTAAACTGATCCGGTTTTTTTTATTGCTTATATGAATGGCCCTATTCTATCGACAGGCTGACGGGCAACCTGGCCTGTATGCCATTCATTTCCATGGCCGACCGGGCCTTTACATAATCTTTATAAAAAACACCAAGTTCAGCCTTTAACAATGCCGAATAGGTTCCTGCACTAAGCTCTTCGATCAGTTGCTCAAGGGGATCCTTTTGCACAGGCAGTTCGAGCAGCCTGTATTCTTCGAGCCCTGCTATTTCGGAGGCAACATCAATGGCATCATACAAGCCCCCGAAGTCGTCGATCAAGCCCAGGCGTTTTGCATCAATGCCACTCCACACCCTTCCTTCGCCGATCTCATCAACCGCTTCACGGCTCATGTTTCTATTTTCCGAAACGCGGCCGAGAAACAGATCATAAACATTTTCTATCTTATGCTCCAACACTTTGCGTTCGTAGTCTGTAAGCGGCCGTAGCACCGACGGGAAGCCGGCATTTTCGTTGGTTTTCACGTGGTCATATGAAATTCCGAGTTTATTCTCCATAAAACCGCCTATATTGGGGATTACCCCAAAAACGCCAATCGAACCGGTAAGACTGGTCGGGTAGGCAATGATTTTGTCGGAAGCACATGCGATCCAGTATCCCCCCGATGCTGCCACATCACCCATGGAAACAATAACAGGCTTCTCGTCTTGCAGCAGGCTCATCTCGCGCCATATCACATCCGAAGCCAGTGCATCACCCCCGGGTGAATTTATACGAAAAACCACTGCTTTTACATTTTCATCCTTGCGTGCTTTGGAAATTGTTTCTGCCAGACGATCAGAACCAACCGTCATATCATTGCCCTGTCCGCCACCAATCTGGCCTGTTGCATAAATAACTGCAATCCGGTCTTTGGTAACAGGAAAAGTTTTGATCACCCTGTCGTACTGGCTTAATGAAACAAAGTTTATATCTTCGAAATCAAGTAGCATTTGCTTGCTGATCACCTCCCTGAACTCATCGCGGTGCTTTGTGGCATCGATCAGGCCGTACGACAATGCTCCCTCAGCATCATAAGCACTTAGTTCGTTGGCAATTACATTAAGTTGCGCTGAACTCAGCCCCCGGCTTTCGGCAATATCGTCAAGCATCGACGACCATATTCCCTGAATAAATGCTGAATACTGCTCCCGGTTTTCAGGACTCATTTCTTTCTGGATCAATGGTTCTACAGCACTTTTAAACTTCCCATACCTGACAACCTGCATATCCATATCCAACTTGTCGAACATACCTTTCAGAAACATGAGCTCAGCGTTCAGGCCTTTGAAGTCGACAAAACCCTGTGGATGGATATAAAACTCATCTGCCACCGAACCCAGGTAGTAGGCCGACTGGGTCATATACTCCCCGTAACACAGAATAAATTTGCCTCCTTCCTTGAAATTCAGCAATGCATCCCTGATCTCGCCCAGAGTAGCAATTCCGGATGGAACCATGTTCAGGTTGAGCACGATCCCTTCGATGTTTTCATCGTCTGCGGCATGATTGATATTTTTAACAATATCGTTCAGGCCCAGCACCCGTTTGAACGTTCCGCTATAAATATTTCCAAAAATCCCTTCTTTGGATGTTCGCTCCGGAATGGGATCCTTGAAATCTATACGGATAATGGTGTTTTCCTTCACCACAAACTCCTTTTGCTCTGTAAAGGCCATTATTCCCATGATCAATCCGAAGGAGATAAAGAATATAATACCCATTACGATAATGACGCCAAGCGCCGAGGCCAGCATGTACTTAAAAAAATCTTTCATCTTACCATATTTTAAAATTCATGTTACAAAATGAACATATAAAAGTAACGCATTCGGAGAATAATCCAAAATCTTATTGTAATTTTGATACTGAAAACCAACGGATTTATGAGTATTGCTTATCTGCTAACAGGATCCAATCTGGGCCAAAGGCAGGAAAACCTTTGCCTGGCTGTGAGTGCCCTTAACGGCAATGCCGGAAAAGTGCAGGCCTTGTCAGCAATTTACGAATCACCTCCCTGGGGTTTCGAGCATCCCAATGCATTCCTGAATCAGGCCATCAGGCTTGATACAACATTATCGCCACAGGAGCTTTTAAAGGTGATCCTGAGAACTGAAACCTTACTGGGCCGGCAAAGAGACCATAATGGCTACGCAGCCAGGACGATCGACATCGACATTTTATTTTACGACAACATCATACGAACAGACAAAACCCTGAGCATTCCCCATCCACGCCTTCACGAACGGCGCTTTGCACTCACGCCCCTGGCTGATATTGCTGCAGGACTCATCCACCCTGTTATTAAAAAAACAGTGAAAGAGCTTCTCGATTATTGCACCGACAATAGCAAAATAAGCATTTTCACAGCAGCACCTTTGGCGGCCATGCCTTTAACGGAGGACTGTAATGCGGTATAATTATATTGCCATAGAAGGGAATATCGGGGTCGGAAAGACCTGTTTGTCGAGTATGATCGCCGAAGAGTTCAATGGCAAACTCATTCTCGAGCAGTTTGAAGACAATTCATTCCTGCCAAAGTTTTACAAGGAACCCGACAAATATGCATTCCCCCTTGAGATGTCGTTCCTTGCCGAGCGTTACCAGCAACTTAAGGATCAGCTTACGAGCCAGGACCTGTTCAAAACATTCACCATTTCCGACTACCTGTTCAACAAGTCGCTTATTTTCGCCCGCAACAACCTGCAGCATGACGAATTCTCGCTTTTTTCGAAGATGTTCACCATCATCAATGAATTCCTTCCCAGGCCCGACCTGCTTCTTTATTTATACATGGACGTGCAGCGATTACAGCAAAATATCCGAAAGCGGGGCAGAACCTATGAGCAAGAAATCAAAGACAGCTACCTTGAAAATATTCAACAAGGATATTTTGATCATATCAGAAAGCTAAAGGGTATCAGGATTCTTATTGTTGACACCAACAAAATTGACTTTGTTAACAATAAGGAGGATTATGCTGCTATCCTATCGCTTATCGACAGAGACTATCCTGAAGGGATACACCGGTTCAGCCTGTAGGATTTATTGTCTTTACACCACATTTTCAGAAGTTTTGCCTTTAGGTCCTTTTCACTCCGTGCGAACACCCCCTTTATCGTTCACCCTTATCCGGAGCCTGCTCATTTTGGCTGATAATTAGAAAAGGCCATTCCCGCAAGGGAACAGCCTTTTCCAAAGATTTAGGATTATGTTTTTAATCTATTGAACGATAGCCTGGAATTCGGGTACATCGAAGTACGCAATAAATTCGCGGTCGTACTTAGCTTCGTTCTTCAATTCGGGATCCATTTCAATGGCCTTTATGAGGTTACTGAAAACACCCTCTGCGTTGTCCTGCCTTGCAGAGGTAATGGCAAGGAGGTAATAGGTAAGGGCTTCTTCAGGGGCGCATTCGAAGGTTTTCTTCGCTGCATCGTAATCCTCATTCAGCAATTGTACAAGGCCGATATTATGATTGCACTTTTCGCCGCTCATAGCACTTTGTGCTTTATCATATTCGCCATCAAGAATAGCCAGAACGCCAAGGTTATAAGTTACGTCTTCGCCTTTTTTCCGGGCATTGAGGAAATGTTCTTTAGCTTTATCATATTCACCCAGGTGGCATGCCAGCACACCCATATTGTTATCGATGCCGCCATACTCGTCGTTGAGTTCCTGTGCTCTGGCCAGCATTTCGCCTGCTTCTTCATACTCGCCCATTTGGATAAGTACTTCACCGGCATTGTTATATGCCCTGAAACATTTGGGGAAATACTTGTATGTATTCCTGTAGATCGCCAGTTTGTCGGCATTATCTTCATATAAGGTTGCGGCAAACAGCAGTTCGTTCACTTTCAGTGAGTCGGGATGTGAAAGCGCATAAGCCTTGATCTGTTCGTCGGAACGTTTGGGCTCATAGCAGTTCACCGTAATCTCCGACCTTCTGAGCGGCGGAAGCAGATTTTCTTCGATCTCAGGATAGATCAGGATCATGTTTCTGATCTCTTCTTCGCGTTTCGCCTGATCGGCAGATTTGATCACGTTAAGGATGGCATCCTTATCCTGGATATCCGAACTTTTAACTGAAGCCATAAATCCGTCCCAATCAGGTCCATGCCAGGTAATGTCCCAGGTAGCATCCTCTTTAGGATTTTCCATTTTCAGGTTTGAGCCTTTCTTTTTGATGAGTTTTTTCATTTCATTCACCATATATTGATAGGCTGTATTGGCCCTGTTTTCTGACAAGTCTTTGTTGAACTGTTCTTCACCTTCGGGAGATGCCCATCCGGCAATTTCAATATCCCTGATCTTCCATCCCTGCATAAGAAATTCGTTGACTGCAACCAATTTGGCTTTGTTCTCATCAAGTTTGTTGAGGGGCACCCTCCAGTTGAGGTTATGCCTGTTGATAAGGAAGAAAATCGTTGCACTCTCTGATATGATCACTTCCTTTTTATAGTCGTGATAGGCAACAATCGGGAAATGGTTGTTGAGAATATATTTCGAAGTATGGATCACACCGTCGTTAATTTTCACGTCGGGAACGATGATATAGGTTTTGCTGTTAAGCACCTCCTCTTCAGTGGGCAAAGTGCCATCTTTAGCCATATAGATTATGGGTACGAGGAAGAGTTCCGAAGCATTTAATTCGGGGCTGTAAGGGATTGTTCCGGTATAGGTTATTGTACCGCCCTCTTTATTTGGCACGAGCATTCCGTCACCGGCAACATCCTCGCCCTTGAGGGTAAACGGTTCATAGGCCACTGCACCGCCTTCATATCTGAGTACGGGCGTTACGTACATAGCAGCACCTTTTTCGAAGTATTTGGGTGGAAAATCTCCCTGAATGGTGACCTGTACCTCATCACCATGAACCTCAAGCGGGTTAGGTGTAGACGTCCAGGTGATATCGTCGAAATTTTTCTCCATATTCTTCAGGCCACCCTGACCGAACTTATAGGTAAGGCCAATCCCGGTATAATGCCAGAAGTCGCGTTTAACGGCTTCAACAGCATGTGCATAAGCATCCAGACCATCTGAATCGGTAAATTTCACCTGTGTCACGACATTGATGTCGAAATGATCGCTCAGGATAAAATCGAAATCAAAGCCAAGGGGGTAAACCGTAGCCATGTTGCGATCATTGATCCCTTTGCCATCGCCATTATCAAAAGGAGGGTCTTCATTCCATCCGCGCGATTCGAGCGGTGTGGCAGTAGAATGTTCGCGCAGCCTTGTGCGGTACTGTACCATACCGATCCCGCTCCATACTGTCCAGTTGAACCAGCGATCGGGGTTATAGCCAAAAGCAAGGTTTGTAAGGCTGAGGGTTAAATTGGCTCCCACGTCAAAGGCATCGCCTTTGAATGCGCGGTCGACATCTCCGTAGCGCTCACCTGAAAGGTTAACATATCCTCCGCTGGCGCGTAAACCCAAAACAGGGTGGAACTGCCAACCGGCCCTTCCTTCAAATCCCCAGTTAAAATGTTTCCAGTCGGGAAGGATAGGTTCTGAATAAACGTCTCCGTGAAATGCTACCCCACCAAGGTTGCCTCCAATATAGCCATACCTTGAAAAGAAGGCATTGCCCTTGGTTTTTTGTTCTTTTTGAGGTTCCGCTTCATCTTCTTCGCCGGTTGCTTCCTGTGCAAAGAAAATGATTGGCATCACGGCAAAGATTAAAACTGCAAGGAGTTTTAAAATTGGGCTGTAATTTTTTTTCATAATCCTGATCTTTAAAATTAATACTCATTCTATTATTTTACACAAATATAACCCATCTTTAGCTTTATGCAATAATCGTCATGCAAATAATTTCTGTTTATGTCAGAAAAAACGGTAACATGATTGAATATTGTAAAGCACTGATAAGTCTCATTGGCAAATATACTATAATAACCTTCATTTGTACGGCAAATATCCCGTAGTGTTACAAATATCAGCAAAATTTTTCAAAAGTTCAAATAATGGTTCATCTTTTATTAACATAATGCTGTCGATTAGTCCCATTTCATATTTTTAAATAAGGTCCACAATACGATGCCGGCACTGACAGAAACATTGAGTGAGTGCTTGGTCCCCATCTGGGGGATCTCAATACATTCATCGGCCATATCAACGATTTCCTGCTGAACACCCTTAACTTCATTTCCAAATACCACAGCATATTGCTGACCGGGTTCGGGCACAAAGCGGGCAAGAGAAATACTTGCATCAGTTTGTTCAACCACCAAAATCCTGTAATCGCGGTCTTTCAATCCGCGAACAGCATTGGCCGCATGGCCGGAATACGACCATTTTACAGATTCGGTAGCGCCAAGGGCTGTTTTCTGAATTTCCCTGTGCGGTGGTGTGGCCGTTATTCCGCACAGATAAACCGATTCAACCCTGAAAGCATCAGCGGTCCTGAATACCGAGCCCGTATTGTGCTGGCTCCTGATGTTGTCAAGCACAACAACAACAGGCATTTTTTCAGAATGTTTGTACTCATCCGTTGAGAGCCTGTTCAGCTCATCCATGCTCAGCTTTTTCATTACTTCACTCCTTTTGTGCAAAGATAATGCCTGCAGCGAAACCTGCAAGACCCTGCTTGTTTGGATTTTTTAAATCCCGGCAGAAATAATTACCTTTGTGTGCCTGAATGAAGAACCTGCAGAGGGCAAACCCAATACACGGCATTAGTGGCAAAAGATACGAAAATAGCGGAAACCCCCTTGATGAAGCAATACAACGCCATCAAGGCTAAGCATCCTGATGCTTTATTGTTGTTCCGTGTTGGGGATTTTTATGAAACCTTCAGTGCCGATGCCATCATCACCTCAAAGATCCTGGGCATCGTGCTTACCAGGAGAGCCAATGGCGCTGCATCCTATATCGAGCTTGCCGGCTTTCCATACCACGCCCTCGATACTTATCTTCCAAAATTGGTAAAGGCAGGACAGCGCGTGGCCATCTGCGAGCAGCTTGAAGACCCGAAAATGGCCAAAAAGATCGTAAAACGGGGCGTTACCGAAATGGTTACCCCGGGGGTGTCGCTGAACGAGAATGTGCTCGAACAAAAACAAAACAATTTTCTTGCCGCCATCGAATTGCAGGATAAAATCTCAGGCATCGCCTTTCTTGACATCTCCACAGGCGAATTTTTTGTAAGCCAGGGTGGAAAAGACTATATCGACAAGTTATTGCAGGGATTCAAACCGTCGGAGGTGATCATCCAACGCAATAAACTGCAGAAATTCAAGGAAATATTCGGCGAAAAGCATTACACCACAACTTTCGACGATTGGGTATTTACGCTGGATTTCGGATATGAATTGCTTACCAAACAGTTTGGCACCAAATCACTCAAAGGCTATGGCATTGAAGAGCTCGATTATGCCATTGTCGCTGCCGGCGCCGCCCTGCATTACCTGTCGGAGACCCACCACGACAAGCTTAGCCATATCGGAGCTGTTTCGCGTATTGAAGAAGACCGCTACGTATGGCTCGACCGTTTCACAGCGAGGAATCTGGAATTGCTGCAAACCTTCAACGAAAACGCCCCTACCCTTCTGGATCTGCTCGACCACAGCATCACACCCATGGGCAGCAGGTTGCTTAAACGCTGGATCGTATTGCCCCTGAAGGAAGCAACAGCAATACAGGAACGTTTCGACATGGTTTCGTTGTTCATTCATGACGAAGAACTCTCGGAAAAGCTTCGTATACAGTTCAGGCTCATCGGCGACATTGAAAGGCTCATCTCCAAAGTAGCCGTGGGCAGGATCAACCCGCGCGAAGTGGTTCAGGTAAAAAAAGCCCTCAATGCCATTGAAGTGGTAAAAAAGCTATGTGAAGACTCAGGCCAGGCCGCATTGAATAAATATGCCGAACAACTGAACCCGTGCTTAACCATCCGCGACCGTATTGAGGTTGAGGTTAATGAAGACCCACCCGTACAGGTGGCAAAAGGAAATATTTTCAGGGAAAGAGTGTCGGAAGAGCTTGATGAACTGCGCAAGCTGGCGCACTCCGGCAAGGATTTTCTCGAACAGATCAGGAGCAGGGAGATAGAACGCACCGGCATCCCCTCGCTGAAGATCGGGTATAATAATGTGTTTGGGTATTACCTCGAAGTAACCAATACCCATAAAGATAAGGTGCCGGACGACTGGAACCGGAAACAAACGCTGGTAAATTCGGAGCGTTATATTACTGAGGAATTAAAAGATTATGAACAAAAGATCCTCGGCGCCGAGGAAAAGATCCTCACCCTCGAGACAAGGATGTTCAACGAACTGGTGGTATCCATGGCGGATTACATCAGGCCGGTACAGTTCAATGCCGGACTCATCGCCCGGCTCGACTGTTTATTATCCTTTGCTTCGGTATCGGAAGAAAACAATTATACCCGGCCGGAGATCAACCACTCGCTGGTAATCGACATTGCCGACGGGCGGCATCCGGTGATCGAGAAAAATCTTCCTCCCGGCGAAACCTATATCCCGAACAGCATCTACCTCGACAACGAAAAGCAACAGATCATCATGCTAACCGGTCCCAACATGTCGGGGAAGTCGGCTTTGCTGAGGCAAACGGCACTCATCACGCTCATGGCACAGATGGGTTGTTTTGTGCCGGCCAAGAAAGCTTCGATCGGTCTGGTTGATAAGATATTTACCCGCGTAGGGGCCTCCGACAATATCGCCTCAGGCGAATCCACCTTCATGGTCGAAATGAATGAAACGGCCAGCATACTCAACAATATCTCCGACCGCAGCCTTATCCTCCTTGATGAGATTGGCAGGGGTACCAGCACATACGACGGAATATCCATTGCATGGGCGATCACTGAATACATTCATAACCATCCGCTCTTCAGGGCCAAGGTGATGTTTGCCACGCATTATCACGAATTAAATGAAATGGCGGCAAGCATGCCGCGCATAAAGAATTTCCATATTTCGATCAAGGAAGTGGGCAAGGAGGTGATCTTCCTGCGTAAGATCGAACCCGGTGGCAGTGAACACAGCTTCGGGATACACGTGGCACGTATGGCCGGCATGCCCTCCAGCGTTTTGCGCCGTGCCGGCGACCTGCTCAAACAGCTTGAACAATCGCACAGCCACGAAAAGCTATCCTACCGTCCCGACCCGCAGGCACCTCCCGGCGGCGATTTTCAGTTGAGTTTTATCCAGCTCGACGATCCTTTGCTGCTTCAGATCAAAGAAGATATCTTAAATACCGATATCAATACCCTTACACCTGTTGAAGCCCTTATGAAACTGAATGAGATCAAGCGATTGCTGGGAGAATGAGAATAACGAATATCGAACATGGAATTCAGAAATAATTATAGATTGCTTCCGTGTTCATCATTTCATGTTCGATATTCATTATTCCTACCCTCCTTTTTATGCCGGGATGCAGGCTTTTGTTTTTTAAATATTAGGGTTTGTTTTGGGAATTTTCAAATAAATATTTTTGATTTTGCAAAAATTATTATATTTGCACTCCCAATTCATAAGCGGAAATAGCTCAGTTGGTAGAGCACGACCTTGCCAAGGTCGGGGTCGCGGGTTCGAGTCCCGTTTTCCGCTCCAGGTTCAGCACGGCATTCTTATGGATGCCGTTTTTTTCTCGAAGAAGCATCTGATTGCCCGGATGGTGGAACTGGTAGACACGTTGGACTTAAAATCCAATGGCCGTAAGGCCGTGCGGGTTCAACTCCCGCTCCGGGTACAAAAAAACCGCCCTAAGGTGGTTTTTTTGGTATAATGTTCTCAGAAAATACACTTATTCCTTATCTACTCCTCTATCCCTGACTTGAGTATCATCAATGAGATCATTCAGCTTTAACTGTGATAAAACAATATAAAGAAGGATGATAAAGGGCACCGAAGCAAAACGGAGGGAGAAAAACAATACCAGGCCGGCCACAATTAAAATAACCCTTCCGCGGTTATGTTTCCACAAAATGCTCCTGAATTTCAGCGAGAACAGCTTTAATGGCGAAACCATGAGGGCCGACAAAACGATAACGATTCCTGTAAGCGCCCAGGGATCGGTAAAAAAGGCATTCAGCCAGGAAATCACGATCAGCTCGCAGTTGAGGAGGATGGGGATTGACAAAATAAACAATGCCGTTACAGGCGTGGGGAGCCCTTTAAAGTCGTATTTCTGGTCCTGGTCGATATTGAACCTGGCCAGACGCAGCGCGGCGAATACAGGAATGATAAATCCGGCATATGCGATAAGCGAAAGTGCACCGGCATCAGGGGCCTGAACCGCAAAAGCATTTCCGATAAGGGTGTACATGATAAATCCGGGGGCAAGGCCAAAGGATATAACATCGGCAAGCGAATCAAGCTGTTTGCCCAAATCCGAACTCACCTGGAGCAAGCGGGCAAACAAGCCATCAAGCAAATCAAGAACAGCCGCCAGGATGATCCACCAGGAAGCCTGCACGAGATCACCATTTGAAACTGCCACAATAGCCATGCAACCTGAAAGCAGGTTGAGGAGGGTGATCAGGTTTGGAATGTGCTTTTTCATATAGCAATGATAAGAAATTAACCCAACGCGCTTATCTTCCTGATCCTTTCCGGATCGAGGATCCTGATGCTCTTGCCGGAAACCCTGATCAACTTGTCATCCTTGAATTCTTTCATGACCCTGATCACGCTCTCGACCGACATCCCGGTTAGTTCAGCCAGATCGGTCCTGGATAGCGGTAGATCATATTCCAGAGATTTAAATATCCGCTCGGAAAGACACATCAGAATATCTGCCATTCGCCCATGCAATTGCTTGCGTGTAAGGCAAAAAAACCTGCCATATGCCTGAGCGGTGTTTTCATTTAAAATATCGATGATCCTGGAGGCGAAAACTGCATTTTGCCTGATCAGTTGTTTAAAAACATGAATGTCGATCAGCTGTGCCCACGAATCCACATAAGGACTTACTGAATATAAAAAGGTATTGTTGCCTTCAAAGATTGATGGTAACCCAACAAGGTTATTCTTCGGAACGATAGTTATAACCAGATTTTTCGGTTCTCCTTCGAGGTACACCTTCACCAGGCCCTGCGACAGAAAAATGATCTTGGATGCAAAAGATCCCTGCTTACATATGGTCTCCCCCTTTTTATAAAATACCTCCACCATGTTATCGTTAACCAGCTTCATCTCATCCTCACTAAGAAGGTCGAAGCAGGTACCCTCGGGGGTACGTACGACGCAGGAATTGGGATATGCGTTCATGTTCATTTCATTCAATTTTGTGCAAAAATACGAATAAGATCATTTTAAATCCTGATCTGCGTCATGTTTTTGTTGACCAGCGCAGGCTTTTTTGCTATCCTGTTCCTATATATTGACTTAAGATCATATTAAAATACAAAATAGTTTTGTGAAAAGTTTAACAAAATAAAAACCGGGCTTAAATCCCGACAAAAAAAACACGCATGTATAACCAACTAATCTCAATTAAAAAACAAACAACTATGGAAAAATTTATGAAGTATTTCATGCTCGTTTTGTTTGCCTCTGCAGTAATGCTTGCAGGGTGCTCAGACGATGACGACGACAATCAGCCAACTACACCGGTAACATCCACCTATGACCTTCTGAAGGACTACCTTATCAGTAACAATATGGATGCTGATAATATCATTGCCGACTGGATTACAAGTGCTGAGGGTGTATTCACCACCGGAGTTGAGAATTTCTACATCATCGATATCCGTGGCGAAGCCGATTTTCAGGCCGGCCATATCGAAGGTGCTGTTAATTCAACGCTGGGAAATATTCTCACAACTGCTGAAGCTGCAAATGGGAAACCGATCATTGTAGTATGTTATACCGGCCAGACCGCAGGTCATGCTGTGATGGCGCTCCGTCTGAGCGGTTATGCTGATGCCAAAGTTATGAAATGGGGGATGTCGGGCTGGAACCAGGCAACCTCAGCCCCATGGACCAATAATACAGGAGATGCTGCCATTGGCCACGCCAACTGGGTTGCCGCTCCCGGAAACATTACACCGAATGCAGAGTTTGCCTACCCGGTACTTCAATCAAGCTCACAGGATGGCGCAACTATACTTGCTGAAAGGGTAGCTGCCCTGCTCGGCGGAGGGTTCAATGGAATTACAAATGCTGATGTTCTGGCTTCACCTGCCAATTATTTCATCAACAATTACTGGGCCGAAGGTGATGTTGAACATTACGGACATATAGCCGGAGCATACCGCATCCTGCCTTTTACCCTGAAAGATGGCAACGACAAGAATCTGGATGCTTCCAAAGCGGTTGTTACGTATTGCTGGACAGGCCAGACCTCTTCAATGATGACTGCATACCTGAAGGTGCTTGGCTATGATGCCAAAAGTTTGCTTTTCGGTGCCAATGGACTGATATACTCAAACCTTGAATCGCATCAGTATATGGGTGCGGCAGATTATCCGCTGGTTACTAAATAATAATAAGAACGAAATCAGAAAGCCTAACAGGATTTAAGTATGAAGGGGATGCCGGGGAAACGAACATGATCAAACAATCCATCCTGTTCAGATCACGGCATCCCCTTTATTTTCAATTCATCAAAAAACCTAATTAACATGAAAAAACTTATTGCAATTCTGTCGGGGATCATTTTGATGAGCCCGGCGATTGTCAGCGCACAGGGGTGTATGGAGCCATCGTCCGACCAGGGAGCAAGCGTGATCGGATTTATACAGCCACAGTTTGAATATTTCTCCAATGGCGTTAACGTAAATGGCAGTCCCATCATGATCGACGGGAAAGAAGTGTCAACAAAAAACAGTTTTGCTTTTGAAAGGGCACGTCTGGGGGTTACGGGAAACATTCCTTACGACGTTAGTTACTACGTAATGGCTGAGTTCAGCGATTTTAAAGGCGGCCCGTATTTGCTTGATGCCTTTGTTACCTATACACGGTTGGGACCCTGGGCAAAATTCAGTCTTGGGCAGTTCAAAGCTCCTGTGAGCCTTGAGCTTCAGAATGCCTGTCATAAACTACATACGGTATACCGTTCACTTGTTGTTCAACAACTGGTGGCACCCTGGAGAGATCTGGGGTTGATGGTTTCAGGCGATGTGAAATTAAAAAATTATGGCGGCCTGACCGATCACAAATTTTTCTCGTACCAACTGGCCATCATGAATGGAACAGGAATTAATACATGGGATAACAACAATGCCAAAGACATCGCCGCCAGGGGTGTTTTTTCGGTATGGAAAGGTATCGACATCGGCGGCAGTTTCCGTATGGGCAACCAAAAACCCTTTGACGCCAACTTCAATGATGGCACAGGCGAAAAAGTAACCTTCGGAGGCGAATTATCCGTTGATTATTTCAACTTCCTGCTTCAGGCCGAATATCTTTATGGATATGGTAAAAACCTTGCCGGAGTTGCTGCTGCCGGATGCGGTGGTGGCGATATCCCTGCAATTAAGGGTGAACTTGAAAGAAACGGATACTATGCCATGCTGCTTTATAATACACCATGGAATCTACAACCCGTAGTAAAATACGAATATTTTAATCCGAATGCAAAAGCAGATTATGCGCTGCTGCCAAGCGAAGCATCAGAACCTGTTAGTACACTCACCTTCGGGTTTAACTATTTCATTAACGACTGGTCGCGTGTTCAGGTAAACTATATGATCCATGATGATCAGAATGTGGGTACCGATGAGCTGGGAAATAATTTCAACAACTCGCTGATCGTTGATGCCAACAACAATCATTTTAAACAGCAATTTGTAATTCAATTACAGGCTGTATTACAATAAACCTAAAAACAATCACTCTATTATGAAGAAAATAATAAAAGCCTTTGCCGTTATTGTCAGCTTTTTGCTGGTGGCACAGGCAACATTCGCAGGAGAAGTTGAAGTTAGCGCAAAAGACTTCACCAAAATTATCAAGGCAGATAAAAATATTGTGGTAATCGATGCCAATACTGCCGAAAACTATGCCAAATCGCATGTTATAGGTGCTGTAAACGTGCCCCATAAAGAACTCTATAAAGAAGGGGAGATCGAAGGGCTGATAAAATCAGCCGGTGAACTGGCCGCCTATTTCGGCGCAAAAGGTGTAAGCAATACGAGCAATATCGTTATTTACGACGACGGGTCGAACAAATATTCGAGCCGCGTTTACTGGGTCCTCAAATATCTGGGTGCTGAAAATGTACGCATCCTGCACAAAGACATGGACGTGTGGAAGGTAGCACGTGTTCCGATTACAAGGAATAAATCAAATACAAGCGCAGCCACTTTCACGCCAAAAGTAAACAATGCGATCATAGCAAATGCAGCAGATGTAAAAGCATGCAGCGGCAATTGTATCCTGGTGGATGCGAGAGAAGCAGCCGAATACAGCGGCACTTCTGAAAAACCCGAAAGTGCTGGCCATATCAAGGGAGCCATCAATATTGATTATAAGGAATTTGTTGATGATAAGGGAGCTTTTAAACCGGCCGACCAGATCAGGGCCATCGCTGCCAAACATGGCATTACTGCCGATAAAAATGTGATCCTTTATTGCATAACCAGCGTTCGTGCAGCCGTTTCATATATCGCGCTGCACGACATCCTTGGCTATCCGAATGTGAAGGTTTACGATGGGGCTTACAACGAGTGGAAAGCCCTGGGCAATCCCATGGAGAAGTAAGATTTTTTATTCTTCGGAATAAAACGTGTTCATTACAGATGAATTAAAAAAACCTCGTCTCAGGGCGGGGTTTTTTATTTATGTCCTGGAGATGCAGACAGGGCATGTGGCAGATAAGATTTAAATTTTAAGCCTTATCTTTGCTGCCGGATGAATAATTCGATCAATAATGAACTAACAGGCATCATCCTGGCCGGAGGCAAGGGCATCCGCCTGGGACTAAACAAAGGCATGGCAAATCTCATGGGCAGGCCCATGATCGAATATGTAATAGAAAATCTTGAAGCGGTTTGCGATCATATTCTGATCAGTTCAAATACATCACAATGCGCAGCATATGGCTACGATATTATCGCCGATATCTATGAAGGCAAAGGCCCTATGGCAGGGATCCATGCCTGCCTTAAAGCATCAACAACAGAACATAATATCGTGATCAGTGTCGATACACCCTTTGCAGGGCCTGACTTTATCAGGTACATGATCAACAATAAAGCAGAAGGGCTCGCCGCTGCACCCTGGTTTGGAATGGATCACTATGAGCCGCTTTGCGCCTATTACAACAAACAAATTGTTGTGCACATGGAAGCATTTTTCAGGAATGGCAATTTTAAACTCCCCGACCTTTTTCTCCGCATACCGTTCACCCCGCTTTTAATGCCTGAAAAGGCCACCTTCAATCACCCTATGCTGTTCCATAATATCAATACGAAAGCCGACCTCCGCCTTGCCGAAACCTACCTGGAACGAAAAAATGAGAGATCCTGAGCCGCTACCGAATTTTCTGATCGTATCCGGCAACGGACGCGATTCGGGCAAGACCGGGTTCATCACACGGCTAATCCGTCAAACTGCCCAACAACAAAAGATCACTGCCATAAAAGTATCGCCACATCTGCATCCGGGATCAAATCCCAACGGATTGCTGCTAAAAACCGATCATTATATCCTCGCGAAAGAAATCATAAAGGGGAACAGAAAAGACAGCGCACGTATGCTCGAAGCCGGAGCACATGAAGTGTATTATATAGAAGCCACCGACGAACATCTTCCTGAAGCATTTGAAACGTTCAGAAAGCTGATCCCGGTCAAAGGTCCTGTTGTCTGCGAATCGGGCGGATTACGCGACATCATCAACCCTTCGCTGTTCATTATGATCAACAGAAACGATGGCAGGCCCGATAAGAAAGGCTTTGTTCAGCGCCTGCCCCTGGCTGATCTGCTTATCGTTTTTAACGGGCATGATTATGATCTGCATGCAGAGCGTATCCGTTTTGATGGCAGTTCATGGAAGTATCAAAATGAGTGAACTGCTGTTGACCTGTAAAATGCTTACAAAAAAAACAATTCGTTTGCCTCAATACCATCCTTCGGGTAAAATACACTGTTTCGACCGGCCTGCGATCACCGCATCAAAATCCTTGAGTGTCGAAAGTATCATTTCCGAATCCTCTGCATGACATTCAAGGCAAGTGCCGGCAAGCAGTATCCTTTTTTGCTCTTCGATGCTGAAAGGGCGGGTATTTGTCCGGGTTGAATGAGGGTAAACAGCTTCTCCAAGGAATGGCAGCCATGCATCTTCAGGTAATCCATCAAGTTTATTTGCAGCAAATCGCGGCGTAAAATCCCAACGGCCCTTGCCGGCCTCAATAATATATTCAAGCTTCCCATGGCCGTAGCCCAGGGCAAAAGATTCGTTATGGCACGACCGGCAGCTACGGCCTTCGGCATTGGTTGTATGTGCCGACACAGGTGCATATAGCCGGCGAAAAACATGGGGATTGTGAGCCTTTTCGTCGAAACCCGTTTTGTCGATGCTCAGGATCATTCCGGGCGTAAAGGTGTGGATCTTCCGCTTTTCGCCCTCCACCACCCCCAATGCAGGCCTTCCCGCCAGGTACAAACCAACATATTCGACCCAGCTTCCCTGCTGCTGCTCATTGTCGACCATATCATACCCTGCTGCTTTAGGATCATATGTATTATGACAACCCAGGCATTGTGGAACCCATGCCGTATGGCACGACTGGCATGACAAAGCATCATGTGCCCGGCCTCGCGTACATATTCCGGCCGGAGGATTGAGCGGATGATGTTTGCCGCTTTGCTTGCCTATCATCTCAGGCAAACCAATTTCACTGATCCTTGTATTCCAGATCAACCGGCCTGTATTTCCCAGGGGAAGAAACGAAACACCGGCAGGATCAAGCCCTTTAAGCTGAAGTATTTTCAATGTTTCAGCATCCAGATCCCCTTCATGCTTAATATCCGGCATACGATAAAAATGACAATCCCCGCAACTGATCATGACCTGGTCTTCTTCATGCATGTAATAGTTGCCATCGCCCATCAGCTCAAAGGAGTCGTGGCAATCAATGCACTGCAGACCGGCAGTGTGGTGCACGTCGGCAGTAGCATATTTAAACACCCTTCCATCTTCGAGCAGGCGGATCGTATCGGCACCCGGATCAACTTCTTCCTTTTTAAAAAGGGTTTCATGCCATCCTTCAAAGGATGTGGAGATCCTTCCCGACCGGCTATGGCAACCAAAACAATGCTCATTCCCTATATTCAGGTCGAGGGAAGGATGCGCGGACCACAGCGACGAATCAGGCATGATCGTCCCAAAATACATTTTAAGTTCCCGGGCAGCATCGTCACTGTAGTTAAGATGGCAGGCGTTGCAACCACCTCCCCTTGATTCCTCGCTGACCGGACCTGGAATATCTTTGGGATTTCCCAGGTGGCAGCGCGAACATAGGTTTCGCAAATGTTCATCGGCCGGGCTGTGAGCGATATCCGACACCTTAAAAAATCCATCAGGATGAGAGAGCTCACTGAACACAAAGCGGTCGACAGAAATGATTCCGCTCATGGTAGCCATAAGGCCGGTGTTGATCCTGCCGGTGATATCAGGGTGGCAGTTTGCCGTTCCGCAACTGCGTGCCGCATCTTTGAGATTTCCCGGAACAGCAATCATGCCTGCATGTGCCTGCTCCTTATCGGGACTGAAGGGGTTTCCGCGATGACAAACGGCGCAACCAATAGCGGCAGGATCGTGCGAGGGTGAAAAGCCGGTCATCCCTGTGTGACAGAGCAGGCATGATTCGGCACGTCGCCAGGCGGAGGCTTCTACAGGAAAATCATTGTAGGCTCCGGGGATCATCGGTACGGGTTTGAAGGGCATGTGCAAGCCCGCAGCATTAAGCGGCGATTGCCATTGCCACTCTTCGCCGCGAAAAAAATACCCGATGATAGTCAGCACTGCATAGAACAAAATGAGGATAAAAAGAAAATACTTAAGCGTACGTGCATAGCTACTTTTAATATAGGGAAGAAGCAATAAGGGTATGCCGGTCAACAAAGCAATCAGCCATATCCAGGCCGGAGTGCCCATCCAGTGCAGCATTTCCTGTAAACCCAGAAAGTACCAGGGGCCTTTTACAAGGCCCGACTGCATATCGTGCAGGGGTGCCTGAAACAGCAGCGCAAATACCATCAAAAGCAATCCGGTAACGATAAACGTAATGGTTTTGCCCCATATCAGCCGCGCGTGCTCAAATAAAATGAGGTAGATAAAAATGGTGGCCAGGGCAATATGGTTTACATACAGCAGAACCATGTTGTCGCCACCGCCAAGCAATACCCTGGCAATATATTTCCCCAGCAGCGGGATCTCTTCGATAAGCGCCCCGAAGATCATCAGTGCCTGCATGCTATCGGCATCGCCCTTAAGGATAAATCCCGAAAGCATGGCATACAGGATAACAAATACAGACACGAGGAGGCGAAACCAAATCCCCGGGCCAATACCCTTTTCACTGCCCAGGATAAAATGATCCCAGATATGCAGAAAGCTGAAGACAAGAAAAAACTGGGCACTCCAGTAATGCAGATTCCGTGCTATAATTGCTCCCGGGTTTGAAAGAATAAAACCGGAGATCGAAGCATAGGGATCATTCACATCGTAAGGCACGGCAAGCACGATGCCTGAGATCACACAAATGAGCAGAGATGAGACCGCAATGCCACCGAATGTATCGATCAACATTTTAAACGGCAAACGTGGCTGATATTTAGTTTTTGCAGCCATTATTCGTTCTTATGTATAATATATTCACCCGAACGGGGATCATGAACTATCTTAAGTTTTTTCAGTTTTTTAACTGCCGGACCTTTCACAGGCTTTCCCGATAAGTTGTAGCGTGATCCATGACAGGGGCATACAAGCTGGTCACCTTCAATTTTGCTTATCCGGCAACCCAGGTGTGTACATTTTGCTTCAAAGGCCGATACGCCATCCTCATTATTGATCACAATAGCAAAATCAATAAAGCTAACTCCCGGAGGAATGGCTTTGCCAATGATCAGGCTTTGTTGCCGGGCACTCATTTTCATATCACGCCGGCCAACCATGAACCACCATAATATGGCCGGCGAAGCCAGCAAGGCAACAAGAATATGAAAAAATCCTCTTCGGGTGAGTTTACCCGATTTATGTCCTGAGTTCGTTTTCAACCGCAATCGTGCTATTATTTTCTCACACCAAATGTAAATATAAAACAGACATCTAAAAAGCCCTCATCCGGCCCCTATTTATAATGGCTCTAAATTCCTGATTGTTAATAATTATCAAAGCTGATTAACAATCACTTACAACTTTATTAAATTATTTAAATATCTTTCTAAATTAATGCGTATTTGACTGATAATCTGTACTTTAAAATCTTATATATTAATATGCATACATCTATATTTTTGATATGCAGATACTTATGAACAATTATTACAAATGATCAGACTGCCATTCAAGCACGAATAATTAATATTTTTGCATAGGTTTTATATGATATATTATACATATATAAGATCGATATCTATAAATTCTTAGCAACATTTTATAATGGCAAACAGGAGAGATTTCATAAAAGTTTCAGCCCTTGGACTTGGCGGACTTGCGATGAGTGCACCGGCCTTTAATATTTTAAAGGCTGCGGTTCCGCAGGACCTTATCAGCAAGGATTCTGATCCGCAGAAAGGATTGAGAAGATTTCCCACATATTGTGAAGTATGTTTTTGGAAGTGCGCAGGGTGGACCTATACTGATGAAGATGGCAGGATTATAAAGATACTGGGGCATGAAGAAGATCCGCATTGTAACGGAAGGCTTTGTCCTCGTGGCACGGGTGGCATAGGGATGTATTACGACAAAGACCGCTTAACCACGCCATTGATCAGGGAGGGTGAGCCCGGCAATCAGACTTTTCGCCGGGCAAGCTGGGATGAAGCGTTTGGTCTTATTGCCGCAAAGATGATTGAGATCAAAAGCAAATATGGTGCTGAATCCATGGCCCTGTTCAATCACGGCTCATCGGGTCAGCATTTTGGTCATATGCTGAAGGCATACGGATCAACGAATATCGTTGCTCCATCATACGCACAATGCCGTGGCCCGCGCGAAGTTGGCTTTACTGCGACTTTTGGTTCAGGCGTTGGATCGCCCGAGCCTACCGATATCCGCGACACAAGATGCCTCGTCCTGATCGGCTCACACCTGGGCGAGAACATGCATAACGGCCAGGTGCAGGAGATGTCGGATGCCATCGACAAGGGAGCTTCGATCATTACCGTCGACCCCAGGTTCTCAACTGCGGCAAGCAAATCGAAATACTGGCTCCCGATCAAGCCTGCCACCGACATGGCGCTGTTGCTGGCATGGATCCATGTGTTGATCTATGAAGAACTTTACGATAAAGATTATATCGAACGCTATTCATATGGTTTAGACCTGCTCAGGGAGCATGTGAAGGATATGACCCCGGAATGGGCGTATGGCATTACAACGATAAAGCCCGATGTGATCAGAAAAACCGCACGGGAGATGGCCAAAGCAGCTCCTGCCGCCATCATTCATCCCGGGCGCCATGTCACCTGGTACGGCGATGACACGCAACGTTCCAGGGCCATTGCCATTCTTAACGCATTGCTTGGCTCGTGGGGGCGCAGGGGCGGTTTTTACTTTAAGGAAAGCATGAAGCTTCCAAACTATCCTCATCCCCCCTATCCCAAACCAAACTGGTCGTGGAGGGAGACCATGAACGGCAGGTATCCGCTTGCCGGCCTGGCAGTGTCAAATGCGCTCATTGATGCGTCAATCCCTGACGATGACAATAAGCACCGCATCCATGGCTGGCTGGTATCCGGCACCAACCTTCCGTTAACCATGCCCGACAAGAACAGGCTCACAGAAGCCATGCAGGCGCTCGACCTGCTTGTGGTTGTAGACACAATGCCGATGGAGATCACCGGATATGCCGACGTGATCCTTCCTGAATGCACCTATCTGGAGCGTTACGACGACATCCGCACAAGCCCGCACAGGGAACCATACCTGGCGCTCAGGATGCCTGCTGCCGAACCCCTGGGCGACTCAAAGCCCGCATGGTGGATGGCCAAAAAACTTGGCGAAAAGCTCGGGCTTGGTGAATACTTTAACTATGAGCATTACACAGAAGTGCTCGACTGGCAACTTAAAAAAGTCGGGTCTTCGCTCGAAGAAATGAAAAAGACCGGTATTAAGAAGTTCGACCGGAAATCAGGTGGATTATACCTGCTCCCGGGCGAAGATTACTCATTTAACACCAATACCGGGAAAATCGAACTCTATTCCACCGAACTGCAGGCAGAAGGCTTCGACCCGATGCCGGTTTACACACCGCATGAGGAACCCCCGCAGGGCTATTACCGGCTGATCTACGGACGGGCTCCCATGCATACTTTCAGCCGTACTGCAAACAACCCCAACCTTACCGACCTGATGGAGGAAAACAGTTGCTGGATAAATCCAAAAGTTGCAGGTTTGTGGCGTCTCAAGAACAAACAATATATCTGGCTGAAAAATCAGGATGGGATTGTATCCGACTTCCCTATACAGGTAAGGGTAACCGAGCGGATCCGCTGGGACTCGATATATATGGTTCACGGGTTCGGGCATAAGGAAAACAGGCTCAGCCAGGCCTTTGGCAAAGGCGCCGCCGACTCATACCTGATCACCAACGTAAAGATCGATCCGATTATGGGAGGAACAGGAATGAGAAGCAACTTTGTTACCTTCCTGACCGAAAACCCCCACGAGGCTTAACATTAACAAACTGAATATTAACAGGAGGAAGTATCATGAGATATGCAATGGCAATAGACACCAGGAAATGCGTTGGTTGCAGTGACTGCGTTGTTGCCTGCCAAACTGAAAATAATGTTCCCATAGGCTATAGCCGCGACTGGGTCACGGAAACGGTTGCAGGCGCTTATCCCAATGTTGAAATTGAATTAAGGACCGAGCGATGTAACCATTGCGACAATGCGCCCTGTGTAAGATGCTGCCCTACGGGTGCCAGCCATATCGTTGAGGGCGGCATTGTGCTGGTTACGGGCTACGAATGCATCGGCTGCGGTGCCTGCATACAGTCATGCCCATACGATGCACGCTATTCGCATCCCGAAGGTTATGTCGACAAGTGCACATTCTGCCATCATCGTGTGGTGAAAGGCGAACAGCCCGCCTGTGTTGCTGTATGCCCCACAAAATGTATGTATTTTGGTGATCTCGACGATCCTGAAAGCGATGTATCGAAAGCCCTGAAAAACCGGAAATACAAAGCGCTGGCTCCCGAAGCAGGGACCAAACCGCAGATTTTTTATATGATTTAACCAACACAAGCATATTCAATATGAAAGAAGAATTGATCGTTAGCGGAAGGCTGAATCCCAACATTGACCCGTACCTGAACATCTGGCACTGGCATATCCCGCTTTACCTGTTTCTTGGAGGGCTGGCTGCAGGCATTTTATTCTTCGCAGCCTTGTATACCATCATGGGGCGTGAAAAAGAAATGCCCACCGCAGTGAAGTGGGCCACATTTATTGTGCCCATTGCATTGGTTGCAGGACTGATGGCACTTTTCTTCGACCTCAAACATCAATTGTATTTCTGGCGACTGTATACCACGGTAAGGCTTGAATCGCCAATGTCGTGGGGCGCATGGGTGCTCATGTTCATCACTCCGCTTTCCATGGTATGGGCTGCAAGTTATATCAAGGAAGCCATTCCCGACTGGCAGTGGAAATTCAAAATCCTTGATGAGTTGGAAGCCCTGGTGGTTAAATACAGGAAAGCCCTTGCCTGGATATTGCTGGGCCTGTCGGTCATTCTGGGAATATACACAGGTATACTCTTATCGGCCTTTAATGCCAGGCCTTTATGGAATACATCCATTCTCGGGCCACTGTTCCTGGTTTCAGGAATGTCGACAGGGGCGGCAGTGATCATGTGGATGTCGAAGAGCCACAATGAGCGGAAGATTATGAGCATGATCGACCTTGTGCTGATTATCGTGGAACTCTTTTTCATTACCCACCTTTTTATGGGTTTCCTTGCCAGTACGGCTGTGCAGATAGAGGCAGCAGAACTCTTCCTTGGCGGACAATTCACCGTTTCGTTCTGGGTTTTCGTTGTTATCCTGGGATTGATCTTCCCTGCCATTCTGGAGATAATGGAACTCAGGGGCTATAAGATCCCTGTAGCGCTGCCCGCCATTCTGATATTATTTGGCGGACTGGTTTTCAGGTTTATCATGGTGGAGGCCGGACAGCTTACAAGGTATCTTTATTAATTTAATTCGCGCATATAACAGATAAATGATATGACAACACCAAAGACGACTGACAGAAGCAGACAATATGCAAATCCTTATTTAAGTGGATTTCTGCTTGGCATCGTATTGCTGGCCACCTTTTACATTACCGGCCGGGGACTCGGTGCCAGTGGTGCGATCAAATCCACAGTAGTTACTGCGGTAAAATCCGTTTCGTATGCACATGCCGACAAATCGCTTTACTACAGTAAGTTTTTTAGTGATGACGATCACCCCATGAACACCTGGTTGGTTTTTGAGATCCTGGGTGTTCTGGCCGGGGCCTTCTTTTCGGGTGCCCTGGCAGGCAGATTGAAGCTAAAGGTGGAACACTCGCCAAAAATAACATCAAATACACGTTTGCTTATGGCCGGACTCGGAGGCTTATTGTTTGGCATTGGTTCGCAGCTTGGAAGGGGATGTACAAGCGGAGCCGCGCTCAGTGGCATGGCATCACTTTCGCTTGCCGGGTTTATATCCCTGCTTACAATATTCGGCGGAGGATACTTGTTTGCATATTTTTTTAGAAAATTCTGGATTTAAATATAAAATATTAAAGATATGACAGGACCATTATTACCCATGGGCGTGATCGGACAAGGCTGGGATCTTGTAATTGCCCTGATTATTGGAATGGCCTTCGGATATGTGCTCGAATCGGCAGGATTCAGCTCATCAAGAAAGCTTGCCGGCGTATTTTACGGTTACGATTTTACTGTATTGCGTGTATTTTTTACAGCAGCCCTCACCGCAGGTATCGGCCTTTTGTACTTCGGGTACATGGGATGGATCGACATGAGCATGATCTACATTAACGAAACTTACCTTTATGCAACACTTGTTGGAGGTGTGATCATGGGCCTGGGGTTTATCAGTGGCGGATATTGTCCCGGCACCAGCATGTGTGGTGTTGCCATCGGCAAAATCGATGCCTTGGTGTTTACGGCAGGCATGTTTATTGGCATCCTTATGTTTTCCGAAGCATTTCCCCTGCTGCAAGGATTATACGAAGGAAATTATATGGGGCCGGTCAAAGTGTATGACTTCCTGAATATGTCGTCGGGAACCTTTATGTTGTTGCTGATCATTGTTGCCCTGGTGGCTTTCATCATTGCCCGTCTCATACAAAATAAAGTTAAAAAAGTAGAATATTAATCATACTACCATGAATAAAGCGTATTATACACTGGCCGTATTCCTTTTATTGCTCGGGCTTGGCCTGGTGATCCTGCCTGATCGTGAACACCACGAAGAGGCTTCACCAAGGGAAGTGCTTAATGACCTTAAAAATCCTTCCCGCTTTATCTCTACCGATAAGGTGGCAGAAATGATCATTGATAAGGACCCAACGATCCTGCTGGTAGATGTACGCGATATGTACGACTACCTCGATTATTCAATACCGGGTGCACACAGCATTCCACTCGA
Organism: Bacteroidales bacterium; assembly: GCA_032250805.1. Classification (GTDB taxonomy): domain Bacteria; phylum Bacteroidota; class Bacteroidia; order Bacteroidales; family B18-G4; genus B18-G4. The sequence goes on from JAVVEM010000002.1 coordinate 54,467, forward strand.
AGAGATCCTTTCCTATAACTGGATCGACTCACTGGCTTTTGAAGGATCAAAGATCATTCTTTTCTCCAACAGCGATATTCGTGCCGACCAGGCATGGATCCTTCTCAAAAGAGAACAAAAAGAAAATATACATGTGATGAAAGGGGGATTGAACCGCTGGTTTGAAACCATTATCCAACCCGAAAGGCCACCCGAAACTGCTCCAGGCGAAGAAATTGACCTTTATGATTTCCGAAAAGGTGCATCTATATATTTTACAGGAGGAGCAGCACCCATTGAGCAGGAAATCGATGCAGAACCGGTTATGGTCAGGCGAAAAGCCAAAACACAAACTGTTGAAGGAGGTTGCTAAACTTGAAAAAATTAATTGCCATGGAATTTAAACACCCAAACAGATCAATGGTCGCATTCGTTATCACATTTATCCTTGTGATTGTTATCGGATTGCTTACGATAAACAGACCCGGCCTCGAATATGCGATCACTACCGATGAAGCCTTAGAGCAACTGGTCGCAGGAGAGTATGAGTTTTTTCCTGAAGACCTGGTGGGTATTGTCGAATATGGCGATTCATCATATGTCCTTGTCGACCTTCGCAATCCCTATGAATACATTAAAGGTCATATTTCGGGAGCTGTAAATATTCCGTCAAACAGTTTGCTTGACAGCAGGAATCTGCAAATGTTCGATCAATATGCATCAGACTCATTAACAGTGATATTTTATGGTCAGGATCAGCTCGAAGCCAATGGGCCCTGGATGATCCTGAAACAAATGGGATACGATAACATTAAAGTTCTCATGGGCGGGTATCATTACTTTACAACCGGCCCTCTTGACTTTTACGACATGCCTGAGGTTCCTGAATATCTTGTTGAAGAACCTGCATATGATTTCTATGGCATCATGGAAACACTCGGAAGCAGGGAGCCTTCTGATATGACCGGAGGAGACCAGCCAGAAGCAGTTATCCCGACACGCCGGAAAAAACAATCTGTAACCGAAGGAGGATGCTGAAGCTGAAGATTAATATAAATAATGTAAATTTGATACAAACTAATACCTCATCAGGATGAGAAAAAAACATATTTTGGCTAATTTTGCTTTACTTTTTGGTGCTTTCGGCTTCCTGGGATATATCTTTATTATCGTTGCAGGATACCTGGGTTGCTGCGCCGACATTTCCACCAGAATGTATCATAACATTATTATCATTATCCTGGTAATTGCCTTCGCACTCTTTGCAGTTTGTATCTATAACAATTGCTGCAAGGTCGGATCAGAACCGAAAGATGAGGATAAAAAAGAATAAATGCAATGTTCACCATCCATTGCACTGAAATGGCCATCCGGTTTGATATGGATAGCGTGATTGACCAGACCAAAGAGGATAATGCCTATCCTGCCAGTTCTTCTGCCCGCCTCCGGTGCACCTTTTTTGCAATAACAATACTGAGTTCATAAAGCCCCATCAGAGGGATTACTACCATGATCTGGCTGAATACGTCGGGAGGTGTAATGATGGCCGAAAGTACCAGCAAGAGGACAATGGTATATTTTCTGTTCTTCTTCAGAAATTCAGGTGTTAAAACGCCAAGGCGTGTAAGAAAGAATACAAAGACAGGCAATTCGAAAACGATTCCGACAGATAGAGATACCGAAACAACTGTGCTGATATATGAACTTAACGACACATTATTCGCAACCGCCTCACTTACCTGGTATGTTCCAAGAAAGTTGATGGTTAGAGGAACGATCAGAAAATAACTGAATAAAACACCAAATAAGAAGAGCACAGAACACACAAAAACAGCTCCCCCTGAATATTTACGTTCATTCTGCTTCAGGGCAGGCTCAATAAATCTCCATATCTCATGCAAAATATACGGAAAGGCAAGGATAACTCCCGACATAATCGAAATATACATGTGAGTAAGGAACTGCCCCGACATCCTGATGTTAATGATCTCAAGCTTTGAGTTGTCAAGACAAAGCGCTGCCACACCCACAAATTCAGAGAATGCACAAAGCAGTCGCGTGGTTAGAAAATCCGGCCGTATAGGGGCAAGGATGATCCTGTCGAAGATAAAATCCTTAAAAATAAATGCAACAATAGCAAGAATAAGTACTGCCACAATTGACCTGACGAGGTGCCAGCGCAACTCATCGAGGTGCTCCCAGAACGACATCTCCTTTTCTTTTGATGGGTCAGGAGAACCCTTTTTCTTTGTCGTATTGAATTCGCTCATGTACCGCTAATCGCATTTAATGCCCAAAAGTAATAAATCCTGCAAATTAATTAAGTTTGTATTGAAAAACAGATGCCGAAAGCCGGGTGATGGCTGGCAGTTGTCAGACAAACCGGGAAACTTAAGCAGCAACTAATTATTTGACAGTTATTGGCCAGACATGAATCCGGAAAATTTAATAATGCTTATGCCCACCTGGCGGGCCCTGATATCGGATGTTAAAAAACAAAAGCGCTATGTGCGCAATGTGCTGGAACCCGACATCCAGAAAGCAATGAATAACAACGATGGAAGCCTCGACGAGGAAGACTTCCGGAAGATAAGAGGATATTATGGTTTTGGAGTGCCGGCCATTGTTGGTGAAGGTTTCTGCACGCTGAGGGGAAGAGCAATGAGCGAAAAGGAAAGGCTTGCCAATACTTACCAGGGAGCCTTAACAGGACTTTTTGACGATTTTTTTGATAAGACAAATCCCGACAGGGACGACATCCTGAAAATGATGAATAACCCCGAAGTTTATCATGCACAATCCTCGTTGGAACGCCTGTTTGTTGACTTCCTCAGCAAGGTTCATAAGAATATAGACAACAAGCAATCTTTCGCGCTTACTTTCAGGCAGGTTTTTGATGCTCAGGTTGAAAGTCAGGCGCAGATGAGGAATGACATCACTTTGGATCAGATCAGGACGATCACTTTCAGTAAAGGTGGCCATTCCCTCCTGTTTTACAGAAGTGTTTTCGAAAATAAATTATCGGATACAGAAGAAGAGGCTTTATTTACTGCAGGAGGCCTGATGCAACTCGGTAACGACATTTTCGATGTATGGAAAGATGCGCCACAGAATATCAAAACACTTGTCACCGCATGTGAAAATATCAGTAAGGTAAGGGAGGTATTCAAAGAACAAATGAACAAAACCCTGTCACTTTTTGAGCAAACCAGCTTTCCGCGAACAAATATCCGTAGATACCTGCATAAGCTCGTGCTTGGCATTTCGCGCTGCTATGTATGCCTTGACCAGCTTGAAGGCCTGGAGAAACAGAGCAGCGGGCAGTTCAATCCATCGGCCTATAGCCGGGAAGAAATGATCTGTGATATGGAAAAGCCACTGAACATGTTCAGATCTGTACGTTATTATCTGAACTACACATTCTGATCCTGCCTGAAGAAAAGGCAACTGTCGCCATAGCTTAAGAATCTGAAATGATTTTCGAGGGCATACGCATATGCATCCTGCCACTTTTCGCCTGCAAAAGCGGCAACGAGCAGCAAGAGTGTGCTCCGGGGCATATGAAAATTTGTGATAAGAATGTCGGCAATCCAAAAACTGTATCCGGGTATAATGATCAGGCTGGTATCACCGGAAATTACTTCCCTGCCTGATCCCTGCATATGGTGAAGAATGTTGCCCAGGGCTTTTTCACTGCTGATGGTTGGCGTCATTGGCTTGTAGGGCGCCCATTGCGAAACCGAAAAAGCTGCATTCTCATCTCCTTCAAGCAATACCCCGAACCAGTAGAGACTTTCTATTGTGCGCAAAGATGTTGTTCCAACGGCAGTTAAGTGGCCGTTGTTGTTCAATATTGCCCTGATGAAATCCTGGCTGATCACAATCTGCTCGGTATGCATTTTATGATCACGTATGTCGGGATGCGATACAGGCCTGAACGTGCCGGCGCCAACATGCAGGGTAACATTTTCGAAACCAATATTCTTTTCTTTCAACGAATCGAATACTTCAGGGGTGAAGTGCAGGCCCGCCGTCGGGGCGGCTACAGAACCATGATGACGGGCATAGATCGTTTGATAGCGCTCAACATCTTCTGCTTCTGCTTCGCGTTCGATATATGGGGGAAGCGGTACTTTACCAGCCTCATCAATCACCTCCGCAAAACTTTTACCATGAATATCCCACGAAAACCTGACCGCGAATGCACCATCCAAATCGCCTGTTCTTTCAGCGAATAAGTGTCCACGGTCACCACCCAGATCCATTGTCAGCCTACCCGAGCGCCATTTCCTGGCATTCCCAACCAGGCATTTCCACACAACAGCTGAGGTTGATTCAAAGGCAGTGTTGATTTCGGGTGAGGGCTCAAGTGGTTCAAGGCAAAATACCTCGATACGCGCGCCGGTATCCTTTCTGAATACCAGCCTGGCCCTGATCACCCTGGTATTATTGAATACCATCAGACCTCCATCCGGTAAATGTTTATGTAAATTATAAAAGCGGTCGTCGGAAATACCATCATCATTCATGATCAACAAACGCGAATGGTCTCTCTGCACCGCAGGATGTTCCGCAATCATGCCATGCGGAAGCTCATAGCTGTAGTCAGCCATATTTACCGGCCTGCCCTGATTCATGATCTTATCTTCTGAAGGAATTCGCTCACATGCTTAAAAAATGTTTCCGGGTCATCGGCATGGACCCAATGAGTACCTTTCTCAATGGTGACAATCTCCATATTGGGAAAGTTTTTTCGCATCACAGGAATGTCTTCTTCGATGATGTAATCAGAATCACCACCGCGTACAAATAAGGCAGGCTTGTTGAACACTGTTGAGTAAAAAACACCATCATACATCGAATCCAGGTTAAGATCAAGGGCTTCGAGGTTGATCCTCCAGTCGAGCAAATCCTTTTCTTTCCTGTAAAGGTTCTTTGACAGGAATTTTACGATCCGTCTGCTGGAGATCGTTTCCAAAAGATGTTTTTCTACATCTTTTCTCGACTCCATCTTACTGAAATCGACTGATCGCATGGCATCGATCAGAGCCCTGTGGTGGGTATGCGACACATAAGTGCGCATGCTGGTATCAACAACGATGAGCGCGCTGACAGCCTCAGGGTTTTCGAGGGTATAGCGCATAGACACCTTCCCGCCCATTGAATGCCCAAGGATAACCGGGTTTTCCAATCCCTGCTGTTCGATAAACTCCAGCAGATCCTCGTTAAGGGCATAATAATTAAATGCATAATGATGCGGCGACTTACCATGGTTACGCTGGTCGGGTATAAATACTTTATAACCAAGCTCAGCAATCTGCCTGCCGAAAGTCACCCAATTGTCGGAAATTCCGAATATCCCGTGCAGGATGATAAACGGTTTTCCTTCGCCATATTTTTTGTAATGGAGTTTCATAAGTGCAAAAATAATAATTTGAATGCTTCAAATCCCGGATATGTCGGCACGAGATCATTATATCCTCCCATTTATAAATATGTACAGCCTGTTGCCGTTTCCAGCTATTCATCCGGCATTAATCGCCGCAGATACATTTGAATTGTATTTTCCAGGCCGTAATATAGGGCATCACTGATCAGGGCATGGCCGATAGATACTTCAAGCAGGCGGGGTACTTTCTCAGAAAAATAACGAAGGTTATCGAGGTTCAGGTCATGACCGGCATTTAAACCCAGCCCTGAATGATAAGCTACTTCAGCGGCATCGACAAAGGGTTTCACTGCCTGTTCCCTGCCTTTGGCAAAACTGGCCGCGTATGCTTCGGTATAGAGTTCAACCCTGTCGGCCCCGGTTTTTGCAGCATTTTCGATCATAAGGGTATCGGTTTCAATAAAAACGGATACACGTATGCCGTGCGATTTAAATTCGGCGATCACTTCGGTAAGAAATGAGTTATTTTTAACTGTATCCCAGCCCGCATTGGAAGTCAATACTCCAGGAGGGTCGGGTACAAGTGTAACCTGTGCAGGCTTAACTTCTGTAACAAGCCTGACAAATTGCTCATTCGGATAACCTTCGATATTGAATTCTGTTTTTACGACAGGTTTCAGGTCATATACATCCTGATAACGGATGTGCCGTTCATCGGGTCGGGGATGAACAGTAATGCCTTGTGCACCAAATCTTTCGCAGTCGATGGCAGCTTTAACCACATCAGGAATATTGCCCCCACGGGCATTGCGCAGCGTGGCGATCTTATTAATATTTACGCTCAGTCGTGTCATAAATCATGAAATGAACAGGTTTGCACTCCCAATGCAAAGCTAAGAATTTACTAAGTTTGTATGGCAAAGTAAAAAAACATTCAATGCGGGTTGTTATACAAAGGGTAAGCAAGGCATCAGTGAGCATTTCAGGGGAGGTCAGGAGCAGCATCAACAAAGGCTTGATGATCCTTCTCGGCATTGAAGACGCCGATACAATTGAGGACATCAACTGGTTATGCAAAAAAATATCCGGACTAAGAATATTTCCGGATGCTGATGGTGTAATGAACCTATCGGTGAAAGATGTAAATGGGGAGCTCATGGTGGTAAGCCAGTTTACGCTTCATGCCAGCACCAAAAAAGGCAACCGGCCCTCATATATCAAAGCATCCCGCCCCGAAGTTGCGATCCCTCTCTATGAAAGCTTTGTAGATGGACTCGCAAAGGAGAGCGGTAAAGAAATTGCTACGGGTGAATTTGGCGCCATGATGGATATTGAGCTGATAAACAGCGGCCCGGTTACCATCATCATCGACAGTAAATCAAAAGAGTAAATGCTTGAAATGAAAAAACCCCTCACGATCTCTCGCAAGGGGTCAAAACCAAATTAATTAATGAAAAAATTATTTTTTATCCCCACCTGGTTTTTTGTCATCGCATTTAGCAGATTTTGATGGGCAGCAACTTGTTTTTGTTTCACATTTGGCTGATGCATCTTTGCACTCGCCTTTAGCACCTTTAGAGCTTTTAGCATCTTTAGAGCTTTTAGCATCTTTTTTATCTTTACCGTCAGTCTTTTTGTTCTTGTCGGGGTCATCATCGGGAGTTAACTTCACCATTTCGATGTTATCAACAGAAGCAACCGCCGACTGGATACTCAATGTTCCAAAGGCCACAAAACAAACGAGGGTAAAACCTAAGATTATCTTTTTCATAATTTTTATAAGATTATTTGGTTAACAATTATTTTCTGACAGCTAAATTACGTCAATAATTGCACCCGGCATGTTAATAGCTTGTTAAACTCTGTTAAAATTATGTTAATGAACAGAAACGACAGTCAGATGTTTATAGAAAAGGATGAATAAAAAAAAAGTTGGATTTTTTCTGTTATAGCAGTCATTGCGCTGACCGGCATTTTATTTACCCAGATCTTCTGGCTGAAGGATACACTCAGTATCCGTAAACAGCAATTCGATCAGAGAGTAAAAATTGCCTTAAAAAGCGTTGCTACCCAGATCCTTGATGCGCAGATCGATTCTTCGGCAAAATATATGCTCACCCCTTGCGATACTGCTTATCTGCAGAATAACAATATTGATGAGATCATTGATCCAATACTACTCGACTCCCTCATGCAGGTTGAATTCAGCTGCATGACCATCGCCGACCCATTTCATTACGGAGTATACAATAGCAGCGACAGCACATTTACCCTGGGTCCCTACCAGGATCATGAAGTTGCATTGCTCGTTAGCGGGCACAGGGTATCGCTCAGTTGCATTTATAAGGACGATACCTATATGCTGGCTGTCTGCTTCCCATTGCAGGAACGAAAAATGCTGAATGAAATGGTCTTGCTGATCATTCTTTCGCTCGCATTCCTGAGCATCCTCAGCCTGAGTTTTTATATGATCATCAGGCTGATGTTCAGGCAGAAAAAGCTTTCGGAAATAAAAACCGATTTCATCAACAACATGACACATGAATTTAAAACTCCTATTGCAACAATTTCTCTGTCGAGTGAAATGTTGCTTAAAGAAAATATCAATACATTTCCTTATAAAACAAAACGCTATGCCAGGGTGATCTTTGAGGAGAATGCACGCCTGCAACAGCAGGTTGAGCAAGTGCTGCAACTTTCGGTACTTGAAAGAGGCCGTTTTGACTTAAAAAAGAAAGACCTTGATATGCACAGGATCATTCGCCGTATGGCTGGGCATTTTTCAGTAACGGCCCAGAACAAGGGAGGTCAGATCATTACAGAGCTGAATGCCGACGAACATCATATCAATGCTGACAAAACACACATTTCAAACATTATTGCCAATCTTGTCGACAATGCGCTGAAATATACACCTGAAGAACCCCGGATCGTAATCAGAACGGCGAACCGGAATGCAAAGCTTATCATCTCAGTCAGCGATAATGGTATAGGCATAAGCGCGGAAAATCAAAAGCATATCTTTAAAAAGCTTTTCCGCGTGCCCACGGGAAATATTCATGACGTAAAAGGATTTGGCCTCGGCCTGTTCTATGTTAAAACGATGGTTGATGCCCATAACGGGCATATCAGCCTTACAAGCGCACTCAATAAAGGAACAACGATAATAATTGAATTCAACACTTTATAAAACAATAAAAAATGGCAACAATTCTATTGGTAGAGGACGACCCCAATCTGAGCATGGTATTGCAGGATTATCTTGAGATGCTGAATTACAAGATCATTCTGGCCACAAATGGCCAGGACGGCCTTACATCATTTTCACAATACAAACATGACCTCTGTATACTGGATGTAATGATGCCCAAAAAGGATGGATTTACACTAGCTGAGGAGATACGCGAAAAAGACAAGAATGTTCCGATCATCTTTCTTACGGCAAAATCACTAAAAGAAGACCGTATAAAAGGTTTTCGGTCAGGATGTGATGATTACATTACGAAACCATTTAGTACCGAAGAGCTTAGCTTGCGAATAGAAGCTATATTACGCCGATGCATTCACCAGAAAAGTACCAAATTAGGGAATCTGGCAAAAAAATACGACTTAGGGAAGTATACCTTTGAACCAGCCAACATGATCCTGAACGGCCCTAAGGGCGTTCGCACTCTCACGCGCAAGGAAACAGCCCTGCTCGGAATTCTTTGCGAAAATAAAAATATGCTTGTAACACGCGAGTTTCTTTTAAAAGAGGTGTGGGGCGACGACGACTACTTTCTGGGAAGAAGCATGGATGTGTTCATTGCCAAACTTCGAAAATACCTCAGCAACGACCCGGCACTTTCAATCACGAATGTGCATGGGGCAGGTTTCAAGCTTGAAACCAATAAGGCCTGATCAGAAATCAATGCCGGCCTGATCGATCATGAAAGCATATTCAAGCGCCACCTCTTTATACCGCTGAAAACGTCCGGATGCCCCTCCATGGCCATAATCCATATTTACCCATAAAAAGAGCGGCTCATCGTTGGTTTTCATATCACGCAGCTTTGCCACCCATTTGGCCGGCTCCCAATACTGAACCTGCGAATCGTGCAAGCCTGTAGTCACCAGTAATGAAGGATAATCCATAGCTTTTACATTGTCGTAGGGGGAATAAGAGAGCATATAATCATAATATTCCTTTATGTTGGGATTTCCCCATTCATCATATTCGCCGGTGGTTAGCGGAATACTTTCATCAAGCATGGTTGTAACCACATCAACAAAAGGCACGGCAGCAATAGCACCCTTAAACAGTTCGGGTCGCATATTCACTACAGCACCAACCAACAGGCCCCCTGCACTGCCACCCAGGGCAAACAATTTATCCGGAGAGGTATATTTTTCGCTGATTAAATATTCAGCGCAACTGATAAAGTCAGTAAAAGTGTTCTTCTTTTTCAGAAGTTTGCCGTCTTCATACCACTGGCGTCCCATTTCTTCTCCTCCCCGGATATGGGCTATGGCATAAATAAATCCCCTGTCGAGAAGGCTTAGCCGGACAGAACTGAAATAGGGATCCATGCTGGCCCCGTACGACCCATAACCATAGAGTACAGTTGGGTTGTTTCCATTTCGCTTAATCCCCTTTTTATACACAAGTGAAACCGGTACTTTTATACCGTCAGCGGCTTCGGCAAACAACCTTTCAGCGTAATAATCATCGGGATTGTAGTCGCCAATGACTTCCTGCCGCTTCAGCAATTCACTTTCCCGCTTTGACATATTGTAGTCGTAGACAGAATTCGGTATGGTTAAAGAAGTATATCCGTATCGTACAACATCAGTATCGAAATCAAGGTTCGTTGAAAGATAAACCACATAGGTTTGCTCTTCAAACCGGATATAATGATCCTCTTCACCGTTATGTTTCATTACCCGAAGTCCGGTAAGACCATTTTCACGTTCCTGCAGTGCAAGATAATCCGTAAACACCTCATAGTCTTCCAGGAGGACATTGTCGCGGTGAGGGATCACTTCTTTCCATTTTTCCAGGCGGGTATCCTCCACCGGTGTTTGCATCAATCTGAAATTCCGGGCTTCATGGTTCGTTCTGATATAAAAGCGGTCGTTGTAATGGCTGATAAAATATTCATGGTCCTTCTGCCTGGGCAGAAATACAGTAATTGCTCCTTCAGGATTGTGAGCATCAATATAGCGGTACTCAGTTGATAAAGTACTGAAAGATCCTATCATGATATATTTCATCGACCTGGAAAGGTATACACTACAGCGGAATGTTTCGTCCTTCTCAGTGTAAAGGGTTGGGTCATTTTCAGGATCATCGCCCAGGATGTGTTTAAAAATCCGGTCGGGACGGAGGGTTATCTCATCTTTCCTCGTATAGAAAACCGTATTGTTGTCGGCAGCCCATGCTGCTGATCCGGTGGTATTCAAAATTTTATCGTCAAATATTTCACCTGTTTCAAGGTTTTTAAAATGAATGGTATATTTCCTTCTGCTCAGGGTGTCAACCCCGTAGGCAAGGATCTTATTATTATGGCTGACCGAAAGGCCTGAAACATTGAAAAAGCTGTAACCCTCAGCCATTTCATTCACATTAAGCATAATTTCTTCCTCTGCTTCAAGGCTGCCTTTTTTCCGGCAATACAATGGGTATTCCCTGTCCTCCTCGTAACGTGTATAGTAATAGTATCCATTGCGTTTGTATGGCACCGACATGTCTGTTTGCTTGATCCTCCCTACAATTTCGTCATACAAGGCCGACTGCAGTTCTTCAGTATGCTTCATCATGGCCTCTGTATAGGCATTTTCTGCTTCGAGATAAGCAATTACCTCATCATTTTCACGGTCGTTCAGCCAGTAGTAATTGTCAGTCCTGGTATCGCCATGTATGCTGAGTTCCTTTGCGATTTTTTTTGCTGATGGTGGGGTCATTGTATTTTTCTTTTCATTGCATGAGGGTAAAATAACAACAGATGCCAAAAACAGCACGCATGCATAATTTGTTTTCATTTTCGTTAAGAATTAGTTAAAACAGGGGATCTATTTCTTTAATCGGTTAAGCTTACAAAACAGTTAAAACGCAAGGCTGACACCCAGGCTTGGCATGACTGGCAGCTGGTAAACGATTTCATTCGTGATTCTGTCGACATAAAATATATTTTCCCGGTTATATACGTTTACAACACTGGCATCTATCTCAAAAATTGTGTTTTCGCTGAAAGAAAATCGCTTTTTAATGTTCAGGTCGAGGCGATGATAGGTAGGCAACCTTCCGGCATTAAGGTCGGCATAGAGAACACCCAGTTCGCCATTTGCCGTGGTATAGTCGGTATATATCCCTTCATCGAAGTTAATTAACTCATAATACCCCTGTGTTTGTGTGAACGGAAAACCGGTTCCAAAGTTCCAGCGTGCACTCACTTCCCAGTCCATTTTACCTCCAAAGCGGTAAACTCCAAGCAGGTTCACATTATGCCTGCGGTCGAAGTGCGGATAATAATGCTGAAGCTCACCCTGTATATCCTCATAGTTCCTGTTCACCCACGAGAGCGAATACACGGCCCAGATATAGAAGTGATTATTATCAAACTTAAATGTCATATCAATTCCTTCGGCATCACCCGTTTCAATAATAAAGTCCTTGGTAAGCAATTGTGGCTCATTGGGGGCCTTTCCTTCATCAAAGATCTTGTTGCGGTTGAGATTGGTCAACTGCGAAAAATATTTATAGTAGCCCTCAAGATTTACTGTTATAAATTTGCCGATATCCAGCTCAGTACCAAGAATAAGGTGGCTGGACTTTTGCAGGTTATGTGTTACTTCCTTATCATTGAACTCATCAGGAAGGTTGTCGGGGCCCGAAAGAAAACCATAGAAAAGGTTAACAACATCTCTGTCGGAGGTTGCGCTGATCAGGTTCTGTGAGTACAGACCGCCGGCAAACTTTATCCTGAACTTATCAGTGGCATTGTACTTCAGCGACAACCTGGGTTCGGGAGAAACGGTCGACAGTGAAGCATACCATTGCAGACGCATGCTGGGCTCGATCAGAAATTTCCCTGCTGTTTTTTTGTATTTCAAAAACAGTCCGAGTTCGGTAGTATTTTCCTTCTGCTGTATGGTACGGCCCACCGAGTTTATAAAGAAATAATCGGTAGTGAATCCCAGCACTTCGATACCGTATTTGAGCTGGTCGCGCCCCAGAAAATAGTTAAAGTCAAAACCCATATTAAATCCGTTGATCTCTGATGAACGCTCAGGGTTGATCTCGTCTTTCAGCGAAATCCTGTAATTGGAATAGGCCGCATGGCCAGCGATCATGACCGCGGTTTTGGCGGGAATGATCATAAAGTTTGCACCCACTCCTGCCGATTTCCAGCTAAAGTCGGCGATTGATTTATACTTGTTTACATCATCAGTGAAGTTAAAGCCATAGAAGTTGATCTTCGAACCATTTCCAAAGTGGAACGACAGTTTACCATACAGGTCGAGGTAATTGAATGGTAGTCCATCCTCATCAACATAATCATAAAATATTTTCGATGATTGCTCCAGGTAAGAGTTTTTGGCTGAAAAAATAAATGAAGAACTCGCACCTCCATCCTCTTTTTGCTTTGCCAGGGGGCCTTCAATCAAAACCTTGGCTCCGAAAGTGCTGGCATCGACCTTGCCGGCAAACCTTTTTTTATTGCCATCGCGTGTGGTAATATCCATGACCGAAGAAATCCGGCCACCATACTCAGCGCCAAATCCACCGGTATAAACATCTGCATTACGCAATATATCAGTATCAAAAACAGAAAATAAACCGATTGAATGGAACGGATTATATACGATCATACCATCGAGAAGCACCTTATTTTGAATGGGTGACCCTCCCCTGATATAGAGCTGTCCGCCCTGATCGCCCGTAAAAACAACACCCGGCAATACCTGCAGGTATTGTGCCAGGTCGGGCTGACCGCCAACGGAAGGGATCTTGGTAATTTCTTTAGGTGTAACTTTATTTACACTGGTTTGGGTTTCTGTGCGTGCTTCTTCCCTGTAGGCCGAAATATTCACCTCGTCGAGGGTTACAGAGGCACTGGTCAGAAATAAGTTTTGGTTGATGATCTTATCTGCTTCAATTTCCACTTCCATTTTGATGGTGTCATATCCCAGGTTTGTTACCATGAGGGTATACGTGCCGGGAGGGATCCTGGTGATCATGTAAAGTCCGTTTACATCTGATCCGGCCCCGATGGTGGTCCCTTCCAGGTATACATTACAGAAGATCACCGGTTCACCGGTTGCTTTTTCATAGATCGATCCGCGTATTGCTCCGGTTTGGGCCGAAAGGCCCTGCACAGCCAGAAAAAACACCGAAAAGGTTAACAGTTGAATGAGTATTCGTAATTTATGTGTCATGCTATAAATAAATCTGGTCGTAAGAGAAAATAAGCAACAAAATTAGTTAAACTTTCAATATAAAAAAACTAATGCCATTCGCCGCGCGAGTCGGCAAAACGATGATTGATCATATGCTTACCCCAGCTGATGGTATCGATTGTTTGCTTCTTTAATTTCATTCCAAAATAAGTGTAAAAATATTTGCTCCCGAATACACCTTCGCCCCCGGTCATATTTGAATAATCAGGATAAAAATGAGGATTCGTAGGCTGGGAAGTTACCGTGATATAATTTTGCAGTTCCTTGCCGGGCAGGGCCAGCATATAGTCAACGCCCCGTGCCTTTCGCTTTACAGAGGGATCAACCGGGATCTGTTCCGATAAATATCTGTAATAATCATCAAAAAGCTGGTAGGAAGTATCATCACCTGAGATATTTTTGAGGGGATCGAATGTCGGAAACCAGTCTACATATTTATGTGAAGTTAAGCCGTTTTTGCTCTCCCAATAAAGAAAACGAACGATATAATGCCTGTGGTCGTATGGATCGAGGCTCCCATCGTATTGCAGGTTTTCCACAATATAATTCACCCTGAAATAGGCCCTCTCCCATTCAAACGACGCTTCAATGTTCATCGAGCCAAGCACATGGGTTTCGGCCGACATTTCCTTCCCGGTTTCTTTATTGATCACCCTCAGTTTATAGGTCGAACCCACATTGATCGGGGCACTTACCTTAAACACGCAATTTGATCCGTTCGAAAACAAGCCGGGTATTTTGGGTTTCTCGACAGGGATATAGGCAACTGGTTCACCAAATAATTCATTATTCCGGTATTCCTCAAGAAAGGCATCAAAAAGTTCGTGTGGATAATTCACAGAATCGTTCACCTGCATGTATTCATAAGGGGAAGTACCTGGTGCCGTAAACATTCTGTTAATTCTTAAATACTGAACAGAGTCTTTTAGGTTAATCACGGCATAAACCACCGATACCTCCTTCCATTTGACAACATCAAGGTCTTTTTCACATGAAAACACCGTCATCAGAAGGAGCATAGCCAAAAGGAGTAAAATATTTCTCATTTGTTGTCAGATTCCGGATTTACGCAGAGAAAGAAAAAACTGTTGGCAGACATAACTTCCTGCATGGCTAATATATATAAATTAAATGCTAGAATGAACAGCAAACCAGTGAACGGTAATATTTATCAAGTTTCCGGTTATTTTTTGAGTATCAGTACCGCAGAACGCGAAAGTTGGAAATTCCGGATTCAAAATGGATGGTGATATTTTTTTGGGAGGAAGCAAAATTGGGGCTGACATAAGTATGCTTGCTTACCTTATCAAAGCCCGGCAGGTCTTTAGAAACCAGAAAGGAATCGGTATTCACTTCGCAGGCGATTTCTTCCGGCACCCTTATCACTACTGATGAGACCCCGGTTTCGATGTGAATAAAAACCTGGTCGGACCTGCTGCCGAGCTTGATCTCCATTGATGTAGCCCCGCCATCGATCTCGATGTCACGGATAATATATGGGCTGAGATCCATACTGATATCAGCAGCACCTGCATCGATATCCATATCCCATACAAGATCAGGATTGAGCTTGATATCCACCTCATGAGAACGGTACAGACGATATTTGCTAATTTTACTTTCAGGGCCGATATACACATGGTTTTTATCCTCATCCATTGTCGTTCGCATGTAATAAGTGCCTGAATCGCCAATATGGGTAAAGTCGACAAGCTGGTTTGTTGTGCCGCCAATAGTATAAGTCCCTGCTGCAGCATTTAATTCGAGAATGGCATGTTCAGACTGTCCGTTAAAGGATTCACTTCTGTTCATTTCGGTGTTATCGCTCTTGTGAAAATCACCCATCCATATCCATCCCGAATGCCACCTGCCTGGATGATTATAAATGAGCAGTGCCATGATCAATATGGCCAGCAGCGATGCAATAAGTTTATAGATTGATTTAACAGGCAATAACGATATTCCCCAAAGCACCAGCAATATAGGCCAGAGGCTTAATATATCTTTCCAGTTAAACCAGATCAAATCCATGCTTTTGAGCAAATACAGAACGCCCAGCAATATGAGGACAATACCCCAGAAAAGGTTTTTATACTTCATAATACAGTGATTAAGGTTTAACAAATATGCCTGCCTCAGCTACTGCTTATTGGCAACAAAGGCATTTCTCAGCAATACAATTCCAACAATGATAAGGATCACCGGCCAAAGATTCCGAAATCAATTCTGGGGAAATAGCGGATCACCAGAAAGATAATTCCGAGCGCGATCAGGATAAGCCCGGCAATGAGGCTGCCTTCATCTTTCTTTTTGTACCTCTTTTCGTCAGGGTTGAACTGTTTTTTCTGATTGTTTTCCTGTGAATTTTTCTCTTCCATGGGATTGGGATTATTGTTAGGGAATATGACATGCTCATCTGTGGGAAGAACGATCCATAAAATAATATAAAATAACACACCGCTTCCGCCAACCAGCACCATGAGGATAAATAAAATACGAATGAGTGTGGGATCAATTCTGAAGTATTCTGCCAGGCCACCGGCAACACCGCCGATCATGCTGTCTTTACTGCTCCTGTATAAACCGCTTCTTCCTTCCATGAGCCAAATTTAAGCAAATATTCAGCCTAAATAAATTTTTTACCCAAAATTTTAAGCAGAGGATTGCTTTTTTAAGTGGCGGGGATGATGTTCAGGTATATAACATTCATTTCTGCGGCCAAACCAAGCGTATCTGTTCTTTGCTATAAAATCATACACCAGGTCGCGCAAAAACCTTGGAACAAGCATAAAAACATAAAAAAACTGCCATCCTCTTTTTAGCCGCCTGAGTATTTTCAATACTGCCGTTGACCGTTGATAGAAATTTTCGCCCTCGTGGTAAACAATGCTGTCGGCATATTGTTTATCCTTTGCCATCTCTGATATGAGGGCTGCCCCCTGTTCAGACTGCAGCGACAGATAGGTGAATTTATTTTCCCGGTCGCGTCTGATCACGAATTGCAGAGAACGGCTGCACAGTTCGCAGTAACCGTCGTATAATATTACAGCTTGTTTATTTTGCATCATTCGTTTACATATAATAACAACGATAATGAAAGATTGTTAGATTAATATAAACATCAGTTTAGAAGTATATATAAATTGAATTATGTCAACATGATATCGATGAATTTTGTAAATTAGCAAACTTTATAACAGAATAAAAACATTATGGGTGAAAAGATCAGAATAGAAAGTAAAAAGTTAATCGTTCCCGACAATCCGGTTATTCCGTATATTATTGGCGACGGTACCGGTCCGGACATATGGGCCGCTTCGGTGCGGGTGTTTGATGCTGCCGTAGAAAAAGCTTACGGCGGCAAAAGAAAAGTAGACTGGAAAGAAGTGTTTGCGGGAGAGAATTCCTTTAACCGGTTCAACGACTGGCTGCCCAAAGAAACCATTGAGGCCTTCAGGGAATATCTGGTCGGCATCAAAGGTCCTCTTACAACACCTGTTGGAGGAGGAATACGCTCGCTTAACGTTGCCCTGCGACAAATCCTTGATCTTTACGTTTGTCTGCGACCGGTAAAATACATCAAGGGCGTGCCCTCACCGGTAAAAAAGCCTG
Source organism: Bacteroidales bacterium (assembly GCA_032250805.1). Taxonomy (GTDB): domain Bacteria; phylum Bacteroidota; class Bacteroidia; order Bacteroidales; family B18-G4; genus B18-G4. Next base: position 71,886 of record JAVVEM010000002.1, read on the forward strand.
AGGATGTTGACATGGTGATCTTCAGAGAGAATACCGAAGATATTTATGCCGGCATCGAATGGCAGGAGGGCAGTAAAGAAGTAAAGAAGGTGGTGGATTTTTTTAGAAAGGAAATGGGCGTTGAAAGCATCCGTTTCCCCGAAACATCCGGCATCGGCATCAAACCGGTATCAAAAGAAGGATCATTCCGACTTATACGTGCCGCAATAGAATATGCCCTGCAGGAACGCCGGCGCTCCGTAACACTGGTGCACAAGGGCAACATTATGAAATTTACCGAAGGTGCATTTAAAAACTGGGGCTATGAACTGGCCAAAGCAGAATTTCGTGATCAGATCATCACCGAAAGGGAAAGCTGGATCCTTCAAAATATTGAAAATAACCCGGCAATCGGTGTCGAAGAAAATGCAAAACTAATCGAGCCGGGCTACCATATGATGACAGATGCCCAGAAAGCAGATGTAAGGGATGAAGTGGAAAAGGCAATTGAACTGATGCCCACGCATGGCGACGGGAAGTGGATGAAGTTTATCCTCATCCGCGATTCTATTGCAGATATCACACTTCAACAAGTACTTACAAGGGCTGCTGAATTTGATGTGGTGGCCACAATGAACCTCAATGGTGATTATCTATCCGATGCACTGGCAGCCCAGGTGGGTGGCATCGGCATCGCCCCGGGTGCAAACATCAATTACGAAACAGGCCACGCAATCTTTGAGGCAACCCACGGTACTGCACCCAAATACGCCGGCCTCGACAAGGTCAATCCCGGTTCGGTGATTATTTCCGGCAGTATGATGTTTAAATATTTGGGCTGGGATGAAGTGCACGACCTGATCTGGAAAGGTCTGGAAAAAACGATCGCTCAGAAAAAAGTAACCTATGATTACCATCGTATGATGGAAGGCGCTACATTGCTGAAATGCTCAGAATTTGGAAGCGCGATAATTGAAAATATGTAATTCACCATTCTCCGGAGGAGAAAAACAGCAAAAACAATGTCAGTATTAAAAGAAAGGCTTAGAGAGAAAATTACAGAGTGGCGACCGCGCACACAGCGACTTCTCATGGATTATGGCGATGTGGTGATCGACGAGGTTACCGTATCCAAAGCCCTTGGAGGGATGCGCGGACTGAAAAGCCTGGTAACAGATATATCATACCTCGATCCAAATGAAGGCATCAGGTACAGGGGATATACCCTGAAAGAGGTTTTCGAATTGCTGCCCAAGCCCAAAGGTGCAGAAATGCCCTATGTTGAAGGGCTTCTGTTCTTACTGCTTACCGGCGATATCCCCAATAAAGAGGAAGTTGCCGATGTGGTTGATGAATTCAGCAAGAGAAGAATTCTGCCACGCTATGTGTACGAAGTAATTGATGCCTTTCCATGCTGCAGCCACCCCATGACAATATTTTCGTCGGCTATTCTGACCATGCACAGGGAATCGTTCTTCACAAAAAAATACTTTGCCGGTCTGAAAAAGGAAGACTACTGGGAACCCATGTACGAGGATGTGCTTAACCTGCTGGCTAAACTTCCCGAAATAGCAACCTATATCTATGCCAAACTCTATCGCGACGGCAAGCGCATACAGTCGAACCCAAACCTCGACCTTGGCGGCAATTTTGCCTTTATGATGGGTATCGACAAACCCTATGACGATGTTTCACGATTGCATTTCATCCTGCACAGCGACCATGAAAGCGGCAATGTGAGTGCGCATACCGGGCATCTTGTTGCCAGTTCATTATCGGATATATATTTGTCGATTTCGGCGATGATCAATGGCCTGGCTGGTCCACTGCATGGACTCGCCAACCAGGAAGTATTGCGCTGGTTACAGGAACTGATGGAAAAGATGGGCGGCGCCGAGCCTACTGAAGATGAAATAAAACAATATGTTTGGGATACCCTGAATGCCGGTTTTGTTATTCCGGGCTATGGCCACGCCGTGCTCAGAAAAACCGACCCCCGCTATACCTTACAACGTGATTTCAGTCTCAAATATATTAAGGACGATCCCCTCTTTAAATATGTCGACATCCTTTACAAGGTGGTTCCTCCGATACTGATGGAACACGGGAAGGCAAAAAATCCCTGGCCAAATGTCGATGCCCAGTCAGGGATTATTCAATGGCATTATGGCGTAAGGGAATATGATTTCTATACCGTACTCTTTGGTGTTGGCCGTTCTATCGGGATCTGTGCCAACATTATTTGGGACCGTGCCCTGATGTACCCGCTTGAGCGACCCAAATCGCTCACTACCGACATGTTGGAAAAGATTGCGGGGATCGGTAAGGAGGACTAATCCTAATCTACATTTTTGTTGCCCTCCGGAGATCATATGCACCCGTTGGGCAGAAATCCGACATTTTTCGCCAGCAATTTCCTTTCAGAAGATTGAATTTTATGGCGATGAAAAAATCATAGCCGTAGTGATCGGTGAGGTTTAAAAATCCGGCCGCATTATCGGTACCAATAGTTAGGTTGTATATTCTTATGTATGCACCCAGCAAAGGAGATCTCATCGCATGCAGTGTAAAAGGTACGCCAAATTCGAATTCGGCCGTTTCCATACGCGGAGCTACCATCAGCCCTGAAGTTGCGCTAACCTGGTTTTTTGAGTATATGAGGGGAAACCTGATCCACCCGCTGACAAACCAGTTTTTAAAGTAATTATAATCAAACTGGGCTCCGATGCTCATCGGCAGAAGGATGTTGAAATTATTGGCGGTTAAGGCGCAATCGTCACCACCACAAAGGCGGCGGTTTATATCTTCACTGATATAATTAATATTGTTGTAATATGCTTCGAGAGTATCAAGCCGGTACCAGATACCATAATAATTGTCGAGCTCGTATTTGCGCGAAACATCATTAAAATTGATCCAGCCAAAATCCATCAGCGAAACCCCAATGCGGTACTTGTACTCATGATAAGGCTGTTGACATAAAATACTGTATTTTTTGATCGAATGCCCACTGGTAGTATGGATATAGGATAATCCAAAGTCGAAACCCATACCGTTACCCTTTATAATCGAACCATTGTATAGTTCGTTATTGTCGTAATCAATGGGAAATGAATATCCTGTCTCGCCGTGAACATTCCGTACGTAGAGGTTCTCATCATCCGGAACAAAATATTTTATATGGTCGAGGTAAACATAGTAAGCAGCATGACCAAAAAGCATTTTGGCAGTAATCCCCAGCGACCAGTGTGCCCGGTTATATTTGCCAAAGATCCAGGCCCATGAAAATCCAAGTTCACTCCAGCTGAGGCTGGCTGTGCGTATAGGATCGCGATGTTCATATTCCTTGCCATGCTGTGGCGAATAATCCAGGCTGTAATACAAATAATTCGCCATATCGTAGGGAATATTCCTGAAACCGCTAACCGAACGGAAAGCGGTGTTCAGCGAAAAAGTGTGGTCGTTGTATGCAAGCATTACCGATGGTCCGAGGATACGGTTGCTGAAAAAGACCTGTTTTAGCTTTTTATTCTCAACAGTGTAAGCAGGCCGTTCGCCTGTGCCGTATTCCTTGTCATGCATGGGATAAGTATAGTTGGGATCAAGAAAGCGGAAAAAATTATACTCCTCCCTCGCCATGTATGCGAAATTATTATGAAAGAAACTGCCTGCACCGGCAATATTTATATCCAGAAAATACCTGCTGTTCGACATGAAGGCAGGATTCGTAATGGTACTGTTTACACCACTGAATGAGCTCACCGAAACTCCCGTCATGTATTGGGCATATGATGGCTTGTCATGAAGAATGGCAAGAATAAAAACCATTCCCCCGATAACCAATTTTAATAAGCCTGTATTTGGTTTTGTTAGCAGCAAATTAATTCCTTATAATCCCAGACTCTGATAGTATAATGTATACGTGTTGCATAATTGCAGGTTACATCAGAACCTGCATGCAGTTGTTGTATTACAACTAACGCAAAATTTGTTTCTTTCTGATATTGCAATAAAAAAATCACTGAGAGTGTACAAGGACATTCATTTTTTTACATCCATGCAAAAATCAGTATCTTTGCAGCAGAATTGCGGATGTGGCGTAATTGGTAGCCGCGCCAGACTTAGGATCTGGTGCCGAAAGGCGTGGGGGTTCGAGTCCCTTCATCCGCACGAACCATGTAGAATAAAACGTTCTGCAATTAGAGATTGCTACGAAAAACTGATCTTAAAACCAATGAAGAAAATCATCACCCTGATTAGCTTTTGGGGGATTATTTTTACTGCCCTGCAAAGCCCGCTTTCAGCCGCTGTACCTACAAAGCACGATAGCATTAAGCTTCTCATCGAAAATGCCAATCCCAGCGAAATGGCCAGCCTCTATAATTCACTTGCCAACCTGTATTTACCGTCAAACCCTATGCATAGCATTGCCTATACCGATACGGCAATAAAACTTGCCAGCCTGCAAGGGCAGGAACTGGAATTGGCAAATTCATACCAGATTAAAGGATTGGCATATAAAGAAATACAACAATATGATTCTGCCAGCAAACTCCTTCATAAGGCTGAGCAAATTTTTCGTTCAAAGGAAAAAACCAACGATCTGTCAGAAATTCTGGAAACCCTCCTTAGTCTGTACCTTGAACTGAATGAATTCAACCGTTCAATAGAGATCAATTTTCAAACACTGGATCTTGAATTGGCGCTTAACGACAGTGCGGGCATTGCCCAGGCCTACTACAATATTGCCAGCACATATCATTCCTGGGAAAAACTCGATTCGGCAATGCTCTATTATAATAAAGCACTAAAGCTTGCAGGTTCGGGCACCAATAAACGCCAGCTAGGCAACATACATAACAGGCTTGGCAACATTTACTTCTCCTGGGGCAATTACGACCAGGCTCTGGAATATTACCTTAAATCATTACATATTTTTGAGGAAATCAACGACAGTGCAGGCTTATCAAAATCCTACAACAACATTGGCGTAATCAACCACGACTGGAAAAATTATCAGGAATCACTCAAATACTACAATCTGAGTTATATTGTCGACAGTTTGCTCCATAATGTAACAGGCCAATCGCAAACACTTAACAATATTGCCATCCTCAATGAGGATATGGGCGACAGGGAGCGGTCGATGAGAACATATTTTCGATCACTTAAACTTGCCGAACAAGCAGAAGAACACTATCAGATCGCTGTCACAAACAGCAACATTGGCGGGCTGTACCTTGAAGATGGGTATTTTGAGCAGGCAGAAGCCTATTTTAATAAAGCAGTTGAACACTACAAAAAGGCAAATTCAGTGATCGGCCTCGCCGAAACCGATATCCTCTTCGGCGACCTCTACTTTGAGCAAGGCGATTATGCTCAGGCAGAAGAATACTACAAATGGGGCCTGGATTTCGCCCTCAGCAATAAACTTTCGTTAAGCAGCATGAATGCATACAATGGTCTGGCACTGGCCAGCGAAAAAAGAGGAAATTTTAAGGCTGCACTTGAGTATACGAACAAATACCACGCCATCAGCGATTCCATTTTCGATATAAATACCTCCCGGCAACTGGCACTTTTATCCAACGCATATGAAATACAGAAAAAAGACCAGGAAATGGAAATACAGGAACTGCGGCTATCAGAACAACACTCAAAAATCAATAAACAACAGATTGCAGTGATCTCACTCTCAGCAGTGATCCTTCTGATTATCATCTATACCCTGATCATTATCCGACAATACAATTTAAGGATCAGGGCATGGCGCCAGCTACTGGTACAACATAACCAGATACTCAAAAGCAGGCAGGAACTGATCCTTGCAAAAAACAAGGCAGAAGAATCTGACAAGCTAAAAAGTGCTTTTCTTGTTAATCTTTCCCACGAACTAAGAACGCCCATGAACGGGATAATGGGCTTTACCGACCTGCTGCAAAGAGACAATGCCACCGAAGAGCAACGTAAAATATATATCTCTTATATTGCATCGTCGAGCAGGCAGTTGCTCAGGGTTTTAAACGATATTATCGACATTTCGGCCATTGAAACAAATCAACTCGAATTAACGAATGAATCATGCAACCTTGATGAGATCATGACCGGCCTCCTCCATACTTTTGAACAGGAGAAAAAAGACAGGGAAAAAGATCATATTGAAATTATTTATGAAGCACCCGGCGAAAACGACAAGATTAATATCATCGCCGACAAAAGAAGATTGTCGCAGATCATTTTCAACCTTCTGAGCAATGCCCTGACATTTACGCGTGAAGGCCGGATAAGTTTTGGTTATAAAGTGACGGATAACGCAATGATCAGGATATTTGTTAAAGATACCGGGATCGGCATAGAACGCAGCAAATTCGAAATGATCTTCGACCGCTTCAGGCAGGTCGACGACAGCACGACACGGCAACATGGAGGCTCAGGTCTCGGACTTGCCATCAGCAGGGAGCTGCTGCAAATGATGAATGGCACTATTTATCTTGAATCGGAGGTAGGCAAAGGAACAACCTTTTATGCAGAGATCCCCATAAGAAAGGAATAATCTCCCTGACAACTTTGAGAAGCATCGCTCTTCCCGATACAACTGAAATATTTTAAAGCAGGGCATCTTAGCATATTTCCAATAAAACCGTATCTTTGCAGCCTTTAATTTTAAACAGGAACATTAATGAACATCACACAGGAATCAACAGGCGATCTGACCGCAGTTGTGAAGATTGAACTTGTAAAAGAAGACTATGAAAGCCAGGTAAATACAGTCTTAAAAGACTACCAGCGCAAAGCAAACATGCCGGGCTTCAGGCCGGGAAAAGTACCTATGGGACTGGTAAAAAAGATGTACGGTAAATCGGTACTTGCCGAAGAAGTGAATAAGGTCATTTCGGAAAGCCTGCATAATTACCTGACCGAAAATAATATAAAAACCCTCGGACACCCGCTGCCCAACGAAGACAGGCAGGAGATGATCGACTTTGATGCGCAGGACACCTACGATTTTTATTTTGATATTGCATTACAACCCGAGATCAATCCCGAATTGAGCGAGAAGATCAAAATGGATTACTACAAGATCAGGGTTGATGATGAAAGCATCAGTAAATATATTGATGACCTCAGAAAAAAGAATGGTAAACCTGTAAATCCCTATAAAAGTGAAGAGGGAGATATAATAAGAGGCACGCTTGTTGAGCTGGATAAAGATGGAAAAGCACTCGAAGAAGGAATTACAAATGAAACCAGCATCGGGGTGGATCATATCAAAACGAAAAGTATAAAAAAAGAGTTTATTGGAAGGTCGGTGGGCGACAAGATCAGGTTTAATCCTTTGAAAGCAACCGAAAGTGCTGCAGAAGCCGCCTCAATGCTTGGCATCGACAGCAAGCAGGCAGAAGAAAATAAATCAGATTTTGAATTTACAGTTGAAAGTATTACACGCTTTGAACCTGCTGAAATGAATGAGGAGTTTTATGCAACGGTTTTCCCCGGCGAAAACTTTACCGAAGAGAAGGATTTCAGGGAAAGGCTCAGAAAAGAGCTTGAGCGTTCGTTTGCTCATGAAAGCGACAGGTTGTTTATGCGACAAACCGCCGATAAGCTTATTGATGATCTCAAGATCAATCTGCCCGATGATTTTATGAAACGATGGTTGAAGGAAAGCGGCGAAGCAAAGATGACAGACGAAGATATCGACCAGCATTACACCGAATATGCCAGGGCACTGAAATGGCAGTTGATCGAAAGCAAAATTATTGCTGACCATAATATCAACGTTACTCACGATGATGTGAAAGCAGAGATCATGAAATACTTTACCACGCAGGGCGAAATAGATGAAGAAACACAAAAACACCTCGATGAGATTGCCAACAACATCATGCAAAACCAGGAAGAGGTGAAGAGAATTTATGACCAATTGCTTGATACACGTATGCGCGATTTACTGAAATCAACCATTAAGTTAAAAAACAAAGAGATCAGTTATGATGATTTTATTAAATTAGCCACACAAACCAAATAAAAAATTATCAGATGAATCCGGACGAATTTAAAAAATATGCAAATAAGCACAGGGGCATTTCAAGCCTTGCCCTCGATAACTATATTTCAGTTACAGGAAACTACATCTCCCCTACCATCATTGAGGAACGCCAGATGAATATTGCCACCATGGATGTATTCTCGCGACTAATGATGGACAGGATCATATTTCTTGGCGTACCTATTAATGATTATGTAGCCAACATTATCCAGGCCCAGTTGCTTTTCCTCGAATCAGTTGATTCGGGCAAAGACATCCAGATTTATCTGAACACTCCGGGCGGTTCGGTTTATGCGGGTTTGGGTATTTACGATACCATGCAGTATATTTCGCCGGATGTGGCCACCATTTGTACCGGAATGGCCGCATCAATGGGCGCTGTTCTGCTTGCTGCTGGCGAAAAAGGCAAACGCACCGCACTCCAGCATTCGCGGGTGCTGATCCATCAGCCAATGGGTGGGGTCTCCGGACAAGCCTCGGATATTGAGATTACCGCCAGAGAGATCCAAAAACTCAAAAAGGAGTTATACGAGATCATTGCCAAACACAGCGGCCAGAAATATGAAAAAGTCTGGGATGATGGTGACCGTGATTTCTGGATGACCAGTGAAGAAGCCAAAGATTATGGCATGATCGACGAAGTGCTGTTAAAGAACAAAAAATAATTAATTCCGTATAAACCTTCCTGAACTTAAATCTTTATGGCAAAAGAAGTTGACAGATGTTCGTTTTGTGGCAGGGTGAAAGCCGAAACCAATGTATTGATCGCAGGGCTGGAAGGCCATATTTGTGATCTTTGCGTTGAGCAGGCCCAGGCTATAGTCCGGGAAGAATTAACGTCGAAGCATGAGCTTCGCCTCGGAGACATCAAACTCCTCAAACCCGCAGAAATAAAAAATTACCTCGACCAATATGTGATCGGACAGGAAACAGCCAAAAGGGTGCTCTCGGTAGCGGTTTATAACCACTATAAAAGGATCACACAAATTCCTGCAAAGAAAGGTGAGGAGGAGATCGAAATTGAAAAATCGAACATTGTGATCGTTGGTGAAACAGGTACAGGAAAAACTTTGCTCGCCCGTACCATTGCCCGAATGCTGCATGTGCCTTTTTGTATTGCAGATGCAACCGTGCTTACAGAGGCAGGATATGTGGGTGAGGATGTGGAAAGTATCCTTTCAAGACTGTTACAGGCTGCCGATTACAATGTAGCTGCAGCCGAAAAAGGGATCATTTTTATTGACGAGATCGACAAAATTGCACGCAAAAGTGACAATCCAAGTATCACGAGAGATGTATCAGGTGAGGGCGTGCAACAGGCCTTGCTCAAATTACTCGAAGGTGCCGAAATCAATGTTCCCCCGCACGGCGGAAGAAAACACCCCGAGCAAAAGATGATCCAGGTCAATACACGCGATATTCTGTTCATTGCCGGTGGAGCCTTTAATTCAATCGAAAAAATTATTGGTTCCAGAATGCGTACGAATATGATCGGGTACAGCTCCGACAAGGAAAAAAATAAGATTGACAGGGAAAATATGCTCCAGTATATTGCCCCGGGTGACCTGAAATCCTTCGGACTCATCCCGGAGATCGTTGGCAGGCTGCCGGTGCTCACACACCTTAACCCCCTCGATCAGGAAGCCCTGAAACGTATCCTTACCGAACCCAGAAACGCACTCACAAAGCAGTTTGTTAAATTGTTTGCAATGGATAATATCAACCTCTCATTCGAAGACGAAGCACTTGATTACATGGTTGAGAAATCCATTGAATTTAAACTTGGAGCCCGCGGTTTACGATCCATCCTTGAGGTCATACTTACGGATGCCATGTTCGACCTTCCATCTGAAGGAAAAACCACCGACCTCAGGATAACACGTGAGTATTCCGTTGCGAAGTTCCAAAAATCGAATATTTCCAAGCTAAAAGTTGCCTGACATACCAGCAAACTCTCATTTGCGTTATCAGCTAAAGTCTTCGGCACAAAATTTGTCTTATTTGTTGTAATGAAAAGACTGCTATTGTCAACGGCACTTATTATGGCCTTTATGCTTGCATCATCCCAGGAAAAGGTCAAGGAACGCATTGTGGTTAAAGCACGTATGCTGGAGGGCGATACGGTACCTGTTTACGAGCTGAAGGAGGTCAATATCTATGCACTCAGCCCCCGCAAAAGCAAGCGCGAAGCGCGCCGCACATCAAAGCTTATCCGTAATGTAAAAATTGTATATCCCTATGCCAAACTTGCCGGTATAAAGCTGGATAAATACCAGAGTATTCTTGAGGGTGTGGAAGATAAAAAAGAGCGCAGAAAGATCATGCAAGCCGCAGAGCAGGAGCTCGAAGAAGAATTTGGCGACGACCTACGCAAACTTACTTTCTCACAAGGACGAATCCTCATCAAACTTGTTTACCGTGAAACAGGAAGCTCATCATATGATCTTGTGGCTGAATTGAGGGGGAAGTTCAGGGCATTTTTCTGGCAGACATTTGCACGCGTGTTTGGCTTTAACCTTAAGAATGAATACGACCCCGAAGGGGATGATGCTGAAATTGAGTTTATCGTAAAGATGATTGAATCAGGACAGCTATAGAAGGCTGCTAAGAGGAGCCATAATTTACTTCCCTCGGCCCTGCATAACGATCAGAGCGGTATATATCAGGATCTTGAAATCCATTGCGAGCGACATATTTTCAATGTAAAGGAGGTCGTACTTTAAACGTTCAACCATTTCGTCAACATTAGAGGCATAACCATATTTTACCTGACCCCATGATGTGATGCCCGGCTTGACTTTATGAAGCAGCCGATAGTGGGGAGCCACTTTTACAATCCTGTCAATATAATACTGCCGTTCGGGCCGGGGCCCCACAAGCGACATATCACCTTTTAAGACCGTATAAAACTGTGGTGTTTCATCAAGCCTGACCTTGCGGAGGAACTTACCAAAGGGAGTAATGCGCGGATCATCATCGGATGAAAGCTGTGGCCCGGCGCTTTCTGCATCCTGGTACATGGTCCTGAATTTGTGCATATAAAAGGGAGTACCATTCAACCCAACCCTTTCCTGAGAATACATTACAGGTCCTTTACTCGATAATTTCACCCCGACAGCCACGAAGATATATACCGGGATCAATATGATCATTGCCAGTATAGAAGCGAGAATATCAATGATCCGTTTCAGCGACTGCTGCCATACAGGCATGAGGTCGGGCGTGATCTGGATCAGGGGAGTATGAAAAACAGAAGTCATCTTTACCGACCCCAGAAGGATATCCTGCATGTCGGGGATCACTTTGATCACAACGTTTGTATCTTCAAGAATGGTGATGATCTTCTGAATCGTATTCCTTTCCGACCGTTCGATGGCAATGATCACCTCCTCAACCTGGTATTCGTTAATAATGCGTTTAAGATCAGTGTATCCACCAAGGTGAGGAATATGTTGAGCGATTTTATATTCTTCATAATCAAATACATTCACAAAACCAACAAAGCGGTTACCCGAAGGTGTTTCCTGCGATTCAATATCATTATATATTTCCATGGCATTGCCATTGCTCCCAACGATGACCGTGTTGAAACCAATCACTTTTTTATGGATCTTACGTACCGTAATAGTAGTGAGGATAAGCCTGAACAAATATGTAAAGAAAAAGTGGAGGCCGAATAAAGTAAGGAACGACTGGTAATACGACTTATATGTGGCAATCTGGTCGTCGAGGATGAGCGCAAAGAAAATGATCGTTACCCCGATAAGCGTGATCAGTATCGTCTGGCCAAATTCTTTCAATCTTGATTTGCGGTAAATTCGCTTATAGGTACCAATAAGGGTATACAGGAGCAACCAGAATATGGGCACCACCGCAATTCCGACATAGAAATTGTTGTCGCGAAAGATCAGTTCAATCTCGTGGAAGGTGTATACATCGAAGGAGTACTTCCGGAAGAAGAAAAATAAACTCCAGGCAAGTGATGCAGCCAGCAAATCAAAGAAAACATACTTAAAAACCTGTAAGCTTTTGTTCATCTTTTATTGTTTTCTGTGTATCAGTTTAATATTATCTATCAGTATCCGGGGTTCATCAACACCCGCTTCCTTCACAGCCCCGAAAAATATGTTAAAGTCGATGGCATTGTAATAGGCGCTCACACTGGGAGAGAGGTTAACATAAATTTTGTTCCACTCTGAAGAGGGATTAAGATTCAGTACCGGATGCTGAATGATTTGCGATATTTCCTTAGCATAAAAGCCTGTGGTAAAATAATTGTTGTTTTTATAGTCAAACTCCAGAAAAACATACTGGCCGGTTCCCGGAAGGTCAAAGCCATCATCATTGCCAACATTGGTTGCAACATCGATGATATATTTCAGGCTGTCGAGCCTGATCAGGCCCGAATACTTACTATAGCCGGCCAGAAAAGCCTCAGGGTTATTTGCCGGTTCGGTCCGGATGATATCAGTCTTGCTTTTGGAAGTACTGTCGAGCGAGAGACTGGGATCTTCGAAATCTTCCATCCAAACAAACTCGAGATTCTCGTAATAAGTGGTAGACACTGTATAGGGTACATACTCCCCGTCTCCCAAAAACAGGGTGTCGTTATGAAGGTTTACTTCCGCCCCCTCCACAAGCATCACATCCTGGATAAGCGGTTTATAAAAGGGGTAAGGACTCCTTAGAGCTGCAATACCATTGAGCTTTATCCCCGGATCAATACGCACCTCAGTAATTCCTCTGGCAAGTACCGGGAATACGGCTGGCAATTCGTATGCGCCTATCGACTGATCATTGATATATACCCAGGCGTCGGTTATTTTCTGTGTAGGTGCCCCCTGGGTTTCGTAATCGGTAATAAGATGAATGGAATCAATCCTGATGTAGGCCGGAACACTTTGATCGCCTTCGAATTTATTGCAAGACCCAAAAATTAAAATCGTAATTACCAGAAAACCAACCAATACCGTAAATCGTAGGAATTTAATGGTCATACAGGGGTTCTTTGTTTGGGTCTGTTTAAAAAAACTCAACGGAAATATGGCCTTCATATTGTGTAAAAAATGAACCGGAAATCAATTTAGATTCGGTGTAAATTAAAGGTTGCTGGGATTCAGGCTCAGCTTTTCAATTATTTTGTGTGCTACTTCCAGGGCATGATAGCCATCGTTAATCGTAACAGGAGGGGTAGTATCGTTCACGATCGCTTCATAAAATGTTTCCAGCTCCCTTTTGATCGCATTCACGGGTTTCACCTCCGGCTTTTCAAAAATAACCTGCTTGGGACTTTGCCCGTTCCCAACTTCCATGATCACTGCATAGGGACCGGCCTTTTCCGGATCAACATCTTTCATTTTCAGGATCTCTGTTTCCTTATCCAGAAAATCGACCGAGATGTAGGCATCTTTCTGAAAAAACCTTGACTTGCGCATATTTTTCATCGAAATACGGCTGGCTGTAAGGTTGGCCACACAACCATTGGTAAATTCGATGCGTGCATTGGCAATGTCGGGTGTGTTGCTAACCACAGGCACACCGCTGGCACTGATCCTGTGGATATCGGATTTCACCACACTCAGAACAATGTCGATATCATGTATCATAAGATCAAGCACAACCGGAACATCTGTGCCCCGCGGGTTGAACTGAGCAAGGCGGTGTGTTTCGATGAACATAGGTTGGTTAAAAAATGGCCTTGCAGCCATAAATGCGGGGTTGAACCGCTCGACATGGCCCACCTGAACCTTGATATGTGCTTCGTCCGAAAGGGCGATCAGTTTGCGTGCTTCTACGAGTGTGGTAACTACCGGTTTTTCTATAAACACGTGACGGGTTCGCCTGAGTGCCTCCGAAGCACACTCAAAATGCGATACTGTGGGTGTAACGATATCAACAACCTCTACATCATCGATAAGCCCCGATAAGGTATCATAGCGTTTAATCCCAAATTCCTTTTCTACTTTGGCTGCATTCTCATCATCAGGGTCGTAGAATCCACATAATTCATAATCCTTAATCTCTTTAATGCATTTAATATGGATCTTTCCAAGATGACCCGCTCCGAGCACTCCAATTTTCAACATAAATATAAATTTTTGCAAATGTAATTTTTTTAGCCATAAATCATAAGCGATTTTAGTATTTTCGCAGCGGGACCTCAATGTGCCCTACCGTAAAATTTATTTCTTTAAAGCAGCGCATGATCGATTCATACAAGCATAAAGGATTACGAAAACATCTTGTAAATACGATAAAGGAAAAAGGTATCCGGAGTGAAGCGGTGCTCAATGCCATTGGAAAGATTCCCAGGCATCTTTTCATGGATTCATCCTTTCTGGAGTTTGCATACCAGGACAAGCCATTCCCGATCGGGTCGGGTCAAACCATCTCACAACCCTATACGGTAGCCTTTCAAACCGAACTCCTCAACGTGAGGCCAAAAGATAAGGTGCTTGAGATTGGAACAGGTTCAGGCTACCAGGCATGTGTGCTTGAGGAACTGGGAGCAAAAGTGTTCAGCATCGAAAGGCAAAAGAAACTTTACCTCAGAACAAAGAAATTACTCGCCGAACTTGGCTATAAGGCCAAACTCTTTTATGGTGATGGTTATAAGGGTTTGCCGGCTTATGCCCCATTTGATAAGATACTTATCACAGCAGCGGCACCTGAACTGCCTGCTTCACTTAATGATCAACTCAAAACCGGAGGCATGATCGTGATCCCCGAAGGACATGGAGGTGTGCAGATCATGAGAAGATACATTAAAAATGATGATGGCAGCCTGAGCAGCGAAAACTATGGCAGCTTCCAGTTTGTCCCTCTCTTACGCGAAACAGCCAATGACTAGCAAATGATCAGAAAAGCAATTCTTGCCGGCTTACTCCTGACCCTCGCTTTATCATTCATACAAGCACAGGATGTTTATTCGCTCGGGCCCGCCGATACTGAAACAATTTACCCTTCCGATACCAGGATATTTCCCTGCAAGTGGCGAAAGAAAAAAACCGCTCCGGCAATATCCGGAATTCATCTGCAGGAAATCAGCCGGACCAATCAGGCCCTGGAAATTGCATTGAATAAATACCCTGTGACGTTATTGGAGAAAAACTTAAAAAAGATCTACATTGTAAGTACCATGCGTTTTTTTAATCTTGATTATGGTGGTACCTATTTTAGGAAAAATGTTTATATAACAAACAATGGTATTGAAAACGGCTATACGCAGAAATATATTGAAGGCACCTTTCACCACGAATTTTCCAGCATACTTTTAATACGCCATAAAAAGCATTTCGACGTAAAAGCCTGGCACAAAGCCAACCCCGAAGGTTTCAATTATGGCAAAGGCGGGCTCGAAGCACTTAAAACAGAAAATGCAAGCGTAGAACTCGACTCAAGCCTCTTTCATATGGGTTTCCTGAGCCGGTACTCCCTGGCATCAGTTGAAGAAGATTTTAATTGTTATGCGGAGTATTTATTCCTGTCTGATCATGCATTCTGGAAAGCCTGGGATGAACATGAGGCCATCAGGGCAAAGACCAATATAATTATCGCCTTCTTCTCGTCATTAAACCCTGTTTTCAGTTTCGTATATTTTAAGGATATTTGAGCAGCATATTATCAGATGAACGAGCTGCCCGGCCAAAAAACAAAACCCGGCCAATGAACACATCAGCCGGGTTGTTATAATAAGATTTGATTTCCTTTTGTACTGCTGCTATTTCCCTGTAACATTCACAGTAGTCGTAACGACAAAGCTTTCGCCAACATGCACCCCTGATTTGATATTACCGGTAATTGCAAAAGACCATAAACCACCCAATTTGGGGAAATAGTTTGAGAAGGTAAATGGTGAGCCGGTAGTCATGATCTGTCCGCTTCCAATATACTCTTCTCTTCCAAGGCCACCCGGATAGGTAACGATCACCTTTATCATTTCCCAATCGTCGGTAACGCAGGTAATGTAGAAGTCGAGCAGCTCAACACCACCTGTTTGCACAACAAGGTATGTTGGTGAAAAAGTAGGTGTGTAGGCAGCGGGCGGAGGTGTCGGAGCAGGTTCATCCTCATCTTTTTTTGCAGGATGACAGCACCATGACAGTACTCATGAGCAATATGCCCATAAGGAAAAATAGTCTTGTTCTCTTCATGTTTTTTGGTTTAAGGTTATGAAATTGTTTGTTTATTAAAGGATCAAATATAGGAATATAAAATATTCAAATGCAAAAATTATTTACAACAAAAAAACAATTAAACGGAAAATCGCCAAAAAAGATACAGAGCAGAATAAAGAAATACAATTATTCGAAAGCTTCAATGGCATCTGCCAATATTGCAAGGGCTTCCTCTTTTTCACCAAATCCTTTACTGCTGAGTTTTCCCGGGCCTTTATAATTGGCAAACCAAATGCTGAGTATTTCTTTCAATCCGGCAAACTCCTTTTCAAGTTCATCCATCGAGTCAATATCTGAAAATGCGGAATCTAACGATACAGCAATTAATTTATCATCCTGCTCACCCCTGTCGACCAGGTACAGCACCCCGATAATCCTGCACCTGACCACACTTCCCCTTTCATAGGGCGGTCCCAGTACGAGTACATCAAGCGGATCGCCATCGCCACCTTTACTTTCCGGCAACAATGTGCGGGGAACCATGCCATAATTTGCCGGATAGCCCAGGTATCGGATATTGCGTGGATGACCATCAACAAATTCCCATTTCAGTTTTCCATCTGTTTTGTCTACCTCCCATTTTTCTATGCTTCCTGCCGGGATCTCGATAATGGCATTGATGTCGCCATTTTTATATAAGGCAGGAAAACCATCAATGTAGTGTGCATCACTTTCGATAACATATTCGCTTCTGATCAGGTCATTCCCCGGATTCGTGGTTTGATGGCATGCAGTCTGAAAAAGAACGAATACCAGCAAGAGGAAAAGCAGTGTGATCCGGGATCGCTTCATTTTACAATAAATTCTTAAACCATGCATTTGTCAGGAATTAATGATGTGGATAATATCATTTAGCTTTTGGTTCAGTGGTAGTTTTCCATCGATCCAAACAATTTTTACACCCCTCTTTTCCATCCGCCGGTACCAGGTCATCTGCCGCTTGGCAAACTGGTGTATGGCTGTATTGAGTCGCTGGACCATATCATTATAATTGATCTTTCCGGTAACATATTGTGTGAGAAATTTATATTCGAGGCCATAAAACTCGAGTTGTTCAGGCTGCAGGCCGGCTTTAAGCAAGGTCTTCACTTCTTCCACCATTCCTTCCTCAAGCCTTTGCTTTAAACGTTTAGTGATCCTGCTGCGGATATCCTTCCTGGGAAGTGATATGCCAAAAACCAGATGACCGGTCTGACCCAAAATATTTCGAATTTCAGAACCATGGTCAGTGCCGGCAGCAATTTCAATGGCCCTGATCAACCGCTCCCGGTTGCTTGTATCCGTAACATTATGAACATCGCGGAGCAAGTTGAGCCGCTCCGCCAATTCGCTGTCGGTTAAAGCATGCAGTTCTTTTCTTAATTGGCCGTTCACAGGAGCCTCACTCAATTGGTACGCTAAAATTACAGATTCGAGATACATGCCTGTCCCCCCGCACATGATGGCGTGTCTGCCACGGCTTCTGATGTCTTCAAATGCTGCACAAAAATCCTGCTGAAAGCGAAAAAGGTTATATTCTTCACCCGGGTCGGCGATATCAATCAGATGAAAAGGAATATGATTGTCATTTACAATATAGTCGTCAAGGTCTTTACCGGTGCCAAGATCCATGCCCCGGTATACCTGCCGCGAATCGGCACTAATAATCTCGCCACCAATGGCATCGGCCAGCGCTGCGGCAAGGCTTGTCTTTCCGGTTGCCGTTGGTCCCAGTATTGTAATAAGCCTGTTCATTTTACATGGTTCTCAAGCTGGTATCTTTCTTCAATATGTACGAGAAGATCGCGCAAAGCATTTAATTGCTCAACCGAAAGATCATCAAAGTTAAAGCCACTGGTTAAAAAATCAAATTTTTCCAAAGCCAGGGGGTAATGATCCCTGAATAAAGCAAGTAAAGCATCAGCATCACTAAAGCCTTGCCTTTTACTTTTATATTTTAAAAATTGCAATATCCTCAAACCGTCAACCTTATCGCGACAAGCCCTTCTGAACCCTTCAATATTCCTGTTATTGTTCCGCAATGGTTGCCAGGGATCCTTCCAGGTAAGGATATCTCTGAAAAACTCATCCATTGGCAACGGCACATTCTTTTCAAAAAGGATATTGAATAAATCATATGTTTCTTTTACCTGGTCGAATAATGTGTGGTGATAAACCGGGTAAGTTGCCCAGTCGCCTGCCGCTCCCCTGATCATGGCCGGACCGGTACCGAAGAAGACGCGATCCGAAAATCGTGCTGCCGGATAAACCTTTTCGTCATTCCATTTTAGCAGCTTCCCGTATTTGCATAGTTTTTGCAAAAAATAAAAATCCTCACCACTTTTTTTGGGTGTCATGCCCCCGATAGCTTTATAGGCCCTGACGGGCAAAGCCATTGCCGACCCCAGTGCAGTAAAGCTGTACGGACTCATTATTCGCCACAGGTTAATGGCATAATTCCGCATATATATCTCATATCGCAGGATGGCTCTGTCTTCTGCTTCTTTGCCGGTAAGTTTGTGATAATAAGGCACAGAGAGGCCGACTGCATCCGGATGTTGCACAAAATTATCCATTACCGATGAAAAATACCCCTCATTAAAAGAGGTATCCCCATCAAGCGTAATCATGATATCTTCATCGCCTGATTCACCCAAAACTGCATCCATACATGTTTTTCTGGCCCAGCCTACCCCCAGATGTTTTTCGCTCCAGGCCTTGCCCTTTCCCGACTTATCGATCACTTTAATATCAAAATTGCAATGTTTATTCAGGAAAGATATCGATTCCTGGTTCCGCTCACAAACTTCCTTTTTATCACTATCCTCCCACCAGCTTTCGGGCTGGTTTACACAGAAATAAACCTTAAAGTTTTTGGTATCCTGTTGCTCAATATTATCCAGAAGGGCCGGGAGGTGATCCAGCTCATCCATCAGGGGAATGCATATGTGAAGAAAATCGGACATGAAATAATAAATATTTAACCGGGAATAAGCTCATTCAGACTCAAATCACAGGTTTTAAATACGTCTTAGGTGCCGAAATTCGTTAATTTTCCTTTATTTCTGAGCCGGGATCCATTGTTTTGATGAATTATACTTATTTTTGAGTCAATTTAAAACGTTTCTAAATAAGATATTATGGAAATGAATGAAGTTCTGGAGAAGTTGCCAAAGCATCTTCTCGACCTGGTGATTGATCAGCCATACAATGAGTATACGGCACAGGATCATGCATTGTGGCGTTACGTAATGCAACAAAATGTGCGTTATCTGGGCAGGATGGCGCATGGTTCTTATACCGGAGGATTGCAAAAGACCGGCATCAGCATCGACCGCATCCCGCATATGTACGGCATGAACCGTATCCTGAAAGAGATCGGTTGGGCGGCAGTTTCAGTTGACGGATTCATTCCACCCTCAGCATTTATGGAGTTTCAGGCATACAATGTGCTGGTGATCGCTGCAGATATCCGGCCAATCGGCCAGATCGAATACACACCGGCACCCGACATCATCCATGAGGCTGCTGGCCATGCCCCCATTATTGCCGATAGTGAATATGCCGAATATCTTCGGTTGTTTGGCGAAGTTGGCAGCAAGGCCTTTTCTTCGGCCGACAACCACAAGGTTTACGAGGCCATCAGGCATCTTTCCATATTAAAAACAAATCCCTATTCAACAAAAGAAGATATAACCAGGGCAGAGCAGGAGCTTCACACGCTCGAAGCGGGCCTTGGCGAGCCTTCCGAAATGTCGCTGATCAGGAATCTTCACTGGTGGACGGTTGAATACGGGCTTATTGGCGAAATAAACAAGCCAAAGATCTATGGTGCAGGATTACTATCATCGATCGGTGAAAGCAAACATGCCCTGAGCGATAAGGTGAGAAAGCTGCACTATGATATTGCAGCAAAGGACTTTAATTTTGATATTACGACAATGCAGCCCCAGCTTTTTGTTACGCCTGATTTTGCTCATCTTACATCTGTATTGAAAGAATTTGAGGAGAAAATGGCCATGAAAAGGGGCGGACTTTATGGCATTGGCAAAGCCATCGAATCAGAAAGCCATGCCACATGCAAATATTCTTCCGGATTGGAAGTTTCGGGAATATTTACCAGGGTGATCAAAAAAGGCAATGAGCCTGTATATATACAAACTACCGGACCGACTACGCTTAATTACACAAACAAATTGTTAAAAGGGCATGGAAAAGCTCAGCATCGGCATGGCTTTGGTTCGCCGGCAGGGAGATTTAAACATACCTCCACACCTCCAGAGTTACTAAACCACGGAGATTTGGAAAATACCGGTCTGGTCAATGGCCAGGCCTGCAGGTTAGAATTCGAATCGGGTGTACATGTGGCCGGAATACTTGTTTCCTCCCTTCATCAGGACGGTAAGCTGTTGTTGCTTACTTTTCGCGATTGCACTGTACAATACCAGGATCAGATCCTGTTCGAACCGGATTGGGGCATTTACGATATGGCCGTCGGGTCAGAGATTGTTTCGTGTTATAATGGTCCGGCCGACCCTGACGCATACGGCTTGAACTTTCCTGTACCACAGGAAAAAACACATAAGATCAGGCATAGCGATGAGCGAAAAAAACTGTTCGGCATGTACCAAACGCTAAGAGATATGCGCGAAACAAAGAATGCAGATGCAGATCTGTCAGGTATCCTGGAAATATTGCGTACAAATTATCCTGACGACTGGCTGCTGAGCCTTGAAATTTATGAATTTGCCGTAAAAACGAACGATGCTGCCCTGGCGGGCAAAGCTAAGCGCACTCTGGAAGACATCAGGCCGCAGCATCCTGAATATGCACATTTGATTGATGAGGGAATCGTGGGTATCAACCCGGCGGCAATCCCCCAACCCTGATCCCGCTGCAAGCGGCGGGGCATTATAAAGCGAATTAGTTCTCCTGCGACATCAGCAATGCAAGGGCATGCTCCACATTGCCTTCAGCGATCATCTGTCGGGCAATAGTATGGATGGTTTCCTTATCAGCATTTTTCGTAAGGGTTTTTGCTTCCGCAATGCTTTCTTCATCAGGCATTTGTTCAAGATTACCAAGTTGACCAAGGTCATTGCCCGTAAGTACTTTACTCAACCTGATATGATCGGGCAAATGGTCGACACCTATGCCATGGGTGCTGAGTGGTTTTTTAACATCAAATATGGCCGGGCCAAAGGCTTCACAATAATGATCGCCGCCAAGCCGGCCCACCAGGCGCAACTTATGCTGATCGATCATTCCGTCGCTGTCTAAAACCTCATCAGCAACATGCATGATGAGTATCTCGCAAATAACAAGGTTACCAGCTCCTCCCTTATCGCCTGTTTCAATCACGTCCCGTACCATGCATTCAAATTGTACCGGCGACTCCTTTACCCTGAATGGTTTCACTTTCTCAGAAGGCAGCATGGTAAGCCCCGACTTTAAAAATTCGTTGGTACCCTCCGGATATTCCGTACTGGCCAGGCTTACCTGCTGAACAATCTCCCTGGTTACGACATTGATGACCACCTCGGGCAGCTTTTTGATATTTTCGTAAGTATGCTTGGTGGTATTGTCTCTGCCTCTTCTTGAGGGTGAAAAAATAAGCGTTGTGGGATTTACGCCAAAGACATTAAAAAAACTGAAAGGCGAAAGGTTAGGTTTTCCGCGGCTGTTGAGTGTACTGGCAAAGGCAATCGGTCTGGGACTGATTGCACCCAGCAACAGCTTGTGAAGTTTTTGTACGGGTGTGGTTGCGGGTTCAAATTTCATGATCGCTATTTATGGTCAATTGCAGGAAGGATTTTTGTTACGACTTCGCCAAACCCAATCCTTACATTTTCATTTTTTGCATATCCCCGCATGATGATGGTGTCATGATCGTGGATAAACTTACGTTCGCTGCCATCACTCAGTTTCAGGGGCTTGGTACCTTTCCAGGCCAGCTCAAGCATAGAGCCAAACGTACCGGGTTCAGGGCCGCTGATGGTACCACTACCATACATATCGCCCGGATTAATGTTACAACCATTTATCGTTTGGTGGGCCAGTTGTTGTGCCATGTTCCAGTACATAAACCTGAAATTGGACCGACAAACTGTATTTTCATCCCCATTGTCGGGTTTGATCAGTACTTCGAGACTTATATCGAAGCTTTTCTTTCCTTCAAAGCGAAGATAAGGCAGCACAGGAGGATCCTGTATTGGTCCTTCAACCCTGAAAGGTTCAAGCGCATCAAGAGTAACAATCCATGGCGAAACAACCGAACCGAAACTCTTTCCGAGAAAAGGGCCCAGCGGAACATATTCCCATTTTTGAATGTCCCTTGCAGAAAGATCGTTAAAAAGCACCATTCCAAAAATGTGATCTTCGGCCTGGTCAATAGGGATCTGTCCGCCAAGCTTTGTGGTCGTTGATGTAATAAATGCCATTTCAAGTTCGAAATCAAGCAGGCGGCTTGGCCCGAAAGAAGGGTTTACTTCATCATCAGCTTTTGTCTGGCCCATGGGCCTGCGAATATCAGTTCCACTCACCACGATCGACGAACTTCGCCCGTGATAACCAACCGGGATATGCTTCCAGTTTGGAAGCAGTGCATTTTCGGGGTCGCGAAACATAATGCCTACGTTTGTAGCATGCTCCATGCTGCTGTAAAAATCGGTGTAATCGCCCACATGTACCGGCATCAGCATCTGTGTATCTGCAATATCGAATAATGCCAGGCTGAGTGCATCTTTGTTTTCACGCAATTCGTTGTTTCCTGTGCTGAACAATTCGGCAATCCTGTTTCTCACCTTTGATGTTACCGCTTTGCCGAGGGCGATAAAATCGTTGAGTACCGGGGCGTAAAAAACACTGAGATCGTCAAGGTCCATAAGGTCGAAATACCCAAAGTCGGCCAGCACGGAAAGATCGATCACGGTGTTGCCTATACGTGTAGCCGGAACAGGATCTCTGCCGGAGGCACTGATAATACCGAAAGGGATGTTCTGGACCGGAAAATCTGAGTTTTCCTGAACATCAATCCAGGTCTTTAAAGAAGGATCATTGGCTAATATCATAAGTTAATTATTAATCACTGGTACATTGTGAATTATAAAATGCAAATTATAAGGTTCCTCTGCGTTCCTGCTCGCGTTCGATAGATTCAAACAAGGCTTTAAAATTTCCTTTTCCGAATGATTTCGCACCTTTGCGCTGAATAATTTCAAAGAAAACTGTGGGCCGGTCTTCAACCGGTCTGGTAAATATCTGCAGCAGGTAACCTTCATCATCACGGTCGATAAGAATGCCCAGTTCCTTCAGTGAATTCAGCTTTTCGTCAATCTCCCCAACCCTGTCGAGAACTGTTTCATAGTAAGCATCAGGGATAGAAAGAAACTCCACTCCCCTGGCACTCAACTCACCCACAGTTTTAATGATATCGTTGGTTGCCATGGCCACATGCTGCACACCGGCACCCCTGTAAAAATTAATAAACTCTTCGATCTGTGATACTTTGCGTCCTTCTGCGGGTTCATTGATCGGGAATTTTATCCTGCCATTATCGTTCGACATTACCTTGCTCATCAAAGCCGTATATTCGGTCGAAATATCTTTGTCGTCGAATGAGATCAGTTGCTTAAATCCCATCACATCCCCATAGAACCTTGCCCACTTGTTCATCTCGCCCCAGCCAACATTGCCTACCATGTGATCGATATATTTCAGGCCTGCAGGCTCTGGCCTGTAGCCGGGCTCCCATTTTTCAAAGCCCGGAAGAAACAGGCCTTTATAGTTTTTTCTTTCCACAAAAACATGCACCGTATCACCATAAGTATGGATGCCAGCCATTACAACTTCACCGTGTTCATCTTTTTTGGTATAGGGCTCGAAATATGATTTTGCCCCACGCGAAGTGGTTTCTTTCCACGACCGGCTGGCATCATCAACCCATAGTGCGATTACCTTCACGCCGTCGCCGTGTTCTTTTACGTGATCAGCAACAGGAGAGTCGGGCACCAATGCCGTTGTAAATACAAACCTGATCTTGTCCTGGATAAGCACATAGGAAGTTTTTTCCTTGTCGCCCGTTTCCAGTCCACTATATGCCAGTGGCTGAAATCCGAAGGCAGACTGGTAATAATAGGCTACCTGCTTGGCATTGCCTACATAAAATTCTACATAATCAGTCCCGTTTATGGGGAGGAAATCCTGGTTCATAGCTTTTAATTTTTATTGTTCCTGATCATCAAGCCAGCTCAGGTAATAATCCTTGTCTTCAATCGACATGGCTTCCTTGGTAAGCTTGAGTGGTTTAAAGGTGTCGATCATTACCGCCAGTTCGTTGGTTTCTTTTTTTCCGATACCTTTTTCTACTGCACCCGGATGCGGGCCATGAGGTATGCCCGTGGGGTGCAGGGTCAATTGTCCGCGTTCAACATGTTTGCGGCTCATAAATTCGCCATCCACATAATAGAGCACCTCATCAGAATCAACGTTACTGTGGTTGTAGGGCACAGGTATGGCATTTGGATGATAGTCGTACAACCTGGGCACGAACGCACAGGTAACATAGTTATGCCCCTCAAAGGTCTGGTGTACAGGAGGTGGTTGATGTATCCTTCCCGTAATGGGTTCGAAATCATGGATCGACAGAGCATAGGGGTATTGGTATCCGTCCCACCCGATCAGATCAAACGGATGTGTGGCGTAATGATACGGAAACATCATGTGGTCGCGCTTAACAAAGATAAGGAAATCGGCTTTCTCATCATGGGTTTCGAGTTTGTCTGGCACACGTATATCCCGCTCATAGAAGGGGGCATGTTCAAGCAACTGGCCGGCCCTGCTCACATAGCGTTTGGGGAACCTTATCGGTGAATAGGATTCCATAATAAGCAAGCGGTTGGCATCGGCGTTAAAATGCAACTGGTAAATCACTCCACGTGGGATGATAAGGTGGTCGCCCGGTTTGAATGGAAGCAGGCCATACATGGTCTTCAGAACGCCTTCGCCCTCATGTACAAAGATCATTTCATCAGCACCGGAGTTTTTGAAAAAATATTCTGTCATCGACCGCTTTGGTGCTGCAAGAATAATTGAAATGTCGTTGTTGAACATCATGGTTTTTCTGCTTTGCAGGTAGTCATCTGCGGGTTTTACCGAAAAACCCTGAAAGCTTCTGTGCTGCAGGTTTTGCTCAACAGCCACTTCGGGAGCAACACTGTATGGCGTATCCACGGACTTTACCTGTGTTGGAGGATGTATATGATACACCAGCGAATAATCATCAGAGAATCCTTCGGTACTTACCAGTTGTTCGGCATATAAACCGCCACCTGGTTTACGGAATTGGGTGTGTCGTTTGGGTGGAATTTTTCCCAGTCGATGATAAAATGACATTTTTCTGAGGGTTTTTAATGATTGATCTTACTCATGTCGTACGCGAGCTAATTATACTGAAAATTAAACATATTTTGGCACTTATTGTTCAAGAAGGAGAGAATTGTTGCCTGATAAACAATTTATCAAATGCCTGAAGCACTTTTCCCACGCAGGCAACCGGGTCATTCGCCTCATACCCGCTGCCTTAAGCCAATACCGTTAAGAAGTTTAAGGATCAAATTAAAATTTCATTACACTTTACCACATGCCTCAGGCCTCATTCTATTCTATTCCCGAAAAGTGTTTCATGAACTGCACCCGCTCGTAGGCAGCGGGGTTATCTACTTCTTTGATGCTCATTTTACCAATAAAGTCTTTGGTTTTTTCAAAACCATGCTTTTCCATCCAGTCTTCAAGGAACTTTAGCATGGCACCGATCTGTTCAAATCCACTTTTATAAAGCACAGAACTGATCTGCACAGCCTTTGCACCGGCAAGCAATTGTTTAACCAGGGCGGCACCATCGTGGACACCTGTTGAGGCCGCAATATCGCAATGCAGGCGTGACGACAGCATGGCAACCCAGCGGAGCGACAAGGCCAGTTCCTCAGGATGACTAAATACATTAGAGGAAGTAATTTTAAATTTATCGATATCGATATCGGGGGAGAAAAACCTGTTAAACAACACCATCCCTTTAATTCCTGTCCATGAAAGTTTCAGCGTTGTATTGGCAAGGCCTGAAAAGTATGAACTGATCTTTACAGCAATGGGCAGGTTAACTTCTTTTTTTACTTTTTCGATGATGTCAAAATATACGGCTTCATTCTGCGATCCATCACGCTTTGGGTCTGATGGAAGGATAAAAATATTTAACTCGAGGCCATCGGCACCGGCATTCTGTATCTTGCCGGCAAACGAGATCCAATCGGTTGATGATACGCAATTGATGCTGGCGATAACCGGGATATCAACCGCCTGTTTTGTTCCCTTGACCAGGTTGATGTAGTTTTCAACATCGTTATGTTTAGAGTATTGGCTGATATAGTCGTCGGCCTCGGGATAGGAAAAATTACTTCCCTGGCTGTGCATGGTTTTGTTGATCATGTGATTGATCTGCTCCTCAAACAATGATTTCAACACAACGGCAGCGGCACCGTTTTTTTCTATTTCAATAATATTCTCAATAGAATTTGTCAGTCCTGAGCTGCCGACAATAATGGGATTTTTAAGTTCGAAACCCATATAGGAAGTTGATAAATTGGCCATTCTATCTTGTTTAAATTAGAGTTAAGGATAAACAAATTTATACAAATTTTCGTTATCAAAAGATGTTAATACTGAATTTTCCATTCATCAAACAGAGCATCGTTATTCATCACCTCCATAGCTTTGATAAATCCGTCGTCGATGACAGTAAATACCTGGTATGATGCCGACACATCCCAGATGTTCCGGGCCATCCAGGCTTTAATCTGTACTTCGAGGTATGCTTTGGAGCGGTTAAATCCTTCCTGATCGAATGTAACGCCCATATTCTCGCCGAAGGCGATAAAATTATCCATGAATTGCTTATCGGGATTAAAGCCCTTTATGTAATCTTTTACTTCGGGATATTGCTTCAGAATGTCATCGCGGTGGTCGTCGACATATTGCAC
The DNA here is from genome assembly GCA_032250805.1 of Bacteroidales bacterium. Classification (GTDB taxonomy): domain Bacteria; phylum Bacteroidota; class Bacteroidia; order Bacteroidales; family B18-G4; genus B18-G4. The sequence continues at coordinate 99,104 of JAVVEM010000002.1, forward strand.
TGTAAACTGGTTCAGAACCCCTTTTCTGCGGATTTCGGTATAATAATCCGAGATCCAGGTTGAATCCCAGGGCACAAAAATATCGGGCATGATACCTCCACCACCAAAAACAACGCGTCCGGCAGGTGTGGTATATTTAAGGGAATCAGGAAATTTTATGCTGTCGGCATGCACCAGTTCGCCATGCTTCATACGGTTAAAAATGTCGAGGTAGTAATCTTCCACGCCGTTGTTGTAGGGTTTCTGAATGCTTCGTCCTGTGGGGGTATGATACCTTGAAGTGGTAAGCCTGATAACCGATCCGTCGGGCAGCGGAAAAGGTCTTTGCACCAGTCCCTTTCCAAACGATCTCCTGCCAATGATAATGGCCCGGTCCCAATCCTGTACTGCTCCGGCGACGATCTCACTGGCACTTGCCGAGCCTTCATCAATCAATATCAAAAGCTTGCCATCGCGAAATATCCCTCCGGGTTTTGAAAGATATTTCTGCATTGGGGCTTTGAGGCCTTCGGTATATACGATCATCTTTCCTCCCTCCAGAAACTGGTCGGAAAGGTCGATGGCCGTTCCGAGGTATCCGCCCGAATTTCCGCGAAGATCGAGCATCAGGTTTTTCATTCCTTCTACCCGCAGCCTGGTAACTGCCACAATAAATTCATCAAGTGTAGTGGCCGAAAAGCGGTTCAGTTTGATATAACCGGTTTCGGGCGAAGCCATAAAAACAGCATCAATGCTATTGATCGGTATCTTGTCTCGCTCAATGGTATAATCAATAAGTGAGCTTCTGCCTTTGCGGTAGATGCTCACATCAACAGTGGTCCCCTTTTTGCCACGCAGCCGGTCCATAACATACTGATTATTGACCTTATCGCCATAGGCTGCAGTGTCGTTTATTTTGATGATCTTATCGCCCGCCATGATGCCCAGCCTCTCTGATGGTCCGCCGGGAATTGGAGCAATTACGAGGATGGTATCTTTAAAAATCTGGAAAGTGATCCCGATCCCTTCAAAGCTTCCACGAAGAGGTTCTTCGGCACGGTCAATTTCTTTTTTAGGTATATAGGAAGAATGGGGATCCAGTTCTTTCAGGGTTTCAATGATCGCATTATCAACCAGGTCTTCAAGGTCGACCGAATCGATATAAGCATAATCGACAAGCTGATAGAGGGCAACAATTTTCTGGATATTATCTTTTACTTCCTGGCTTTGGGCCAATACGGTTGATTTGCCTGAAAAAAGAAATGCAATTATTAAGATCAGGAGAAAACCTGATCTGCGAAAGATCCTTAACATGTGTCTGAGTTTTACGTTCATATTTATCACATCCAAAAGTAAGCAAAAAATGAGCCATGGAGTGTAAAGGAACACCCAACAGTGTTAAAAAACGTTAATCCTTCAGCAGGGTTAAGTGCTTTAATATTCAAGGAGCGACTTTGCAGCCTGGTACACTTTTTCGGCATCGGGAAGTATCGCTGCTTCGAGTATACGGTTAAACCCTACCGGTGTGAAGGTCGACCCCACACGTTTTACGGGTGCATCGAGTTGTTCAAAAGCACGTTCATTGATCAGGCTCACGACTTCACCACCAAAACCGGCAAAAACCTTATCTTCATGCACAACGAGTGCACGATTGGTTTTGCTCACCGATTCAATAATGGCATCTTCATCAAGAGGAATGAGCGATCTAAGGTCGATCACCTCCACCTCACGGTCCAGCTCTTTTTTGATCTTTTCAGCAGCTTTCAGGCAAAGATGTGTTGCATTGCCGTAGGTGATCATGCTAAGGTCGTTACCTTCCCTGCGGATGCGTGCTTTTCCGAAGGGAACTTCAAATTCTTCCGGCACAAGCGCCTCGGCCAGCGGATCATTATACAATGATTTTGGTTCCAGAAAAATATTCGGGCCCTCGGAGCGCATGCAGGTGCGCAACAATCCGGCAGCATCATCGGCAAATGAAGGATAAACAATCCTCAGGCCCGGAAGGGTCGTAAGGGTGCCTTCAATGGTTTGCGAATGATATAGGCCACCCCCGATATATCCGCCCGAAGCCAGCCTGATGGTAACATTTGCTGCAAACTGTCCATTCGAACGCCAGTAATCATGACTGAGCTCAAGCACCTGCTCCATGGCAGGCCAGAAATAATCGGCAAACTCGGCACCCTCAACCACCACACGTATTTTTTTGTCGTAACGGCTCATGCCGTTGGCGGTTCCAACAATAAAATCCTCAGCAATAGGAGCATTGAAGACGCGCTCTTTGCCAAATTCCTGCTGCATGCCTTTGGTAACATTAAAAATGCCCCCTTTTTCCTTGTATGCAACGTCCTGCCCCCAGATAAAGGTGTCAGGATTTTTTCTGAATTCCTCCTTCAGGGTTGTATTCAGGGCGTCGATCAAGCGCATCGACTTTCCACTGCCATCGGGGAGGCCATCTTTAAACTTAACCGGTTTATAGGGATCGGGGATCACAAAGTCGTAAATGGATGCCGGGTCAGGATCGGGCGATGCAATAACTTTTTTATGGGCAGCCGAAATTTCCTTTTTAGCATTTTTATCCAGTTCATCCAATTCCTCTTCAGTAAAAACATCCGAACTGATCAGTTGTTCCCTGAAACGTTTCAGTGGATCCTGTTCTACAACATCCTGCAGTTCATCATCATCACGGTAAAGTTCATGCCTGTCGGAGTTGGAATGCGAACCCATTCTCACACAACTGGCATGGACAATTACGGGGTATCCATTGTCCTGCACATGTTTTTTGGCAAGAGCCATTGCATTCATGGAACTGAATACATCCCTGCCATTGCAATAAATGATATCGAGGTTTTGAAAACCCTCAAAATTTGTGGCTGCATAAGGATTCGCAGTCTGATCAGTTTTTGGAACAGATATACCATACTCATTATCCTGAAAGACAAAGATGACCGGTAGTTTTTCGTTTGTTGCACCATTGATGGCTTCATACACATATCCTTCCGAGGTTGACGACTCGCCCTGGCTGCTGATTGCAACACCTTTACCGCCATAGTATTTTATTGCCCTGGCCACACCAACTGCATGCAGGGTATGGTTCCCGGTACACGACGATACGTTGTGAATGTTCCACTCAGGTTTGGCGAAATGGTTCGACATATGCCGCCCCCCGCTTGCAATATCATTCTTCTTCGACAAACCATTCAAAATGATCTCTTCAGCATTGAGCCCTGCCGATATGTTGGTAAGCATATCACGGTAATACGGAAACAAATGGTCGGTTTCCCTGTCGAAGACCTGTCCGATCGCCAGTTGAATGCCATCATGACCCGCATAAGGTGCATGATATGACCAACCGAGGGCCTGTTTCAGGTAATTTGGCGCTTTATTATCAAGCTGCCTTCCAATGGTCATCAGCGAATACCATTTTTCAAGGATTTCCTTTTTGGTATCCTTAATGGTGAATTTTTTGTCTTCCCGTCTAAGCTGTAATCGTTTATTTTTGTGCATGTTCTCTATTGCTTTTGGGGGATCTTCCATCCCGCATGAATTATCGAAACATTAACCAAATTTCATATATTGCTAACAAATATCCTGCTTATATTGTTCAGGCCTGCGATCCTCAAAAACATGGTTCATAGAGGTAATCATTTTGTTGTGCGCAAGTGAAATATCAATTTCATATTCTATTAACTCTTCCGCTGAGGCTGAAGCTTTCACAAGAATTTCCCCTTTCGGGTCCAGGATCATCGAACCCCCGTTGAATTCCAGGTCCCTTTCAATGCCGATGCGGTTGGTAGTGGCTATGTAAACATGATTGATCAAGGCCAGGCCCGGGAGAACTTTGTTTGCATTTTGCGTTAACAGGTTGGAAGGGTGCACGATCAGTTCGGCTCCTTTTTGCGATAATATCCGCCAGGGTTCGGGAAAAAGGTAGTCAAAGCAAATTTGCATGCCCAGTCTGCAATGCCCTGTATCGTAAACGGCAAGTTCGCCATCACCAGGCAAAAAATATTCCTTTTCATGCATAAACAGGTGCATTTTGCGGTAAATCCCCATAAGGCCTTCAGGGCCAATAAGCAAAGACGAATTATATATCCCGCTTTTACTTTTTTCATTAAACCCACTTACGATGAATTGATTATTTTTTGAAGCCAGATCAGTCAGCATGGCAACATATTCGCTATTGCCGGGATCTTCGGCAAGCGAGATGGCGTGCTCCGGATTGTTGAAATGATATCCGGTTGAGGCCAGTTCGGGCAATACAACAAGTTGTGCTCCGGATAAGCGCCCGATCAATTCCCTGACCGTGATAATATTAGCGGCGATATTGCCAAGAAGTGGCTCAAATTGAATGAGAGCAATTTTTAACATAATTATTTCCTTATTACTGTGAATTCGCCATTGGGATTAAGCTTAATGATTCGTGATGCTTTTGTTTTTACGATCCTGTCGCGGTTATGGTCAACCGCATAATCAACGCCCTCCCTGATCACTTCAGGGATCTGCGAGAAGCTTATCGGATCGATCGTTCCGGAAACATTGGCTGATGTAGAAACAATTGGTTTTCCGAATCGTTTGATCAGCTCCCGGCAAAATTCATCTTTTACAATCCTTATGGCGATGGTACCATCTGAAGCAACCACATTTTTTGCCAGGCCTTTGGCTCCGGGATAGATCACCGTTAGGGGGCTGTCGATGCTGTTCACAAGATCGATGGCAATATCAGGGACCTTCTGAACATACTGGCCAAGCTTTTCGGCATCGTCAAGCAATACGATCATGCTCTTTGTTTCCACCCTTTGTTTCAAACGGTATATACGGTCAACGGCATGCTGATTGGTTGCATCGCATCCTATTCCCCAGATCGTGTCAGTGGGGTAAAGAATGATCTTTCCTTTTTTAAGGTATTGCAAAGTTTTTTTTATTTCCTCTTTCACTTTTTCAGTTTTCATTATTTAGGGTATTCGCTGCAATAATTTTTCTTTTGAGATACCCATAGCACAATCAAAATGTTTTTCGGGGCACGCATTAAGCCCATGAAGGCCGCATGGCCTGCACGAGAGGTCAGCACTTGTTTCCACGATTGAAGAATCACCGGAAAGGGGCCCGAAGCCAAATGACGGAACGGTAGAACAGAATATGGCCGTAACAGGAGCATTTACGGCTGATGCCAGGTGCATGGGTGCAGAATCATTCACAAAATTCATGGCAGCATCGCGCAACAATGAGGCTGTTTCAAGGAATGTAAGCTTACCCGCCAGGTTTAGGACATTGCGGTGTTTTGTTTCGCTGATAATTTTTTCGCAAAGGCCGCGGTCATTTTCCGATCCAACAAAGTAAACGTAGAGTTCGCCAGGCACTTCATTGAGAAATTCAACCCATTTCATTGCAGGGAATTGTTTCGTAAACCATAATGAAGCGGGGGCCACACAAATATACTTATGTGTTTTATACTGCGAACTAACGGCATCATCCTTTGCCGATGGGTACAGGCGGGGCCGTGCCGAGGCACCTTTTATGATGTGGCTGATAAGGCTGAGGTTTCGCTCAGTTTCATGTATTCCGGTGTTGCCGATAATATGCTTCGTACGATGCGAAAAAAATATCGACATGGGATTCTTATTGAAACCCGTAGTATGCCTGGCACGCGAAAAAGCTGTCAGCACCCCTGTAAGAAAAAATCGCTGGGCATTTACCACCAGATCGTAACGTTCCGATTGAATTTCTTTAAGTATATCATAGAGGTTTTTGAGTTTATTCTGCGATTTATCCCAAAGATAAAGCCTGGCAACATAAGGATGTGATGCAAAAAGGCCTTCCATTCCTTTCTTCAAAACAAGGCTGATCATGGCCTCTGGATATGTTTTATGGAGTGTTTCAATAATGGGTGTAGCCAGGATCACATCCCCTATTGACGCAGTTTGTATGACAAGAATTTTTTTTAATTGTTTCATCATATTAGATTTACACTTGCACTTGGAAGCTTCGCAAGGCATCGTTCAACGATGTTTTCATATCGGTCGACGCTTTTCTCTTTCCGATGATCAGTGCGCAGGACACCTGATATTCGCCCGCCTTGAATTTTTTTGTAAAGCTGCCCGGAATAACGACTGAGCGTTCGGGGATCTCAGCTTCAAAGTGAACAGGAGTATCGCCCGACACGTCGATGATGCGGGTTGAGCGGGTTAATACAACATTGGCACCGAGCACAGCTTCCTTTCGTACCCTTACCCCTTCGACGATGATACTGCGCGAGCCTATAAAACAGTTGTCTTCAATAATTACGGGAGCAGCCTGCACGGGCTCCAGCACACCACCTATCCCAACACCACCGCTCAGGTGAACGTTTTTCCCGATCTGGGCACAGCTTCCTACAGTTGCCCAGGTATCAACCATCGTGCCCGAATCAACATAGGCACCAATATTAACATATGAAGGCATCAGGATTACACCCTTGCTGACATACGAACCATAACGGGCAACAGCATGGGGCACTACCCTTACACCCAATGCATGATAATCCTTCTTAAGGCCGATCTTGTCATGAAATTCAAGTGGGCCGGCATTAGAAGTCGACATTTCGCAAATGGGAAAGTACATGATTACAGCCTTCTTTACCCATTCGTTTACCTGCCACGAGTCTCCGTCAGGTTCGGCAACCCTCAGCGTTCCGGTATTGAGCATTTCAATAACCCGGCGTACAGCATGTTTCGTTTCATCCCGTTCAAGCAATGAGCGTTCGTCCCATGCCAGGTCAATAATTTCTCGTATATCATTATGCATAATTCAGGTATATGTCAGATCAAAATTAGTCATTTTTCCGAGCAGTGTGCAATATGAGTGGGTTCGGAACACAAAAAAAAGTTAATTTTGCGCACGTATCAGCAAACGTCTGAAGGATGATCGGGCAATGGGCTGATTGATGAACATCATCAGTATAAACTTGTTATATTTTATTGAAGAAATGGGCAGGATCATAGGAATTGATTATGGCCGCAAGCGCAGCGGAATAGCCGTCACCGATCCTGATGGTATTATCGCCAGTCCGCTGACGACCGTACCCTCGCATGAACTGCTTGGGTTTCTTAAAAAATATATTGCGGATGAACACGTTGATTGTATTGTGATAGGAGAACCAAAACAAATGGATTATAGCGTTTCGGAATCGGAAAAATATATTGTTCCGTTCATAAATCAGCTCCGCAAAGCCTTTCCTGACATGAAAGTTGAGCGGGTTGACGAACGTTTTACCTCCATGATGGCCTTCGAAGCGATACTTCAGTCGGGCATCAGTAAAAAAAACAGAAGGGACAAGGCCCTTGTCGACAAGGTAAGTGCGGCCATAATTTTACAAACTTACCTGCAGATGAAATCCTGAACTGAAAAAAGCACAGAACAATGATTTTACCAATAGTTGCATACGGTCATCCTTCACTTAAAAAAGTGGCTGAAGAGATTGGTCCGGAATACCCGGGCCTTGACCAGCTCATCGACGACATGTTTGAAACCATGTATACCTCTGTGGGCGTTGGCCTGGCGGCGCCGCAAGTAAACAAATCGATACGTTTGTTTATTGTCGACGCAACACCTTATGCTGAAGATTTCCCTGAAGCTGCCAATTTCAGGAAGGTATTTATCAACCCGGTCATTCTCAGGGAAGAGGGTGAAGAATGGAGTTTTAACGAGGGTTGCCTGAGTGTTCCGAATATTCGTGAAGAGATCATCAGAAAGCCTCATATCACGATTGAATACCAGGATCGCGACTTTAATCTGGTGGAAGAAAAATACAGCGGCTTAATTGCCCGGATCATACAGCATGAATACGACCATATCGAAGGCACAATCTTTGTGGATAAGGTGAGTCCGTTGCGAAAAGTACTTTTAAAAAGAAAACTGTATGATATTTCGACAGGCAACATTGATGTAGCTTACAAAATGATATTTCCCCTGAAATCAAAGAAAAAAAAAGTTAAGCATACCTAAAACCATTATCGATGAAAGGATTAAAAAACGGATTACTTTTTTTTGGAATCTTCGCAGTAATTGCAGCATGCACGCCTGCCATAAAAAACGATGCGAAGAAGATTGCCATGGCTGAGGAAGCATTGTTCGCCAACGACAAAGGCATTGCCGACAGGGAAAAAGCCATTGAGCTTGTCGACATGTATGTTGCCTATGCTGACCAGTACCCCGACGACAGCATGGCAGTTGAGTACCTGTTTAAAGGTGCCGAGTTCAGTCTTAACCTTGGCGAAGGCCATCGTTCAATTGAGCTTTACGACCGTGTAATGATGGAGTATCCTGATTTCAGGAAAGTGCCGGAATGCATGTTCTTAAAAGGCTACGTTTATGAAAACTACCTTGGTGAACTTGAAGAAGCCGAAATGATCTACAAGCTGTTCATGGAAAAATATCCGGACAATGAATTTGCTGATGATGCAGAAATCTCGATCCAGAACCTGGGCAAATCGCCCGAAGAACTTATTAAACAGTTTGAAGAACAGCAGGCATCAGGGAATCCGGAGTAAATGAATATTGATTTAACAATTCTGGTAAATCATTCAACTTCGCTTACTACCTGGCATAATTAATTGCCCGCGTTTCTCTGATCACTGTGATCTTGATCTGTCCAGGGTAAGTCATTTCATCCTGAATTTTTCTCGAAAGGTCCTGAGAAATCTGGTTTGCCTCATTATCTGAAACTTTTTCGGCGCCTACGATAACGCGCAGTTCGCGGCCTGCCTGGATAGCATAGGTTTTTACAACACCAGGGTAATTCAGGGCCAGTTCTTCCAGCTTGTTAAGTCGTTGGATGTATGCTTCTGCAACTTCGCGCCGTGCACCCGGTCTTGCACCTGATATCGCGTCGCACACCTGCACAATAGGTGCAATGAGCGATTCCATTTCGATCTCATCGTGGTGTGCTCCAATGGCATTGCAGATTTCGGGCAATTCCTTGAATTTTTCCGCCATTTTCATCCCCAGGATGGCATGCGGAAGTTCAGGTTCGTTATCGGGGACTTTACCAATGTCGTGCAGGAGTCCGGCGCGTTTGGCCTTCTTTGGGTTCAGGCCAAGTTCCGATGCCATTGTGGCACAGAGATTGGCCACCTCAATAGAATGTTGCAGCAGGTTTTGCCCGTATGATGACCGGTATTTCATCCTTCCCACCATCCTGATTAGCTCATGGTGCATATTGTGGATCCCAAGGTCGATGGCCGTACGTTTACCTGTTTCAACGATCTCCTGCTCGATCTGTTTTCGCGTTTTGGCCACGACTTCTTCAATACGTGCGGGGTGGATGCGGCCGTCGGTAACAAGCTTATGCAGCGATAGCCTTGCAATTTCCCTTCTAACGGGGTCGAAGCCCGAAAGAATGATTGCTTCCGGCGAATCATCAATGATGATCTCAATGCCTGTAAGTGATTCAAGGGCCCGGATATTTCGTCCTTCACGGCCAATGATCCTGCCCTTCACCTCATCATTATCAAGATGGAATACCGAAACAGAATTTTCGATGGCATGCTCAACAGCAGTCCGTTGTATGGATTCAATAACGATCTTTTTGGCTTTCTGGTTGGCGGTAAGTTTAGCTTCATCAACGACCTCATTAATATAAACCTGCGCCTCCGATCGGGCTTCTTCCAGAATTGTTTCGCTCAGCTGGCTTTTGGCTTCGGCAGCGGAGAGACCTGATATGGCTTCCAGCTGCTCAACCTGCTGCTTATAGGCTTTTTCAAGCTCCTGCTGCTTTTTGGCAACAATTTCAAGCTGGTTATTCAGGTTGGCCCGGATCGAATCGAGCTCTTTGTATTTACGTTGATATTCTTCTGCTTTTTGGGAAAGATTTGCTTCTTTTTGCTTTAGCCTGTTTTCACTTTCCTGTATCCGGGAGTTTTTTTCATTGATCACCTTTTCGTGCTCAATCTTGAGCTGAAGGAATTTTTCTTTTGCCTGCAGGATCTTATCCTTTTTATAAACTTCAGCTTTTTCCTTCGCTTCAATGAGTAATTTTTCGCTTTTCTTTTCTACTGCCCTTCGCAGTATAGTAGAAGTTATAATTACTCCCAGCACCAGGCCGGCGACTCCAGAGATAGCAATATACAGGTACATACTATCTAACATCTTCTCAGAGTTTTAATTAAACAATAATTAATCAGAGCAGTGATGACGAGTGGAATAAAAAAAACCCGCAATTAATTCGTGGGTTTTACGAAACCCCAAAAGACACGGATAGGGTAGCCAAGTTATTCGAACTTCCACTGTTCCCGACCATAAGGAATTACGCAAGGCGTAATGAGGCCTGTTCTAGGAACTTATGAGCCAAACCCTAATGATTGTAATGTTGAGTTTACGAACCAAAATGAATTAATGCGGGTATATTTTTATGTTTTTTCAAAGAACGTCTTTGTCTGGGTGCTTTTCCTCCAATTCTTCGGAAAGCGTTTTTTCCAGGGCTTTAAGGCCGGGCAGCAGATCACTGTTTGCTGTCCCTGCCTTTGCTTCAGCTTTTAATGCATTCGTTGCAAATGACAATGACACCATCGACAATAAATCCTGAATGTCGTTAAAAGCGTAAGTATTTGCATATTTTTCAATCTTTTCATTAATTAACCTGGCAGCTTTTCGTATAACCTCTTCCTCCTCTACATTGACCGTCATTTTAAACGGACGATCGGCTATTTTGACTGATATTGCTAATTCATCCATAGGTCGTATGGCTTTATTACCAGCCACTCTAGTGATTCAAAAGTCCCAAACATTTGTCAATTTCCCGCAACAACCCGTCTATCTTCTTCTGTACTTCTGTCGAACCTTTTTTATCAATTAAAGATCTTGCAATTTTTAGTTTAACAATCTGCTCTTTTAGTTCTTCTATTTCTTTATTTTGATCCTTTACCGATTTTTCAAGTTCTGCGTTCCTTTTTTGAAGATCAACGCATTTGCTTTTTAATGACTTTTGCCGGCCAAGCAGTTCCAAAACCTGCTCATTAATTCTGGAAACTAAATCTTTAGCCTGCTCCATCTAGCATGATAAGCCATTAATTTCATACAAAAATAAGCATTAATTATCCAATTGCAAGTGTTTGTGAAGAAATAAAATAATTTTAGACTCATGAAATGCTTGTTGCTCAGGAACGACCGCATTTTAACAACATTCGCGTCCTGGCCTTTTTTATTGTTAATAAGTTTTTGGACCAGCTATAACAAAACCTGAAACCGGAACCTGAAAGTGCGACATTTTGCGAAAATTGGTACTAATAGTAAAGGGGGATAAAAAATTAAGGAAGATGGGCAAGAACAATATACCCGAAGCATTTTTTCACTTTTTATGGAAATACAGGTCATTAAAGCCCGGCCTGAATACAACGAAAGGCGAATTGCTGGAGATTATTGATCCGGGCCAGCACAACCACGATTCAGGTCCCGACTTTTTAATGGCTAAGATAAGAATTGGCAATACCTTGTGGGCCGGAAATGTTGAGATCCACATCAGGGGATCTGACTGGTACAGGCACGGGCATCAGTCCGACAGTGCCTACAATAATGTAGTGCTGCATATTGTGGCCGAAAATGATATCATTGCCAGAAACCAGGCAGGACATGAACTTCAGACACTTTGCCTCAAAGATGCTTATCGCAGCGAGCTGTTGGAGCGTTACAATAAGATCATAAAAAACCTGTTATGGGTGCCATGCATGCATATGATCAACAGGGTTGAACGGATCATTATACTGAACACCATACATGCCAAAGCTATAGAACGATTGCAGGAAAAATCGATTCTCGTACAGGACGAACTGAAGAAATGCAACAACGATTGGGAAGAATGTTGCTACAGGCTGATCAGCAAACAATTTGGCAGTAAAATAAATACCAGTCCTTTTGAAATGCTTGCAGAAACAATCCCGGCAAAAATTCTAATGAAACACCATCATGATCTCACACAGCTTGAATCGCTGTTGTTCGGGCAATCGGGCTTATTGAATACACGCAGCAGGGAAAATTACCCTAAAAATTTAAAAAAAGAGCACCATTTTCTTGCAGCCAAATACGGCCTCACCCCAATGCCGGGGTATTTGTGGAAGTTCATGCGCCTGCGACCGGCAGCTTTTCCAGGCCTGAGAATAGCTCAGCTTGCATACTTGTACCATTTACATCAAAGCGTTTTTCAGGAGTTGCTGGAAAAGAAAAGCATCGCCGCTGCAGTAGCATTTTTTGAGCTTGAAGCGTCAACATACTGGGATCATCATTACCATTTTAACAAAAAAAGTAAATACCAAAAAAAACGCTTTGGATTGCAGGCCACTCATCTCCTCCTTATTAACGCCATAGTTCCGTTAGTTTACCTCTATGGAGAACAAATGAACAAGGGCGAACTGTGCGAACGGGCAGTCGCCTTTATGGAATCACTGCCTCCTGAGGGAAATGCTGTCGTAAGGAGATGGAAAGGACTTGGTATTGAGGTGAGTAATGCGCTCGAAACACAGGGTTTGCTCCAGATGAAAAAAGCCCTTTGCGATGCCAGGCTATGCCTCGAATGCCCCATAGGACATGCCCTGCTTAAAGAATAAAAAACAATTTCTGTATTAAATCCTTATATTTGCTCTGGTACAAAAACATCGTATTTTGGAACAATCCGGTAAAAAAAGGATCCTGGCTGCAATCACCATGATTGTAGTCATTATAGTAGTTGGTGTAACAGGGTTTATGCTCATTGAGGGGGATAGTTTTATAGATGCATTCTATATGACCATCATAACCATCTCAACAGTGGGTTTTGGCGAAATCCATGTGCTGAGCATTCCCGGCAAACTATTTACCATGTTCCTGATCCTGTTAAGCTTCGGAACATACGCCTATGCTATTTCGATCATTACAACATATTTTGTTGAAGGCAGGGTGGCAGGATTTATTGCCGGTAGTATGACAAGAAAATCTAAAGCAAGGAAAATGGACAATCACATTATTATTTGCGGTTATGGCCGGAATGGCCAGCAGGCTGCACAGGAGCTTAAAGCCCATAAGCAACAATTCATTATTATTGAAAGCAAGCATGAAGTGATCATGGAAAACCTCAGTGAGGATATCCATTTTGTTGAAGGAGATGCAACCAATGACGAAATTCTTGAAAAAGCCAAAATCCATAAAGCAAAAGCACTGATCACTACCCTTCCCAATGATGCCGACAATACCTATGTTACGCTTACCGCCAGGGCATTAAATAAACAGCTCATCATTATCAGCAGGGCCACAAATGAAAACTCCGAAAAAAAACTCAAGGTGGCCGGAGTGAATAATGTGGTGATGCCCGAACGCGTTGGCGGCGCTCATATGGCTACCCTCGTTGCCAGGCCCGACGTTTTTGAGTTCCTCGAAAATTTATCTGTCCACGGAAAAGCCCTGACAAACCTCGACGAAATTGTTTGCAACAACATGGCTGAATCCATACAGGGAAAACGCATTTCGGAATTAAAATTCAGGGAAAAAACAGGTGCCAATATTATCGGCCTGAAAACATCTGAGGGGGAATTCATCCTCAACCCATCACCCGACCTTACCATAAATACTGATTCAAAGCTGTTTGTCCTCGGCACTCCCGATCAGATCGAAAACATGAAACAGATTCTCAGAGAAGAATTCAGCTAATGCCGGCATTATCCAGTGTTTTTATTTAGACTGAATATTTACTGCAAATATGCAGGATCATACATTTTAACACATCAGGGTATTTTTTATTTTAGCTGATTCTAAGCTGAAATTTATGCATCCTATTCTTCAGACAATCGATGATGCCATTCAGTCGTATAACAATTATGTAGGTGTATACGCTGTTCTGGCTATGCTTGTGCCAACGGGGATTTATTTTATTATCCGCCTGAAATTTCTTAATGTCACCAAACTATTTCATTCAATTCGTATTGTTGCCGGAAAATATGATAAAGCAGGAGACGCAGGAGATGTGAGCCACTTTAAGGCCCTGACTACAGCCTTATCGGCAACGGTAGGCACAGGAAATATCGTAGGGGTATCGCTGGCCATATATTTTGGCGGGCCCGGGGCGATCTTCTGGATGTGGGTAACCGGTTTTCTGGGGATGATCCTCAAATATGCCGAGTGTACACTTTCGCACAAATTCAGAAAATTCAACAGCGACGGCAGCGTTTCGGGTGGTCCGATGTATTACATGGAATTCGGGCTGAAACAAAAAATCGGCAAAGCTGCCAAAGTGCTTGCGGTTATCTTCGCAACAGCAACCATTTTATGCTCGCTGGGAACAGGCAATATGGCCCAGGCAAACTCTATGACTGATGCCCTGAGCACAAGTTACCACATCATGCCATGGCTGTCGGGGATATTTATTACTGCACTGGTACTGCTGGTAATTGTTGGAGGGATCAAGCGTATTGCTGATGTTACCTCACTTCTTGTTCCGTTTATGGCCATCATGTATTTTTTATCGGCTATAGTCGTTCTTATTGTCATGTATGCTCAAATTCCTGCAGCATTCGAGCTCATCTTTTATGACGCATTCCATGGCGAATATGCCAAAGAAGCAGGAGTGCTCGGCGGTCTTTTTCTGGCCATGACATGGGGCATCAGACGCGGGCTCTTTTCAAATGAAGCCGGACAGGGATCGGCACCTATTGCGCATGCAGCTGCAAGAACCGAATACCCCGCCCGCGAAGGGCTCGTAGCCTCGCTCGAACCGCTTGTTGACACCCTCATCATATGTACAATGACAGCCCTGGTGATCATCGTTACCGGCGCATGGCAATCCGATATTATGGGTGTTGGCATGACCATTGAAGGAATGAGCCTGGGCCTTGGCAAACTGGGCATGCAGGAGTGGGCAGAACATGTCGTTACCATTGGTCTGGTGCTCTTTGCATTCTCAACTGTAATCAGCTGGTCGTATTACGGCACACGCGCCGCAAACTACCTGTTAGGCGAAAAATATATCAAACCATACAGTTACCTATACGGGCTGTTTGTGTTTCTGGGCTCGATATTTACCATTGATTTGGTATGGCACTTCGTTGATATGGTGATCACCTTCATGACCATACCAAACCTGATCGCTCTATTATTGCTTTCCGGAGTGGTGGTTAAAGAAACAAAGGATTATTTTGACAAAATGAAAAAGCTCAAAAATTCATCATTATAGTTGAAAGACGATCAGATAAGATGGCTATTAACAGATTCTGAAACAGGAATATAATTTTGACCGGAATAACGCAAAATAAAGGCAAAATACATAAGTTAACAATAACTTTATGCCTGTTATTCTTTTTTCTTTCAGGCATTTCAGCCAGCGAAACCAATCAGGTTGATACAATTTCAGACAACCAGACAGAACTCACCATCAGTGACCGGATCAACAATGTTTTTACGCCCATTGTTGATGTTATGGTAGAGATCCTTTTCTGGGATCCATTTTCCTGGATGGGCATTTACGATGATCAGGTTTATGACGAGAACGGTGAAGCCGTTTTTAGTCCCAATGGAGAACCGGTTACGGCGCCGTTAAAACTGATCGTACTCTGGCTTATATTCGGCGGGCTGTTTTTTACTGTCTTCATGCGGTTTATCAACATCAGGGGATTCGGGCATGCCATCGGCCTGATAAGAGGCAAATACGACCATCCCGACGACAAGGGAGAAGTGTCGCATTTTCAGGCGCTCACCACTGCTCTCTCGGCAACTGTCGGACTGGGAAACATTGCCGGTGTAGCGATCGGGATCACCATCGGTGGCCCCGGTGCAACATTTTGGATGATCCTGGCAGGACTGATCGGCATGTCGTCGAAGTTTGCTGAATGTACTTTGGGCGTTAAGTACCGAAAAATTAATGAAAAAGGAGAGGTTTCGGGTGGAGCCATGTATTACCTGAAAAATGGCCTGAAAAAGAAAAAGCTTGGTTTTCCGGGCATCATTCTTGCCTTTCTTTTTGCCGTACTGGTTATAGGCGGATCTATTGGCGGAGGGAATATGTTCCAGGCCAACCAGGCCTTTAAGTTATCTGAAATGTTCTTTCCCTCAATCCATGATTACGGGGCATGGTATGGGCTGGGAATGGCTTTTTTCGTAGGACTGGTGATTATTGGCGGGATCAAAAGCATTGCCCGTGTAACCTCCCGGATTGTTCCTTTTATGGCCTTGCTCTACGTTATTACGGCCATGGTCATTATTGGCATCAACATCAATTATACAGGCACCGCCTTCATGCTGATCATTGACGGGGCTTTTTCGCCTGAGGCGCTGAAAGGAGGATTTATTGGTGTGCTGATATATGGATTTCAGCGTGGCGCCTTTTCGAACGAAGCCGGGATCGGCAGTGCGTCCATTGCTCACTCTGCAGCCAAAACTGATGAGCCCGTGAGCGAAGGTATTGTCGCGCTGCTGGAACCCTTTGTCGATACAGTGATCATTTGTACGATGACCGCCCTGGTGATCATCTACAGTGGTCACTGGAATGATCCGGTAGAATTAACCGGTGTACAACTCACCTCTGCTGCCTTTGGGTCAGTATTTCCATGGTTTCCCTATCTGCTGCTGGCCGCAGTAACACTGTTTGCCTTTTCAACCCTTATATCCTGGTCGTACTATGGCCTGAAAGGTTTCGATTATCTTCTGGGAGGTTTCGGAAAAAAGATCTTCGGCACAAGAAAGGTGACCAATACCATTTACCAGTTATTTTTTCTGGCATGTGTCATTGTTGGCGCATCTTCGGATATGGCCGCAGTAACTGATTTCTCAGACATGATGATCCTGTGCATGGCATTTCCAAATATTGTTGGGCTGGTTATTCTTGCGCCGGAGGTCAGGAGGGATCTGGTCTCTTATATGCGAAGACTGAAAACAGGAGAAATAAAAAAGTACAAATGATTTTATATTATGGCCCTTACCGGACAGATAAAATCAATCCACTTATGAAACACCCGAAAGCCTGCAGGCTATATCCGCTAAACGGAATATGGCATTCAAATTCAAGAATTCTTTCGTATTATTGCATCTTATAAATTCAAAGCATAAACATGGCCCGGATCGATTTTCCAAAAAGAGACAGCTTTGGCTCCAGGCTGGGGATCATAGCGGCAGCAGCCGGATCGGCAATCGGTTTAGGGAATATCTGGCGTTTCCCTTACGTAGCCGGAGAAAATGGCGGTGCAGCATTCCTGATCATTTACATCACCTTTATCGTTGTGATCGGTTTGCCCATTATGCTGTCGGAGTTCACCATCGGGCGACGTGCACAACGTAACGCCTACGGAGCATTTAAAATACTGAAACCGAATCAGCCCTGGTACCTTTTCGGGCTGGTTTGCGTTGGGGCGGCTTTTATGATCCTCTCCTATTACAGCACCATTGCCGGCTGGACACTTGAATATCTTTACCAGGCTGCCGCAAATGGTTTTAGCGGAAAATCATCTGATGAACTTGCCGGCATGTTTTCTGATTTTCAGCACGGGGGCACAAAACCTGTAATCTGGCAAATGATCTTTATGTTCCTTACCGGATTTATCGTTTACCGGGGCATTAAGAACGGTATTGAAAAATATACACGCATCCTTATGCCGCTGCTGCTCGTTCTTATCGTGATCATTTGCATCCGTTCAGTCACCCTTCCGGGCGCTGCTGAAGGCCTTAAATTTTTATTTTACCCCGATTTCTCGAAGATCACTCCAGGCGTGATCCTGGAAGCACTCGGGCAGGCAGCATTTTCGTTGAGCATTGGTATGGGGGCATTGATCACATACGGATCGTATGTGAAAAAGAAAGAAAATCTTCCAAATTCTGCATATGCGATCACAGCGGCCGACACACTTATTGCCATACTTGCCGGAGTTGCCATCTTCCCTGCAGTATTTGCCTTTAATATCCAACCCGACGAAGGAGAAGCACTGATTTTTATCACCCTGCCAAACATTTTTCAGGAAATGCCGGGAGGATATATCTGGGCAGTAATGTTCTTTATCCTGCTCGCAATTGCTGCACTCACTTCTACAATTTCTGTGTTGGAGATCGTGGTGGCCTATGTGAGCGAAGAACTGAATATTGGAAGAAAAAAAGCAACTGTGATGGCGGCTTCTGCAATTGCCGTACTGGGAATTTTTTGCACGCTTTCGCAGGGTCCGCTCGACGAACTCACCTTTTTCGGGAAAAATTTATTCTCGATATTCGACTATTTAGCCGCAAATATTGTGCTTCCACTGGGTGCTTTACTTATTGCTGTTTTTGTTGGATGGTTCTTCGGACGAAAAAATGTGCGTGATGAACTCACCAATAGTGGAGACCTTAAAGGCCGGCTTTTTGGTGTATTCATGTTTATTGTAAAGTTCCTTGCCCCTATCGCCATAGCGATCGTATTTCTGAATGGCATAGGCTTGATCGACATGTCGGCCTTTTCCAACTCACCGCAACCTGCCATGATCGAGCAAAGCATACAAATGAGTGCAGATACAATTTCGGCCCAATAAATTTTTTTCAGTTTTAAGTGCGACATTTTTGCTTTTTGGGTACTAATAAGTAAAGGCAAACCCGAAATGCGAAAGATCATCCAGGCAATAAAAGAACAATTTAAAAGCTTTACAAGCTTTAATTACGCCGAAAGACGGGGGATTGTAGTGCTGATCATGCTTATCCTCATCGTTGAAGCAGGAAATGCCTACCTGCCGGCCATTCACGAATATGATAAAACAGACCTGTCGGCATTTGAAGAAGAGCTAAGGCTATTCGAAGAAGCCCTGTCGCAACCCGACACCCTTGAAAAAGTTAAAAAGAAAAAATTTACATATACAAAGACAAGCAGCGTATACCCAAATCGATTTAATAAATCGGGAACTGCCGCAGCAAAGCCCCCCATGATAGTTGAGATAAACACTGCTGATACTGCAAAGCTGGTAAGGCTTTATGGTATCGGGCCGGTCTTTGCCGACCGCATACTCAAATACAGGGGCTTGCTGGGTGGTTTTTACGCCAGCGAACAACTGCTCGAAGTTTATGGGATGGATAGCGTGCGTTATGATCAAATGCGGGCGTATATAAGCATCGACACCTCAGCAATTGACCGGATACCCGTGAATAAGGCAGAATTCAAACATTTGCTCCGCCATCCATACCTGGATTATGAAACTGTTAAGCAAATAGTAAATTACATAAAATATACCGGACCGATATTGAATGCCGACACGCTGCGAAAAGTGATTGCCTATGACCCTGTGTTTGAAAAAGTGAAGCACTATATTAACTATTGATTAAAGAATATGGAATAATGAAACCGCTCATCGAGAGTTAAAGATTGCTAATCAAAATCCATTACTAAAAATCATTTTTCGTTTCTTTGCATGAAAGTACAATCATATGCCGGATAACACAAGCAGGCTTTTTGGGTTTCCCACCACTTTCTGGACAGCCAACATAATGGAGCTTTTTGAGCGCTGGGCCTGGTATGGAATGTTCATTTTGCTGGCGCTCTACTTTACCGGTTCAACTGATGAAGGAGCTCTGGGCTTTACGCAAAGCCAAAAAGGCTTGTTGATGGGCACAGTGGTAGGCATACTATATGTTCTGCCAACGATAACCGGAGCTATTGCCGATAAGTTCGGATATAAAAAACTTCTGATCATATCCTATATCATTCTTAGCAGCGGTTATCTGCTTATGGGTTATGTAAGCAGCTATGCATCGATGTTCCTGGCCTTTCTGTACCTTGCTTTGGGGGCTGGATTATTCAAGCCCGTGATATCAGCAACCATTACCCGCACAACGACGGAAAAAACTGCATCAATAGGCTTTGGCATCTTCTATATGATCGTAAATATCGGTGCATTTGTCGGCCCCGTGGTGGCCAGCAAGCTTCGCGAAACCGATTGGCAATATGCCTTCATGATGTCATCGGCAGCCATACTTGTAAATCTTATATTGGTATTGTTGTTTTATAAAGAGCCTGAACGTACGAAAGTTGAAGAACCGCTTGGGAAAACAATACGCAGCATTTTCATCAACCTTGGCAAAGCACTTACAGATTTTAAGCTCGTAATTTTCCTGTTCATCATCATTGGCTTCTGGACCATGTACAACCAGTTGTTTTTTACATTGCCGGTATTTATCGAGCAATGGGTAAATACTGCCGGCATTTATAACTGGTTATTGGGCTGGTGGCCCTGGCTGGCAGGTTTCATTGGCACCGACCAGGGAACGGTAAACCCCGAAATGATCGTGAATATCGATGCCTTATATATCGTAATTTTCCAGGTACTGGTGTCCAGCCTCATTATGAAATACAAGCCGGTTAACACGATCATTACCGGTTTCTTCATCAGCTCGATCGGCATCGCCCTATGGTTTGTTACCCAGAATGGATTTTATCTTTTTCTCTCCATATTGATCTTTGCTACCGGCGAAATGGCCAGTTCGCCCCGCATACTTGAGTATATCGGAAAGATCGCACCCAAAGACAAGCTGGCGATGTATATGGGTACTTACTACCTTCCCCTGGCCGGAGGCAATTTCCTGGCCGGGATTTTGTCGGGCGATGTTTACACCAGGCTCAGCGACAAATACTACCTGCTTTCTCTGGAAATTGACAAAAGGGGGCTTGAGATCCCGGCCATATCTGAGGGCTTTACAAAAAATGATTACTTCAGCAAAGCCTGCACCCTCATGAACATGAACCCGGCAGAGCTTACTAACTTTCTTTGGATAACATACCAGCCATCCAATATCTGGATGTTGTTTTCGGGGATCGGGATGAGCACTGTTATAATGTTGTTCCTGTACGACCGCTTGCTGCTAAAATCAAAGCTGTAAGCAACCGCAGGCAGAAACTATATTTGAAGGATCAGGGGTTAAAGTTGCTTCCGGGTGGCACTTTCCAGTATGCCGGGCCATCATCATCCTCATCATCATCGTCTTCATCTTCAAACTCCCATGAGTAACGCCGTTTTTGCGGGCCGCTCTTTCTGAAGTATATGGCAAAGATGATCCCTGCCATCATGCCCATCAGATGTGCTTCCCACGAAATATTCCTTTCGGGAAAAAGTTCAGGAAAAATCCCCCAGATAAAACTCCCATAGAGAAAGGCGACGAACATTGAAATGGCCATCAGTCGCGGTTCTTTCCTTATCAGGCCGCTTACAAACAGAAACGAAGCCAGACCGTAAACGATGCCGCTCGAACCGATATGGTATGCTTCGCGGCCCATCCCCCATACCCAAATATTGGTAAAGAGGTAGATCAGAATGAACACCCTTGCAGCAATGCCCCTGTAGAAATAAAAAAGACTTGCCCCCAATACAAACAGAGGCACAGAATTGGCAAATAAGTGATTCAGGTCGGCATGGATCAATGGGGAAGTCAATATGCCTATAGCACCGCTTGCCGTGCGGGGCCAAATCCCATATTGGACAAAGCGCATACCACTTAGATACTCAACTAAGGGCACAAGCCAGATAATTACCAGAAAGGCTGCCGGAAAAAAAAGGCTGTAGTATAATTTTTTCTTCTCGCTTGTAATATCCATAAGATTGAAACAAAATGAATCAATTATTGTTCCGTAAGTAATATACGACAAAATTTCATGTTATTACCTGAGATTGCAATAATCTGACCGACAATTCGTCTGTAAAACCGAATTAAGGAACGAATATTGTGATGCATTAATTTGTTTTAAAGCAGATGAAAAAAATAAATATATGGTCCATACGATAATTTTGAATAGATGAGATCACTGCTGTTTATCGTACTTATCGCTTTTATTATGCCCTCCCAAATACTGGCAGGAGGCGATGAAGCCGATAAAAACAAACGAACCATAAGTGGTCATATCAAAGATGCCAAAACCGGCGAAGACCTTATCGGGGCCACAGTGTATGTTAGTGAACTGGCTACCGGAGCCGTTACCAATGTTTATGGATTTTACTCTGTGCGCATGGATATGGGCCTTTACACCCTAAGATTTTCGTACATTGGTTACGAAACGATCGAAAAAACGATCGAACTGAAAGACAACCTCACCCTCGACATTGAATTATCACCAAAGGGCGAACTGCTGCGGGAAGTGGAGATCATTGCCGAAGCTCCTGACAGAAATGTAAAAGAGGCTGAGATGAGTGTGGTCAGGCTCGACTCAAAAACTATCCGTCAGATCCCCTCGCTAATGGGTGAAGTAGACATCATTAAGGCGCTCCTGCTCATGCCGGGATTACAAACCGCTGCCGAGGGCTCGTCAGGCTTTGTTGTCAGGGGTGGAGGGCCTGACCAGAACCTGGTAATACTCGATGAAGCAACGGTATACAATGCGGGTCATCTTCTGGGGTTTTTCTCGGTTTT
>JAVVEM010000036.1:0-36375 GCA_032250805.1 Bacteroidales bacterium
AAAAAAGCCATGGCGCGGCTGATTGTGCATAAAAAAGCGATGAAAATCTTGTTTTCCGGCTAAGCGCGGATGAGCCATACGAGCGGGTACACTTGTCACGGCAATCGGTAAACGATGTCCTTCCCCGGCATAATGACGAGCTCAGCAAATTTATGAAAACCAATAAGATCAGGTTAAAGTCGGGTGATGATCTTATCCGGGTTTTTGATTATTACAACGGGCTTGATTAGGATCCTGCAGAGCGGTGTTCTGTGCGGCGGATGATCTCATCCTGCAATTCTTCGGTGAGGTCGACGAAGTAATCGCTGTATCCGGCAACGCGTACGATCAGGTCGCGGTATTCATCAGGATGTTTTTTTGCTTTGCGCAGGGTTTCAGCATCTACCACATTGAATTGAATATGGTGCCCGTTCATCCTGAAATATGAACGTATGAGATATCGGATTGCTTTCATCCCCTTTTCATCGTACATAAATGAAGGAGTAAACTTCTGGTTCAGCAGCGTGCCTCCGGTACGCAGGTGATCCATCTTTGCAGCGGAGTTAAGCACGGCAGTGGGCCCCCTGGTATCGGCTCCCTGCATGGGGGAGATGCCTTCGGAGAGTGGTTTCCCGGCATGCCGCCCGTCGGGAGTGGCGCCGGTTACACTGCCGAAATATACATGGCAGGTGGTGGGCAGCATATTGATGCGATAATGACCGCCTTTTATATTCGGCCGGCCATTTACTGCTTCATAATACATTTCAAAAACGCTGACCATCAGTTCATCGGCCCTGTCATCGTCGTTGCCGTATTTTGGCGTATCCGTCCATAGCTTTTTCCTGAGGTCTTCCTGTGTTTTAAAATCATCGCGCAGTGCCTGCATCAGCTCAGTGAATGCAAGGGTTTTTTCTTTAAAAACATGATGATTGATGGCCGAAAGCATATCGGTAATGCTGCCGATGCCTACCCCCTGGATATAATTGGTATTATAGCGTGCTCCTCCGGCGTGATAATCTTTTCCATTACTGATGCAGTCGTCGGTAATCAGCGAAAGAAAAGGAACCGGAAGGTAGCGTGCGTATAATCCTTCAATAATATTATTTCCCCTGATCTTGATGTCGATGAAATAATTTAACTGTTTTCTGAAAGCTTCAAGGATTTCTCCGATGGTGGCAAATTCCTCTGCCTGGCCTGTTTTTGGCCCCAGTTGTTTGCCGCTACGCGGGTCAAGGCCATCGTTGAGTGTGATTTCAAGGACTTTTGGCAGGTTAAAATAACCGGTAAGGATATATGCTTCTTTGCCAAAGGCGCCCGTTTCGACGCAGCCGCTGGCGCCACCTGCACGTGCGTCGGCCAGGTCTTTGCCCTGCCTCAGCAATTCCTGGATGATCGCCTCCGTATTAAATACCGAAGGCTGGCCGTAGCCTGTCCTGATGATCCTGAGCGCCCTGTCGATAAAGGCATCAGGATTTTTCTTGCTTAGCTGCACCATAGAGCTTGGCTGCAGTAGCCGCATTTCCTCAATAACTTCAAGGATCAGGAAACTCAGCTCATTGACTGCATCTGAGCCGTCGGGCCTCACGCCGCCGGTATTGATCAGCGCAAAGTCGGTGTAAGTATTGCTTTCTTTCGCGGTGATGCCCACCTTTGGCGGGGCGGGATGGTTGTTGAACTTCACCCAGAACGCCTGTAGCATCTCCTTTGCCGACTCCCTGAAACCAGCACCCTGAAGCCTGCAGCCTTCCTCGTAAAATGGCAGCAAATGCTGATCTAAACGGCCGGGATTGAACGAATCCCATGGGTTAAGTTCGGTGATCACCGCCAGGTGCACAAACCAATAGTATTGCAGGGCCTGCCAGAAATTTTGGGGGGGATTGGCCGGAATGTGTCTGCAATTGCGTTCCATTTCCAGCAACTCCGCCTTTCGTTTGTCATCTTTTTCCTCGTAAGCCAGTGCTGCCAGGGCATCAGCATAACGCAATGAATAGCGAATAAGTGCATCCGCCACAATATCCATCGCAAGCAATTCCTGCTTTTTATCAAATGCTTCCGGATCATTAAAAAAGTTGAGATCATCAATCGACTTTCTGATCTTATTTTTAAAGTCGAGCATGCCCATGCGGTAAATCTTATCGTCGAGAACGGTATGGCCCGGTGCACGCTGCTCGAGGAATTCAGTAAAGATGCCTGCTTCATAGCAGTCCTTCCACTCGGTGCTCATCTCGTTGAATATCCGCTCCCGCATTGAGCGCCCTTTCCAATGCGAAGCAACGAAAGTAGTAAGTATCGTACGGGTTTTTTTCGATGAGCTGAAGGCTACTTTTTTGCGTTTTTGCAGGATATCGAGGTCAGCGGCAGTGTGCAGGCATATCTCAGGATAAGTGGGCGTAGCCTTTGGTTCCGGTCCGCGCTCGCCAACAATAAGCTCTCCTTCGCCAATGTATATTTTTTTATTGTCGAGAATGTAGCTGAGCGCTCTGGCCCGCTTCACAGGTACCGGTGCCTCATTATGGAAGTCTTTTAAATAAAATTCAGTGATCAGCCGGGCCCTTTCCGCGGAAATATAAGGCACTGCCTCAAGGCTGTTTTTTCGTAATGTCGTAATTCTTGAATTCATGGTCGATGCATTTATCCTCCGAGGCTGACATCAAATTCGTTGGATGTTAAAAGGCTCTGTATTTCCTGCAGCCGCTCAGGTGAAGGGGCTGTAAGTTTGATGTTTTTGGTGCGTTTCAATCCGGGTTTCTGCTGTTTGAAGGCTCCCAGGTTATGATACGACAGCAGGTCGATGCTGATATTGTTTTTTCCCCTGAGCAGTGCTACGATTTTTTCCAGGTTATCTTCTGTAGCGGTAATTTCATTTATCAGCGGGATCCTCACCCTGAAAGGTGTTGATTGATTGGTCAGGTATTCAAGGTTTTCATGAATGGGCTTGTTTTTTGTTCCGGTATACAAGGCATGTTTTTCATTATCGATCAGTTTGATATCGAAAAGGATGAGGTCGGCCATATCACAAAGCTTTCGGAATATGTCGTGAGGGGCGTAGCCCGAAGTATCTACTGTAACATGGATATTTTCTTTTTTAAGCTTCTCAATGAAATGCAGCAGGAAACCCGACTGCATCAGCGGCTCGCCGCCCGAAAGTGTCACCCCTCCGCCCGATTCTTCATAAAACACCTTATCTCTCATTACTTCTTTCAGCAGCATGTCGGGGCTGTATTTTTTTATGCGTCGCGCATCTTCTTCTGCCCCCTGCTTTTCGAAATATTGTGGCATTCCCTCCGGATTATGGCACCATATGCACTGCAAGGGACAGCCCTGAAAGAATACCGTTGTGCGGATACCAGGGCCGTCGTGGATTGAAAAGCGTTGTATGTTGAAAATATATGCGTGCATGCTCGATGATTGATTGGCAATATGAATAAAAAGGAAAGAAAAAGATGAAATGGGGCATTAATATATCCAGCATTCGAACAGCCCTTTCCAGGACTTCTTGTACCATTTGGATATATGAACGATGCGGGTCATGACAGGGCTTATCCTGAGCTGTAAAGATATGAAATTTATTGCTTGCTGCGACATTTTTGATTTTTATCCTGCACACACCGGAACCCCACCGTTGACGCCCTGTCGAAGCCCGGGCTCACCTGAAGGAGCATCTGCTGCCGCTGCGGAGGATGCTTCCCGCCCTGGATATACCACCAGCTCGACTCTGCCTTGAAATTGCTTCCGCCCTTGATGATGATGAACGTGTGTGAACCATTGTCGTAACAGTCGTTGGTCAGCTCCCAAACCTGCCCGTAATTAAATCCCATTGTCTCTGCCGCATACTGCCACTCCATTTCGGTGGGCAGCCGTTTGCCGGCCCATCGGGCATAGGCCCTTGCATCTTCATAGCAAATATGAACAACGGGAGCATCAGCCAGTGAGTCAGGATAATTGCCGTTGATCCAGTGCCGGAGGAAATTTTTGGGATGAGCGGGCCGGTATCCGGTGGCGTCGAGGAAAGCCCTGAATTGCCGGTTGCTTGCGTTTTGTTTGTCGATATAGAAATCATTCACCACGGTGTCGATGGCCGTTACAGGGCCGGGGTAGGGGATGAAGTGGTCGCTGTGTTCCGTTATGAACGAAAATTCTCCTCCCTTGATAAACAGGCTGTTCTGCTTATCGGGCGATCCTTCTGATGCTTCGGTTTTTGATATGAGCCAGGGTTTTGCATTGGCTTGAAGGTAAATTTTTTCATCAATAAGTTTGTCGCCATCGAATAATTGTATGGTAATCTTTTGTTCACCTGCCACAATTGCCGGGTCGATCGTAACTTGTTTTCCTTCAAGGGCATAATCCTGCGAATGATTAAGGTAAGAGGGTTCGGGGCGCCACACAATAATTTTTTCGCCTTTTGTTGCCGATACTTTAAGCTGGTGATTGCGGTCATCAATGTGCAGGTAATTCCTGAAAGCTGCCACGCAGTCGATATTGCCAGCTTTTCGCGTGTTTTGGAAGGACTTGTTATAGGCATCGATGCTTGCCGGCAGGTAGTATCTTCCATCCAGTTCAACCGGCAGCAATTCTTCGTGCCGCCAGAGGCTCACATAATGTGTGTTTTCGCCGGGGGTGATTTCGAACAGTGGCCCTTCATGGCCTTCCGGAACAAAGCTCAGTATCGTATAAAGGGTTTTATCGTTAAGGGGCCACTCGTTTACCCAAATGCTGTCAGTAAGTGAAGAGATCAGTGGCGTCCAGTTTTGTGTTAGGAAATTATCTGAATTTTGACGAAAGATCATGCTTGTTTTGCCAAGATATTCGAGGTCATCCTGCACTGCTGCGGGCCTTCCCGGGCCCATTGAATTTAGCTCGTTGCCATAGCCATTAAAAAATGAGATCGCTATTTCGCGTTTCAGGTGGGCATCGCGGTTTTCCAGCACACGGAAGATTGCAAATTCGGGCTTGATGAGCTTGTTGAGGTTGAGCGGTGGCGAATAAAATATGGCGTTATGCACCCTTCCGGCAACAATGCCCGGCATATCTTTCACTATGGCCATGCCCTCGCTGTACATGATCACCCCTGGCTTGATGCTGTCGGCGATCTTTTGCAGCCGTTCGTTTGATTTGCCCCGGCAGTCGAGCACAACTCCATCGGCATCGGTAGCATCGATGATGGCCGCGATGCCCTCATACGGATCTTCCTGCCTCGTGCTTTCATCCCAGGGATTGAAGCAGATAAAGAAATGGTCGCCGCTTTCGTGCATGCCTTCCACCAGCTTGCGTATGGCAGGTAATCCTCCGGGAAGATCGCGAAACAGATCCCATTGGTTGCGTTCGTCGAGACCCAGCCGGGGCCAGGTGGGCCATAAGGCATAAATATCGTATCCTCCGAAAAGCTTTTCTCCTTCTTCAAGATAGTCGCTCAGCACGTATTGCTGTGTATGGCTGTCAAAGAAATCATTGTCCCAGGCAAAGTTCAGGCCGGCAATACAGCTATGCCGCACCCACTGCAGATCTTCACGCTCAAAAAGGTTGTTATCAAATTCGTCCAGGTCGTAGAGGTAATTTTTTTGAAATATGGTTTTCAGGCCATTCTGCCATTCGCCCCGGAAAGTTTCCACGTATAACTTGTACCTGACCATCCCCCCCGGGAAAATATAGGTTTTATAGCGTTGCTTTTGTGCCTTTTCTGTTTCGGCACGGCGGCAGAGGCCACATACCGAAAGCGTGTCGTTGATGGAAAAACTGCCATAGCCAAGCTCCCAGGCATTGTCGGGGAGGATTACATTTACAGGGCCACATCCCGGCCGATAAAGCTTTGCCCGGGTGAGCGACCATGGTCCGTCGGATGTAATGTAGGTATGCCCGGGCGACTGCCCAAAGGGAACCATGTTCTCAAAACACAGCGTATCCTGTCCGGTGTTCATGAATTCGATGGTTACGGGCATCACGCTGCTGTCGTGGATGCGCACCAACAGATCGCCGAAAGTCATGGTCATTGATCCATTCAATCCGGTGATGCTGCCCGGAGCGGAATTATGGTTTTCACCATCGATCATAAAGCTGAAGGCCGGTACCCTGTCAACCCACAGGTTCTGATCGTTTCCATGCCGGAGCAATGCAAGATTAAATCCTTCAGAATTATTGTTATGATCTGCCTGGGTAAAGGATAAAACTGGCAGCAGCATCGCCGCAAATAGTAAAATACAGAGTGAATACCGCGCTTTCATGAGATGAAATTTTCTTTAAAATTAGGAAATTTTTATATAGCCGCCGGCCTTCAGCAGGTAGTTCACCGTTTCATCAGGTATACAGATGAAAAAAAACAGGTCAGCAGGCCTGTCATATCTGATCATTTCATTGCGGGTTTAAAATCCTATCTTTGTATGCAATGGATTATGTTTAAATCTAATGTTAAAAATGAAATATCTTGTAGTATTAATTTTATCGGGATTTATTGCCTCTCCGGTCATTTCCCAGCAATCGTACCACCGTGGCGGAGTGTATAATTATCTTTTGTATATACCCGGTGAGCCTCCTGCAGGAACAGGGTACCCACTCCTTATTTTTCTTCACGGAAGTGGTGAACGTGGCGAAGATCCTGAGCTTCTCAAAACCCATGGCCCTCCGTCATTCCTTGACGATACCAGCGGCTTTCCCTTTATGGTCGTATCGCCTCAGTGCCCGTCCGGCAAAAACTGGAAAGCCCGGGATCTTATCCGTCTGCTGGATGAAATTGAAGATTTGTATGCTGTCGACAAGGACCGCATTTATATAACAGGATTAAGTAGTGGCGGCAATGCGACATGGAATATGGCCATGAAGGCTCCTCACCGTTTTGCGGCCATAGCGCCCATATGCGGGAAGATCAATGCCAGGAGGGCCTGCAAGCTCCGCCACCTGCCTGTTTGGGTTTTTCATGGTGCCCTCGACAACGTCCATGATCATAAGCATTCGGATGAACTGGTAGCAGCACTGAAAGCGTGTGGCGGACAGGTGAGGTATAGCCTGTATCCTGATGTTGACCATTTCGCCTGGGTCCCGGCATATAAGGATGCAGGGCTTTACAAATGGTTTCTGCAGCAAAGAAAAAATCATGAATAAGACCGGTTTAGCAGATAAATATTCCGGCTTGCTTGACGAGCTCAGGGCATGCAATATTTGCCCAAGGAAATGCAATGCCAACAGGTTTAGCGCTAAAAAAGGATATTGTAAAGCCGGAACAGAATTCAGCATATCCTCCATATGTATTCACAGGGGAGAGGAACCGGTGATCAGCGGGAGCAAAGGGATATGTAATGTGTTTTTTACCAATTGCAACCTGCAGTGTGTATACTGCCAGAACTGGCAGATCAGCAGCAACCGGCAGGATCATTCCCGAAATCATATGTCCCTGGAGGAGGTTCTCCGCCAGATCACCGGCATACTCGATAGCGGGATCAATATCGTGGGGTTTGTGTCGCCGGGGCATTTTATCCCGCAAATGAAGATCATCGTGAATGCGCTGAGCGAATTGGGCTATCATCCCACAATCGTATACAATTCGAATGGCTACGACGATGTAGGACAATTGAAGCGGTTGGAGGGAATGGTGGATGTCTATCTTCCGGATTTCAAGTATATGGATGAAGCGCTCGCCCGGCGGTACTCCGATGCGCCTGATTATCCTGTAATAGCCCTGAAAGCACATAAGGAGATGCTTCGCCAGACCGGCAGCGGCCTCATCGTTGATAACGAAGGATATGCCATGCGGGGCATGCTGATCAGGCATCTGGTATTGCCAGGGCATACCGAAAACAGTTTACAGATTATGAAGGTTATTGCTGAAGAACTTTCACCCAACATCCATGTAGCCCTCATGTCGCAGTATTATCCCTGCCACCTTGCCAATGAGTTTGAACCATTGAAAAACCATGTTGATCCAAAGGAATATAAAAAAGTTGTGAAACGGATGGAAGAACTCGGAATTACCCGGGGATTTATACAGGGCATTGAGAGCGCTGACCATTACCGGCCTGATTTTGAGGATGAGCAACCGTTTGAATAGTGTTATTTATTTAGTTATTAATTAGCCTTTGAACCAATATTTAAAATCTGAACCTTGCATTTCCCCATTTCATATAGCGAACCACTATTCCGTCCTCCAAGCGAAGCCCGGTCGTTGATCCTTCAGCCAACCATAGGCTGTTCATGGAACCGTTGTGCATTCTGTGAGATGTATACTGCCAAAAAATTCAGCATCAGGAATATTGATGAAGTAAAGGCAGAGATCAGGGCAATGAGTGAATATAGAGAGCGGGTGAAGAAAGTATTCCTCGCCGATGGCAATGCTATGGCACTGCCTTACGAATACCTCCTTGAACTCATGAAAGAGGTCAGAAGTGTTTTTCCTAAATTGGTGAGGGTATCAATATATGCCATTGCCAAAGACCTGAGGGAGAAGTCGGATGAACAGCTAAAAACTCTGCGTGAAGCGGGTCTTACACTGATCTATGTGGGCATCGAGTCAGGCGATGATGAAGTGCTGAAAATGGTGAACAAAGGTGAGACCATGGTGAGCACCATTGAGGGATTGCAGATGGCTAAAAAAGCAGGTATCAAAAGCTCGGTGATGATCCTCAGCGGGCTGGGAGGGAAGAAGTTCAGCAGGCAGCATGCTATAAATTCTGCCAAAGTTGTCAATGCTGTGCAACCCGAATTCCTCTCCACCCTGGTACTAAGCTATCCATGCGGGATTGAACATTTTAAGAAGCGCTTCAGAGGCGATTTCGAGCCATGTGATATTCCCGGTCTGCTGGAGGAGCTTCGCCTTTTTCTTTCCCATACGGATCTTGAACAAACGGTTTTCCGCAGCGATCATGCCTCAAACTACCTCATCCTGAAAGGTATCCTTGGCAGGGGAAAAGAGCGGATGTTAAGGGAGATCGACGAAGCACTGTCAGATCCTGGCACTTCCGCGCTGCGCCCGGAGTGGGTTAGAGGCCTGTAAACTGTAAACTTGTAATGTCCATAATCAAGGCAGAAATAGCTGCTTCTATTCAGTGTTGATTTCCGTAAACCTGAACACCACCAACGGCCTTGTTCCATCAACATATTGTGTCAGTGTTCCGACGGTGTCGATGGGCTGTTTGCCGATATGTTGGGGGTTGGAAAAATAGATGGCGCCGGGGATCTTTTCGGAGGTGCTGACGACCATTTCGTTGCGGGCAGTGGAAAGATAGTAGTGATAACGGAATGTGATGAGGTTTTTAAGGTAATAAAAGTGGGGTTCCTTTTCCGGGTTCCAGTAGGAATATAGATCGTGGCCTTTTGTCATCTCCGCCAGGGCAATGGCATTGGCCTTTCCCAGCACCTCTTTCGAATCCATTTGCCGAGTGGGCAGCACGAGGAAGTCGAAGCCGATGCGCAGAATGAGTATGCCGATGGCGAACCAGAACAGGCGTTGGCGCGCAGAACGCCAGTAAGTGATGGTGATGCCGGCCATGAACAGGCAAAGCAAAATGGATATAACCCATACCTGGTCCACATCCTTCAACAGCTTGATCCAGGGAGCAGCAAGGGGTGCCATGGCCGCGATAATAAGCACGGCGCCGAAGAGGTATTCAATGATCTTCGGCATGAGCTTATGCTCCTTTCGTTGCTCAACATAAGCCCGGCTCAGGATGGTGAAAAACAAGGGGACCAGCATGAGGATATAGCGGGCATGCACTTCGGGTGAAGTCCAATAGGGAATAATGTTAAAGGCTAACAGGAGCAGGTTATACCTGAGGAAAGGATGCTGCCATATTTTTCTTGCCGTGCCCCTGATAAACAGCACCAGTGTGAGCAGGCTCCAGGGCAGGAAGTGATACAGCATCTCCAGCGGAAAAGTGAAAAGGTGAAGGATGGTTTCCCACCAGCCGAAGCGGATCACCGTCCGGCGTGTGGTCTGCCCCAGCAGGGTCATAAAAAGTTCCTGCGCACTAATGTCATTCCTGTTGAAGTATACGAGGTAATAAGCTCCCAGCAATATGATGAGCAGGAAGATACCCGCAAAATGCCGCCAATTGAACAGCATGATAAACCTGCGCCCTGAGATGAACAGCACCAGCAGCCCGGTGCCCAGGAAGACAAGCGAGGGCAGCCCTTTCATCATCCAGGTGATGGCTGTGAGGAAATAGGCAAGCAGAAACAGCCAGAGGTAATCCTTTCGCTTGAAGAGGAACCACGAAAGCATAAACACCAGGTAGGTCAGCATCGAAAAGGCAATATCGATCAAACCGTGCAGTGACTCATACATAATGATCCTCCCCAGGGTAAGGTATATCAGCATGTTGAGCACAGCGAGCCGGGTGCCCAGCTCCTTCCTTACCACCCAGAATATCAGCAATGAGAACAGCAGCAGGGAGATGATCATCGGAAAGCGGATGGCCGTCTCCGAATAGTTTCCAAACAGGCTGAATGAACCGGCGATCAGCCAGTTGTACAGGGGAGGCTTGCGCAGGTAAGGCTCGCCGCCGATGGTGGGCGTAATGTAATCGCCGCTTTTATGCATTTCGAAGGCTACGATTGAACGGATGGCTTCGTCCTCGATGATGGGCTGATCGCCCAGGTTGATCATATAAGCCGGAAAAAACAAAACGAGGGCAAGGATGAAGAAAAAATACGGATTCTTTATAATCGATCGTCCCGGCATATTTTATTGTTTTTACCCCGGATCAGCCTTCCGGGTATTCGTTGAAGTACCATTCGGTAAAACGCCTCAGCCCGTCTTCAAGGCTGGTGTAAGGCTTGTAGCCGCAGTATTGTTCAAGTTTATCTGTGTCGGCATAGGTGATCATCACATCGCCCTGCTGCATGGGAAGCATGTTTTTAATGGCTTTTTTTTCCAGCACCTTTTCGAGGGTTTCGATAAATTCGAGTAATTCGACCGGATCTGAATTCCCGATATTGAAAACCTGGTGTGGCACATCTCCTCCGGGGATCATGCTTACAAGATCAATGATCCCTTTTACGATATCATCGATATAGGTGTAATCACGTTTCAGTCTTCCATGATTATAAACATCGATAGGTTCATTGTTAAGGATGGCATTGGTATATTTGAAATATACCATATCAGGACGCCCCCAGGGGCCATAAACGGTAAAAAACCTTAACGCAGTACACGGTATCTTATACAGGTGGCTGTATGCGTATGCCATCAGTTCATTCGATTTTTTGCTTGCACCGTAAAGGCTCGCGGGCGAATCCGTCTTCTGGTCTTCAGCATAGGGGATATCCGCATTGTTTCCGTATACACTTGAGCTGCTGGCATACACAAGGTGCTTTGGCTTATGGTGGCGGCAGGCTTCCAGAATATTAAGGAAGCCGGTAATGTTTGAATGCAGGTAGGTATAAGGGTGGTCGACACTAAAGCGTGCCCCGGGTTGGGCTGCCAGGTTGATCACCAGGTCGAAAGGACCGCTTTCAAAGACCTTTTCGAGTGCGGCCTGCTCAGCGATATCGCATTTGCAAAAACTGTAATGCGGGTATTTTCTGCTGCGCGAAATATGGCCACTGAGCGCATCTTCCCGATCTGTTCCCAGGTTTTTCAGGCGTTTGATTTTCAGGGCCGGATCGTAATAATCATTGAGGTTATCGACCCCCGTAATGGTGTAACCCTGCTCAAGCAGTTGTAATGTTGTATGATATCCGATGAACCCCGCTGCACCGGTAAGCAAAACTCTTTGCATATTAATTTTTGAAAGCTCCAATTTTATGTTGAGGACCCAAAGTTATACATTTACACGTATATTTGCGCATTATAGTGACACATTCTGCAATGAAAAAGTTATCGCTTGTCATTACAATGTACAACGAAGAAGACAATGTTATTCCTCTTGTACAACAGATCAATGATGCCCTTGCCGGATATGATTATGAATCTGTTTTTGTGGATGATGGTTCGACTGATGACACAGTAAAACGCCTTAA
The DNA here is from genome assembly GCA_032250805.1 of Bacteroidales bacterium. Classification (GTDB taxonomy): domain Bacteria; phylum Bacteroidota; class Bacteroidia; order Bacteroidales; family B18-G4; genus B18-G4. The sequence goes on from JAVVEM010000036.1 coordinate 11,923, forward strand.
AACACTGAACGATCCGCATGTCTGCATTCTGGAATTAAAAAAGAATTACGGTCAGAGTTCAGCTCTTGCGGCCGGGATCGACTATGCCCGCGGCGATTATATCATCACGATGGATGGCGACCTGCAGAATGATCCATCCGACATCCCCCATATGGTTTCCATAGCCGAACAGGGCGATTGGGACCTTGTTGTGGGCATCAGGAAAAACCGTAAAGATGGTTTTTTTATCCGTAAGATCCCATCGCGCCTTGCCAATTCAATTATCAGGAAAACCACCGGTGTAAAGATCAGGGATAACGGATGCGCGCTAAAAGTATTTAAAAGCGATATGGCCAAAAGTCTTGGCCTTTATGGCGAAATGCACCGTTTTATTTCGGTGTTGGCTGCGCTGGAGGGAGCCAGCATTACCCAGACGGAAGTAAAGCATCACGCCAGGATACACGGACGGTCGAAATACGGCCTCTCCAGAACCTTTAAAGTGATCAGCGATCTGATGTTGTTGCTGTTTTTTAAGCGATACATGCAAAAGCCCATGCATTTTTTCGGATTCTGGGGTATGCTGGTCTTTTTAGCAGGTGTGGGCATTAACACTTATCTGCTCATTCTGAAGATTTTCGGAAACGATATCTGGGGCAGGCCTTTGCTTATCCTTGGCATACTGTTGGTGCTGGCCGGGTTTCAGATGATCACCATCGGCATTATCGTCGAATACCAGATGCGTACCTATTACGAATCGCAGCAAAAAAAGCCCTACCGGGTTAAAAAAGTTACTGTTAGTGGATCGGCGGGTTAAAAGGATCATAAAGACCATGCTTAAGTTCGGGCTAACCCTTGTGGCCCTGTATTTTGTCTTTTCGCGGATTGAGTTTTCGAGCGTGGCCGGCATCATTGGTGGTGCCGATCCTGTTTATCTGTTGCTGGCCCTGGTGCTGCTTGCGCTGATGCTGTTTTCATTCAGCGACATGCCACTGCCACATCATCGATGGGCTGCCGTGTTTATTCCGGTTGGCATAGTTGCTTTCTACATATTTCTTAAACTGGTTTACCGTCATTTTCTGGCAGCTTTCACCCCCACAACGCTTTTGTCGCTGGGTGTCCAGATCATGCAGTTGCTAAGTGCCTGGCTCATCATCATGGCCCTGGGTGGTGGCGACGGGCATCTGATGGATTACCTGCTGGTTTTCCTGGTGTCGTCCATTGTGGCGGTGCTGCCGATATCCATCGGCGGTATGGGCGTGCGCGAGCTGACCTTCCTCTACGGGGCACAATTCCTGGGCATCAACAGTGCCCTGGCGGTGAGCATCAGTCTGGTGTTTTACCTCATTACTGCTGTGGTATCCTTTGGCGGGCTGTGGTATGTTGTGAAGCCTATAGTTTTGGCGCCTTCTGAGCCGGATCAGCAATCATTCAGTTAGGCAGACTGCATTCATGAAATTTTCTTTCGGCATATAACTTCTACGTTGGCCGGTTGGTTTCGCCCGGTTTACCTCAGGTTAACTTATAGTATTTATGACAGTGGTTACTGAAGGGCATATTCGAAAAAATATATTTCCCTGAAATCGCTTACACTGATGGCCAGCCATCCGTATCGGACATGCTCATCGTTAATTTTTCTGATCAGAATATATTTCTTGCCCATATTATTCCAAAAAGGCCGGATAATGTCATAATAGGTATAGTTGTAAGAAGTATTGCTGCATAGTGCCAGGCAAAGGTTTTCTGACTGCCAGTAAGCTGTTTCTTCGAGGGTATCACCCTGGCTGAATATGACAGGGTAATATTCTTCCTCAGTAGATTGCAGTGAGCTGGCCGCCCCACCACCACATCCATTGTAAGTAAATGTATTGTAGTAATTTGTAAAAACCATCCCCGAAAAGTTGGTGTCACACATAAAAATGCTGTCGAGGAACACTATCCCGGCCACCTGGAATGAAGAATCCAGAATGCGGATATTTGCCGACCTCTCATCAATACCACCAGGTGATATATTCCAGACACAATCAAACCTGAAATCATCATTTCCATCTTCATCCACGTCGAAAGCATATATTTCGCCACTGTGCCATGGTGCTATGATGGTAATCGCAGCAGAGAAGGTGGTGATATTTATCAGATCATTCGCTTTGCCAAATATAAAGGTGCTGTCAATTGTTTGAATGGTAGTGTCGGGTGGATCGGGATCACCGTAAGGAATTTCGTTATTATCTTTCTTGCAGGCCTGGTTTCCGGTAATTGCGAGAATAAAAATTACGAGAAGGCCCGGCAAGAATAATTTTCTGGCAAAAGAAGTTTTATAGTAATATGATAAAAGGTGTTTCATTTGTTGTATAAATATACGATTTATTTTCGTGAAAATCAAGTTTTTAAAAACGCAGTGTATTGAAATTTGTAAGTTGAACGAATCCCGGGCACTTGCGTGGCGGGCTTTTGCATTGTGAACCCGGAGGAATTAGCTCCGCTGATTCACAGTGGGCGGTTACAATAGAAAAGCCCAGCTCACTGCGTTCGCTCTGTCTCTTTTGCTTGAAGAGATTTTGTGAGCGAGCTCCCAAAATCTCTTCAAACAAAAAAGCCAGTCACTTGCGCGACGGGCTTTTCTATTGTGAACCCGGAGGAATTCGAATCCCCAACCTCCTGATCCGTAGTCAGGTGCACTATCCAGTTATGCTACGGGTCCAATGTATCTTTGTCGCTAAAAGCGAGTGCAAAGATACAAAAAAATTAGATAATGAAAAGGATTTACACTACTAAATTGTAATGGCGTTGCTGCGGAGAGTACCAGGTATTATGTACACAATACTCATTACCCACATCTCATGTCTCAACTCACTCCTTGATCATATGCACATCGCGCTGCGGGAAGGGGATGGTGATGCCTGCTTTGTCGAGAGCGGCTTTGCCTTCTTCATAAACATAAAAATATACATCCCAGTAATCTTCCGGTTTTACGAAAGGGCGGACGGCGAGATTCACACTGCTGTCGGCAAGCTCTGAAACCAATACCACAGGTTCGGGATCTTTCAGAATTTTATTGTGTGTTTGCAGAACGGCCATCAGCACCCTGCGTGCCTCTTTTACGTCTTCGTTGTAAGCAATGCCGATGGTACAGTCGACCCTTCGGAAGCCTGCGTCAGTATAATTTTTGATGCTTCCGTTGGAAATGGCGCCATTGGGAATGATGACGAGTTCATTCTGGGGCGACCGAAGTTTTGTTACGAATATCTGTATAGCTTCCACAGTGCCAATAAATCCCTGGGCTTCGACAAGGTCTCCAACCTTATATGGTTTGAAAAGCAGGATGATCACTCCACCGGCAAAGTTGCCGAGGGTTCCCTGCAATGCAAGTCCGATGGCAAGCCCGGCGGCTCCAAGCACAGCGATAAAGGAGGTTGTTGCAATCCCTACCATTGAGGCAACACTGATGAGCAGAAGCAGCTTCAGGGTCCAGTTAATAATGCTCGACATAAACGGGATAAGGGTTTCATCTACATTTGCTTTTCTGAAACCTTTTCGCGCAAGTTTTGTGATCCATGAGATCAGCCATAGTCCGAGAACCAGTACCAACAAGGATCCAAGCACTTTGGGGCCGTAATCGATCAAAAACTGCATTGCATTTTCTGTGTATACATTTAGCTCTTCCATAATCATATATTTTTGGTTTTTGCATAACAAGATAAGGATTTATCCATTCAGAATGCTTAAAATTATTAATTTTGCCCCCGGAGAAATGCCGGAGTGGTCGAACGGGGCTGTCTCGAAAACAGTTGTCCTGCTATCGCGGGACCGGGGGTTCGAATCCCTCTTTCTCCGCTAAAGTCTCAATAAAACACACTGACCCAGCAGATTAAAGCGATTCGAAGCAAACTGCTGGGTCAATTTTGGGACAGAATTCTATCGAGATAGCATGTTCCTGTTAAACAGGCAGATAGAATTATGAACAGAAATTATTCCTTACGGGATGTGGTCGACTACATTCCTGCTTCCCTCCAAGAAGAGAAAGAATGGAGAATTGTCTATTACGCAAAAGATCCTCAAACGGGGAAACTCCGGCGCAAGCGTATCCGTGTTGGTAAGATTAAAAGCGTAAAGGAGCGCCGATTGTGGGCAAAGAAGATGATATATAATATCAACTGCAAGCTGCATGAAGGCTGGAATCCTTTCATTGAATCGGAAAACTCCCGTCAGTATCACTGCATCAAAGAGGTGCTTGAGGCTTTCCTGCGTGACAAACGCGGATTGCGTGATGATACCCTGCGCACATACTTTAACGAGGTTAGCTTTTTACAAAAGTTCATCAATAAAAAGTATGATGAAAACATGTACGCTGTTTCCTTTGATCAGCAGATGGCCGTGATCTATATGGAAACCACATGGGCGACCAGGGAGATCGGCGCAGTGCGCTATAACAATATCCTAGCCGTGTGCCGGGTGATCTTTAACTGGATGGTGGAAAAGGAATACATCAAGCAAAACCCGTTTGATAAGATCAAAAAGAAAAAGACCGGCTCCAAGACACGTGTAATGGATATTGACAAGGCAGATCGTGAAAAGATCAGGGATTACCTGCAAAAACAGAACCGTCCATATTATGCTATCATGATGTTTGCTTTCCATAGCCTGCTTAGGCCTAAGGAAATCTCCTATATCAAGATTGGTGATATTGATTTGGAAAAACAGGTGGTAGTTGTAAGGGGATCGGTAGCCAAGAACCACAACACCCGGTATGCACCTATACCGGATGTCATGGTTGATCTTGTCAGGGAACTGATTGAAGAAGTAACCCCCCAGCGCAAAAACTGGTATTTGTTTTCAGCATACGGCTTCAGGCCGGGACCCGTGCGCAGGGATTCAAGGGAGATTGCACGGTATTGGTCTGTTTTGAGAAAGAACCTGCGATTAAAAAAGGAAATTCAGTTTTATTCATTAAGGGACTCGGGCATCATCCAGATGATCCGCGACGGAAGATCACCAAAAGAAGTGATGGAAGCAGCTGATCACTCGTCCATAGAGGTAACAAACAAATATGTCAAGGTTGCACGCAAGGAGTCTAATGGCAATATCTTAAAAAAGAGTACCGCCTTTTAAGTGATACCCTTTTTTGATTCTGCAAACTTCTGAATGGTCTTGGGAGCAACAGCGGCTATCAGATAGAGGGAAAGAAGCTCTATGCTGATGTTGTCATGAACGATCTGTAGGTGTGTGATGTAAAAGGTATATAGCAGGGTGATCAGCCCCTGCAACCTTGCCCAGGATTGCACCCCAGGTGACTCTTCCCAAAAATAGATTGTAGTTCGCGTGGACAAAATATACTATGGCTTTGTAGTTGAAACCACCATTCCATCACCGGTAGAGTTGGGGTAGATATAGCATTTATCACCCCGATCATTATAAAGGACCCAACCGGATATACTCTCGGAAGAAAATGATTCAATAAGTGGAACTGCAGAGCCGCATCTGATAGCCAGAAGTGACCGGATAGTATTGGTGTCTGCTTTTAGATGTTTTACATTCTTTAATTTCAACTCAGGTGTATATATCAATTTAGCAATTGTGAATCCAGAGGCAAGGTCCAGTGGTGGAATAGGAACAAAATCAATGAAAGTGCTACCCGCAATCTCATTAACCATGGATACTTTGTAGGCAATATCATTACATGAAGCATCCTTGATCATGAAGAGATCTCCAATGGTTAATTGATTTTGAATCTGCTGATCGATGACCTTTACTGCCTGGCCTGAGATTTGGCAATTTGTGTACTGAATCCCAATGATCGTATCAGAGGTGCCTTTGATAAGGGGAGTAACTACTTTCTTGGTAGCGGTAACTTTTCCGAATTTTTTGTTCACCTGGGCGCTGACCGGAACGACGATCACGAGCGATAGAAATAAAAAAATTATTTTTTTCATAATGGAATGGATTAAATGAATAATTGATAGGCTTGCGAAAGTAGAAGCTGGTAAAAGCAAAAAAAAGGACAGTAGTACTAGGAGGAAGTCCTGGACAACGTTTGTATGTCTGAGAGCTCCTGCTCATATTCTTTCATATGATCATAGGAGATCGTAGAGCGGCGATTATTGGGATCGCTAAGAAATTCATTCATACGGGTATTGTTTTCATTCATCATCAGCATTTGCCTGTGGATGCCTAAGAGCAAGTCTGAGTCGGGATTTGAATAGTATGAAGATCCACCGGCAGAGCTGAATTGAGGCCTGCGGGTAGATGTGATCGCCTGAATGTCAGGCTGCACAGGTGCTGAGAACCGAACGCTGTTGGTACGGCCCCTTTGATAATCTTCCAGTTGCTGAATGATCGGACCGGTCTGAGGATCTTCAACCAGTTCGCCCGAGGCCACCCATTCTTTTTTGTTTCCATCTCCGACCAACACCTGAGTAGGTCTGTCCGGGGTATATCCACCAAAGCGGAAAGCCGGTGGTGGTTCATTGGAGATAGCAGCTATCTGAACGCCACCAAGTACTGCCGTTAGGGCAGCAAGGATATATGAGTAAGGCGGTGGCATGGTTCCCAGTGCCTGGGTTACCCCGGCAGCGGTATTGATAATAGCAGAATAAAGCCTGAGTTCCTTATCACGCTTCCATTGTTTTATGGCCAGCTCTTTCTTACGTTTATCCACCTGATCATCCAGGGATGCTACTTGACGATCATAGTGCTCCTGGGAAATCAGGCCGGATTCCAGTTGCTGTTCCAACAGCTCTTTTCTGCGCTCCATGTTATTTTCATACAGGCGCATGGAGTAATCTTCCTGGGCGGCCTTTTGAGCATTAACCGCAGACCAGATCTCACCGAACTGCTGAGCTACGGCAATAGCGGCCTGAACATGGGTAAGTAGATCTTCCCAATCCGATTCTGACATGCCGAAAATATCAAGCTTCTGGCCGTCTTCATCAGCAAAAGATTCATTTTTGATATCGGCCAGCTCCTGGTTCATCACCTGGTATAACTCGGTAGTTTCCAAACCATGTTTCTCGGCCAGGGCAATAAGGTCTTCATACTTTTTCGTGGTTTCATAAACGGCCGTCTCACGATCAGATCTTAGAATAGCATCAATCTGCTGTTGAGCTTTCTGCTTTTCTGAGGCGGTTTTATCCTCCCACTTCTTAATGATGGCGCTAATCTCCTGCTCGCGAAGATCCGTAAGGGCCATTACATCAAGGCCATATTTTTCAGCTTTGGCAAGCAGATCATCGTATTTATATTGAACCTGCTGGATCTCTTTTCCTGCCCTGATAACTCATTCAATCCGATTGCTCTGCGAAGCTGAGTGACAGCTTGCCATAGCTGCTGCTCAATACGCAGCTTTTCATCGGCCAATCTCTGGGCCAGGGCGGCTTCATCCTTGGTACTGTAATCACCACCAAAGGACTGCTTCTGTTTTTCAGCATCGGCAAGCTTTTGTTGAATGCGCAGGAAATCTTCTGATCCTTTGGCGGCATTTCTCAGGGCCAATTGATAAAGGCTGATTTTTTCTTCCAGGTTTACCAGGGTTTGTGTCCCGATCTCATCGGCATTGGCTTCAGCATTTAAAATATCCCAAAGCGCAGAACCTGAGTCTTTGATCTGAGAGATCTTGGACTGCATATCTTCAATAAACTGATCGATCTCCTGGGTGGCCTCATCCCGATCTTTTTCTACTGCTTCCCACAGCAGATCCCCCCACACTTGGTTACCGGCATTCTCGCCCTGGGTTAGCTCTACCCACCAGCTTTTCCCCGCAGCAACAAACTCATCCCAAAGGGAAGGATCAATAGATTTGCGGATCTCATTTCTTCTGACTTTTGCCAAAACAAGTTCAGCCTCGGCAAGCTTTAAGGTTTTATCAATTTTGGTTTGCAGATCAGCCTTTTCCTGAATGCTGAGTGAATTTAATTTACCTATCTCAGTATTGATACTTTCATACGAGGTCTGAAGGATATCAGAATACATTTTAAGCTCTTTCACCAGTGCGGCCTTTTCACGCTCAAGGGCAAGGGTCTTTGCACTATATCTGTTATATAAACGAAATGCAGTGATAAGTGCGGTTATACCTATGATCACCAATCCCAATGGATTGGCTTTCATGGTAGAGTTAAGAGCTTTCTGAGCCACTATGGCCCTGCCCTGGGCAAGGGTCATCTTACCGGTCATGGCAATAGAAAGCCTGGCCGCAATAGCCCGAGCATTTGTAAGAACGAGTCCTTTACTGCCTAAGACAAAACGCACTTTTTCTGCTGCAATCAGTCGGTAATACTGGGCAGTATCTTTTATGGATAGTGCTATTGAGGTTATGCGTGCTGCATTATAAGCCAAAATTGCACCGGTCAGGGCAAGCAAAACGGTTTTGTTCTCCTTGATGATTTTAGGCAGTGCCATGGATACTTTCATCAATGTCCCAAATCCCAGGTAGGCTTTGGTCATGGCAGGGGAAAGCCTTTCTCCAAGCTCAATGGCCAGCAAGGTGATCTTGTTTTTGGCCTGGGCCAGTTTGGTTGCCCTGTTATCGGTATTTTTAGCTGCCTGTTCAAGTGCGATCTGGGAACCGGTAACAAGATCAACATATTCATTGTACTTGCCTTGTGCCTGGACCATCACTTCCACCATCTTGGCATGTCTTTCGCCAAAAATATCAACGGCCTTTTCTCCTTTAGAAAAGCGAACACGAAGCTCATCCAGTGCCAGGTTTATGTCGAATACCCCGTTTACATACCCAATATTATTGGATCTCATTTTCAACAGGACCTTATCCAGAGAATTACCGGCCTGAGTGGCTTGGGCATATTTCGGGGCCACCGCCTCGATCATGGCAATGCCCTGTTCAACGCTCATATTCATCAGGGCCATCGTAGTACCGGACTTTTCAACGGCAGTACTCAAGTAGTCAATATTGGCGGCACCTATTTTAGATCCTGCGGCAATGGTATTGATTACTTCACGTGAGTCGGTAGCCTGAAGATTGAACTGGTTTAATGTAGTGGCCAGGGCTTGCACCGAAGGATCTAGCTTGCCTTTGGCAGCCTCACTCAGGATAATGGCATTCATGGTCACCTCATGCAGTGCCTGTTTGTTTTTAAGCAGCTCCGGACGCTTGGATCCCATCTGCGTATACGCATCCACGATATCGGAGGCGGATTGTTTGATGCGAATACCGCTTTCAACAATGGCTACAGAGGTTTCTTTAGCTTTTTGGGCCAGCCACTCAAGCTCATCCCCTTCCAAACCGGTCAGGGCAGAAAGGTTATCAACCCTTTCTTCAAACATATTGGCAGCATCGGCGGCCCGGCGAAAGGCCATCACCAGACCGGTCAACGTGGCAATACCGGCCGAGATCATCATAAAATATTTATTGAAACCGTTAGCCGCTTTTTGCAAAGATCCCCATGCACCGGCGGTCTTATTAATAGACTGATAATGCTGGTTCATCAGCGCTTTGAGCTTGCTGATCTTCTTGGCGTGCGCCTGGTACTCTTTAGTACCTCTGGTCATATTGCGTTGTTCGGCTACAAGCTTTTTGTATTCGGCCTGGATACCTTTAATGCTGTTTTTGACCTCCTTGCCGTTGATATAGAGATTTACCCTTCTGTTTTCGGTTTTGTTGCCCATTGAATTAGATTTTTAAGCGTGTGGCATTCAAGGTGGCATCGGCATAATGCTTAACTACGATGTCGGCCAAGTGGTCCAGGTCAGCATCTATGACAGGGTTGAGCCATTGCAGCTGCTTTCTTTTATTCGATGCAGGGCGGGATCTACTCACCCCGTGATGTGCGTAGATCCCATGGATGGGGAACTTATAGCTTATCAGATCTATTTCTCCGTAGTCTTTTCCGAAGCGGACAAAGAAAGATCGAGCTAATACACGCTCACTTGAGATCCTGTTCAAAAGTGATTGCCTGGCCTTAGCCGACTGTATGCTTTTTAAAAGCTCGGTTTTACCCTTAACGCTCATGCGGGAGATGCGGCCAACGATGCGCCTGCGTGTAGCGTGGGACTGGTTGATGATCTCTTGGTTATACTTTTCAATATTTACCTGGTGGTTCATATTTCTATCATCCCTTCCTTTATTAAGTTCCCCTGGCAAGATTGGATTCCATTCATGGAGAGCATGATGGAGAATTTTTTAGGGATATAGTCAATGTTATGAACATGGATTTTAGGCCTGGTTTTACCGGGGTTGGGTAAAAAGATCTGCATAATGGATTGTAGGGTTTGCTCATCAATATTGAAATCCATTTTGACTTCTATGGATTTATCCTGGAAGTCAAGCCAGCGTTGAAGAAATTTCTCCATCAAGCCTTCGGCGCCTTCCAGGCGAAGGCTGATATTCCACTGCTGATCACCGAAGCGATCAAGGGTGAGTGGCGTGGCAAAAGGATAATCGTAGGTTTGATTATCCAACCCGCGATAAAAAAGCAAATGCAGGCCGCAATTATTAACTCCGGTAGGAAAAAGCTGAGAAGAACATTTTATTTCACTGGAAGGGGTTAACTTATCAACGACAGAGTTATAATCCATCATCAGGGGTGAAAACCCGATGGAGATATCACTCTTGGAAGGTGACTTGATGAAAGGCTTGTAATAATATGAGTGAACAGCCCATTCACTTTTACCCTCTACACTGACATAAACACAAATGGCGTTGAGATTACGAACATAAGCATATACATTCAGATCAGTTGGAATGTATAAATCCTGCCAGCAGTCAAATTCACCAATAAACTTATCAAGGTTAAATTCAGAGAAATATATTTCTTCCGGGTAATCAGAACCATCCCACTTAAATTGATAGCTATAACCTTTATTGTCTTTTAGAATGATTTCATGGGAATTATTGATCACCCTCTCTGACAGATCAATAGTATCAATGCTACAAATAAGATCATTGAGGAAGTTTATTTCTACAATAGATTTTTCATGATCAAACAATAGGTACAGTCCGAACGCCTTTGAGATGGCCGCAATAAGATCTCCAAAAGAAATATCGGGAAGGTGATCCGCATAGCGAAGGTTTTTTTTGAAGCTATTAAAGTTGCAGAAGCTTAAATTTTTGACATCCAAAAGAGCTTGTTTTATGGTAATAAGCGAAGGCTCCCATGTTGGCCCAGGCATTTCCAGATGCCTTGCTCCAAACAAGGCCGATATTTTATTGCCGATTTTGGAAGCCGGGATCCAAATACTTGAATTATTAACAACAAAATCCGTATCGGCATTATATACAGGCGGATCAAGCAAGAGGCTTGCGATGGATTCACCTTCAGTAGTATCATATATAGAGATTGAAACTAGATGCTGATAATCATTCATGCCCTGATCAATACGATACTGGCCGCAGACGCTAAAATCATGAAAGCCCTCACGTTGTATGGTATATTCTTTTGCGGAGTTATCCCAGCAATCATCATCATCTTCATAGGGTGGGGTGTAATCATCCGGAAATGACAATCGCTGGGTGGAGAGGGAATTGTTTGATTGGTCCGTTTTATTATACGCCTTCACGGTGTATTTCTTCTGGCCAAAATCAAGTGGAACATTGTAAAAGATTACAAGTTGAGATAACTCAGGATGGGTAAGAAAATCGCCGGTTGTCTGGAAGCCAAGATGAGCAAAGCATTTTTTAACCACATACATCAAATAGATGCAAGGCAGGAGCGAGTTGTAATTATCGGGCGAAGTTTCAGAGATTATATTTTGGCGGATAAGATCATTTGACCTGAGCCAAAAATTAACATAATCCTGAAAGTCCTGATTATGCTCCTGGTCTTTCCCATACCAGCTGGGAACATAGATCAAAGGGAAATTAAAATTCACATCAGGATATGAATTATAGACATTCTCTTCAATATAGGCGGCTACCTGGGCCGTGGTGCTACCCAGGTTGACATCACTATCATAGGAGAAGTCTTTCAGGGAAATATCTTTGGAGTCAACAGCAAACCCATTCATGATGATGGATCCGCGAAACGAATGTTTAGTAAGCTTGTTTAAGATTAGTTTCCCGGTGAAGTTGATCACCCCGGCAAAAGAAAACAAGCAATCATAAACGCGATATTTATTATTGACTACAATATGGTTGGCGTGTTGGAATATCTGTTCATTACCATATGAGGGAATGTCGAAAGGGTAGATCATTGAGGCATGGAGATATTCTGATTCAAATGCCGGATGGATCAGATCAAAACGAAGTGAGGTTTTAGGATCCAGAAAAACTTCTTGGTTGTTTACAATTATCCTGATCATATAAGTTCGTTGAATGATGTGGTCCCATTCACTGAGATTTTAAATTTTATTTCAAAATTTTCAAGATCGTCTTTGCGATCAATGAGTGTAAGCGAGTTGGAGAGCAGCTCTATTTTGATGTATTCGGTTTTACCTACAAGCAGGGCAGAATTGTTCTCATACAGTTCGGCAAGTTGATAGGCTTCCCCGGCCGTGATATAGCCGGTATTGGTAGAAAAGCTAAGGGATTGATCTTTGATAAAAGAAGCATCACTCCCCTTGGATATATTGTAGTCAAAGGAGAGCAGTTTTTCTAAAAATACCGCATCATGTTTCAATTGGATCTTTGTATTTACACAAAGCAGGGAATCAATGCATCCGTAATTATTTTTGAATAATAGCTGAAGCGAGCTGTGCGGTTTGTTGATTATGTAGAAGGTTCGTACCTGAGAAATCAGTGTAGATGAGTGTTCGATATATACTTTATAAAAAGAAATGGTTTTGGCAGGTTGAAGGGCATCAAGGCCATTGATAGCTGCCCCGACAGGGATGCAGTAAATGTTTTCAAATTTTGAATCAGAATAGGAAATACTCTTGGCCATGGTGGTAGTGGTCCCATCATCGTAGGTGATATCAAAATGTAACGTAAAATCATAGTCACTTTCCACATAGTTCATAAAGAACAAGTATTCATGAGCATCAAGCCAAGTTTCATGCGAGGTGCTTTTGTTGGTAAGAAAGATTTTACTTATTGCCAGATCATTAATGAAACTATGGGTAGGCCACTTGTCATTGTGAAGCTTGCCGTCAATTAGGGTGAGGGCCTTGTGTTCATGAAGTCTATGGATGCTGGGGTCATCCCCGAAGTATTCAGCATATTGAACCTTATAATCACGCAGGGCAAATAGCCAGGTGCTTATATCGGTTTGCTCAAAAATGGGATAATAAGATCTTGCAAAAAGATCCTTCAGTATGGGGCCAGGATAGAAGTAAGCTTTATCGTCTTCATCTGGATCCAAAAAGGCAGTGATTATTTCGTGGTAATCATCAGCATTTTTCGCTGAAGCCAAAAGCTGAACAAATACTTTGAAGTTTGGGTTTTTAACAGGATCTATGCCCAATACACAGCCGGCAGTATAAACAGTATATGCCGGACATCCGGTTACATCAAAAGTAAGCGTATAGTCTGCGCCCTTTTCTTTAGCACAAAACATCATTTTTCCTGCCGTATCAACCGTAATATTGTAATATTTGGTGAGGTAATAATTATACTGCAATTCTTCAACGGTGTCATTGATCGTATGAGCGGCAGAGAGTTGAAAGCCTGAATCATCAACACTGTTTTTGAAGGTGAATGTAAATTCATAGTCCAGAAAGCGAATAATGATTGTCTGGCCTTCAGTGGTAGTTCCTACCTTTTCAAGCTTGCCAACTGCCAATGTCCCAGTAGTTGGGAATACGTTTGCTGCCAAAAAGACAAAACAAATGGGATTGCGACAGAAATCGATGCTTTCAGGTTGATCTATAAGTTGTATGAAGTTGCTCATAAATCAGTCCATTTACCTGTGTCCAAACGAATATCATGCAAGGTAGTGGCGATTATTGGAAGCCAGATACCGAAGTTGTTATCAACGGTAGAGAATTGCAGGGCCGTGATCTCATTGATCTGAAAATCTTTCAAAAAAGCATGACGGCGCTCCAGCTTATCATCATACATACGGTTGATCCAGTCATCGGCAATTTGTTCCATATTGGAATAAATATCACCGATGCCGGGAAAATCATCTACATCAGCTGCATGATCCAAAAACACCAGGGCAATGGAGCGTTTTTTCAGGTGGTTGTCGCTGTTATTATCCACGAATGAGTAATCATAGTCAGCCATCATTACGGCCGGAAAGTTTACCCTGGAGCTTATGCCTGAAAGGATCTCATTGAGGTCACAGTGAAAGAAATGCTTCTCTGCATCCGTGTGAAGGATCTGGGCATGGTTTCTTGCCAGGTTATCAAAATATGCTTTCAGGTTATTGTAGGTGGTCATGTTAAGCTGATTTTTTAATGCGTTCACTTAAAGCATGTAATACCGTGTGCAGGGGCAGCTTTCCAATGCGGGGTATATCGGCGATAACATCACCGGCAAGCTGACTGCGAACCTTTGTCCACTTGGGCGTCGGGATCTTCTTTTGGTGTTTTTGAGTGGCCTCATCAGATGCTGTACCGGGAAATACCAGCGGATAAGCCTGCTCGATCCACCGGCGCACGATGCGGTAATTAAAAACGATGGCCAAAAGCAAATGAGGGTTGATCTTGCTGATTTGATCCCGGTGTTGATCCAGGTCAACTTCATTGATCAGGGCTCTTGTGCCGGCAGGATCCATGGGGCGGTACAGGGCATATGCCATGCGAAAAAGATCCCCCAGGTCTTTAGAGTTTAAAAACCGTACGAAATATGTATCGGCCACGATAAATTCATCAAAGCTCAGATTTTCAAAGCCATCTTTGGGACCGTAAAAATCCATGCCGCCGGCATTGAACCGCTCTATGAAAACTTTGTTAAAAGCAATGTTTTCCATCCAGTCAAACAAGGGCAAAAGCATATGCACCTGGTAGTGATCAAAACCATAAAAGACATACCCTCGAAGATCCAGGCATTTCTTCAGCAGCATGATCTTGTCTTTGAGATCCGGTAGTGGGTTCTCAAAGTAGAGGGATAAGTGCATGAACTGCTCCTGGGACAACTCATGCCATTTATCCGGAAAGGACCTTTTTAACGTCCTGTAAACAGGAACAAAGGGGATAGGGCGGTATTTAATCAGTATATCACTCAAAAGGGAAGGAATTTCTTGAGTTTAACAAAGGCTAGGATTATCAGGGCCGTGGCCGTGATATAGAAATAGATAGAGCAGAAGCGGTAAAACTTTGGGATGAACCTAACAACCTTAACTTCTTTCTTTATCTCAGAATGATAAAGTTGCTTCCAATGCTCGGTTTCTCTTACGGCATCATCCAAAAGGAATTCAAGCGTAGTATCTTTTTGAACCAGCGAGAGGCCGAGACTACTCTTTTCTACCCATGCCCAGGCCTGGGAGAACTTGTTTTCAGCCGAAATGGAATCCATGTAGATCAGCTTCGGATTATCCGGATCTGAGATGTATTCTGTAGAGATCAGCGTAATGGTGTCAGGATCCAATTGCAGATAGATCAGTGAATCCTTATACTTAGTGATCGTTTCGGTAACTATTGAATCTTTCACGCTGGACGATTCAACAGGTGGATACTTGCGATTGCACTTATCCAGTGTGGTGCAGGAAGTGACCAGCACTATCAGCAAGGAAATTGTTATGAGATTTTTCATGGCTATTTGTAGTTGACTTCAAGTAAATAATCAAGGCCGGTAAAGCGAAAATCAACATGCACCCAGGTTGGGGTGTCTTTTTCTATGGTCGTTAGACCGAATTCTTCATGCAGGAATTTCCAATTCTCTCGGATAAGATTACGGACCTGCTGAGCAGTCCATCCTTTGACTTTAATATCAATGGCATTGCCAAAGCGGTGTTGCGACATCCTGGCCCCGATCCTGCAGTCAAAAGGGCGAAGGCCCGAAAATTGGTACGATCCGCCAAAGCACCAATCGTTCACTGTAACGGTGGAGCCGGTTTGGTCTTTCAACCATTGACAGAATAAAACCATATTGGGGTTGATGAACCACTGAGAGCGTGCCCCCCACACCTCCCATACCGACCTGGGAACAAATTCCTGGATGATAAATGATGTACCTACCATTATTTCAAAAGATTAAGTTTAGTTTCATGGTCCTGCAGCATGATATCCTGGCGGCGGTCATTGACTTGCAGGAGCTTTATGGCTGATTGCTGCTCATCGCCACCGGCATTGAGCTTGCCCAGGTTCTCAAGAACCTGAAGGTTGATCTGCTGCTGGGTGTTCTGATATGTCTTGGCATCCTGGTAATAAGATTTTGCGAAAAAGGCGATTATGCCAAGCAGAAAAACCATTACGGCCAGCAGCACCGGTATGATCAGCTGAATAAACGTGGGTTTATTTTTTTGATGAGGGTTGTTTATTTCATTTGTCATGCCCAAAAGGTTTTTTTATCTGTGTTATCACGGTGATCAGTAGGTTCACCCTGGTTGTATGCATTAAACTCAGCATAAGTAGGAAAGTCCTCAATGTTATCATGCAGATAATCTTTCAGATAGTCGATATAGGCCTGGCCCGTCTGCTGGGTGTTTTTGATGTCAAGGCGAAGGTTTTCTATTGAGGCAGGGTCTTTCTTTCGGAAGTTTGATGAATTCGTGCCATCGGAAATAAAGTATGTTCCGTTATGAGTGATGTTCATTCCAAGTGTTGCGATCCCTTTGGATACGCTCAAAAAAGCCTGGATCTTCTGAATGAACCTGATCACTGATTTTTGCTTATCAGTAAGATCTACTCCTGAAGTCATGGCGACGATTAGCTCATCAAAAAAGCTGCGGCCGATAACAGGAATGATGCTAAAGTCATTGACCAGGTCAATGTATTTCTGAAGGTGAAGAAATACCAGGCGGGATCCTCCAATATTATAGTACTCGTTAAATACGGTAGCGGTAGGGATGAATTTAGATTTGAATACGGTATAGGTATCAGATTCTTTGAAAATTGGGAAATTGTTGATGTTCTCTTCGAGAAATTCCAAAATAGCATCAAGGGTGTTAAACCCTTCTGTGCGGAACGTATTTTTAAGGTTTTCCTCCTGGTACTGAAACAGCGGTTTCTGTGAGTCTGTTTCTTTGCGAAAAGCACCGGAATCTCCGATATTAACAGATAGGATGGCAAAGCCGTCAAGCAGAGCAAGGTTGATCAGCGATTTTTGAACAAGTTTAAGGAGTTTTGCAAGCCAATCCTCATGAGTCTTAGGTATTCTCTCAATCGGTGGCCATGCCAATGGATCACTGTAGTAGGCACAAAGTTCTAGGTACTGCTCCCTGCCCAGGATTTTTTTTATGTATTTTGATTCGGCAGATTCTATATGGGGAAGCAGGGAATCAAAAGAGATGGAAGAATTCACAGAGATATACTGGCGGATCTCATCTGCTTTGGCGTTATTCTCGGCTTTAAACAGCATCAGCTCACTACTTTTTGTGTCCCACCACCCGAGTCAAGAGTGGTCAAAACGGTGTTTCTAAAACGGATCTCACAATCTTGCATTCCATTAAATTCCAGCATGCATTCTATCGGGTCAAGGATCGTCTGACGATCCAGCCAGGCCAGGGCGACATTCACTAAAAAACTTTCGCGGATATCCGATCCGCCGGTCTTACCGGCATAAGGACCTGCTCCGGGCAATCCGGCACCCATGATCGTGGGGTTGACGTTGATAGAAAATAAAATGTTGGAATCAGCCACGGCACTTTCAATCAGCTGGTGTTCGCTCTTGTATTTATTATCCAGCGGTTCGATGATCCACTGCTCTTCGGGTTTTCCCTGGTGGTTGATCTCAAAGTGCGTAAAAAGCGCTTTGGCTGGGTTGTTTTCACCCGTTAAATTTTCCTCAATCTGATCCATATCTTTTTGAATCAGATCAGAGCGTTTCTTCTCATCCTTATATTCTGACTTGGGATAGCGCTTCTCCCAGTACGCATAGGGAATCTTTACGTGCCACTTCCAACTGATCTGGTTCTCGTAGATCTTCTTTAAAAAGGTTGGGATCTTTTGGGATATGTCGATCCAGCCGGCTTCTTTGGCCGTGTACCAATCTGGCAGGGGGTAGTAATCGTTATTGGAAAAAGAATCTCGCAAAGGATAAATGACAGACTTGCCTTTTAGCTTTTTTGATTCTTTCAAGGCGAGAAGATCTGTCAGTGGATCATAAAGGTCAAGCACTTGGATCTTTTTGTAATCTCCTTTTTTAGGTACGCCATCTTTCCAGTTGCCGTAAACAAAGAGGTTTTTGATCACGCCTTGTTTCATTTCCTCCCAGCGGCAGTGCCGGGCATTGATGATGTTGATACCGGTGATCTTGCTTCCATCTTCTGAAAAGATGAACTCCGGGAAAGAGTTGCCGTATTTTAGAATGTCACGGATTGATAGTTGAAGATAACGGCGGATCATGCGGTTTCTGAGAAGTTTTTGCAGAGCTGCATCTTCAATGACTTCAAGGATCTCTTCACCATTGTCTTTGTATCCGTTAATCATTGTTGGGAATATGCCCTGGCCAAGAATGGTTTGGAGTTTGTATTTAAGGCCGGAGTTTAAAACAGTGGACTTTCGGATTATACTTTCGGCCTCATCCGGGAAGTTATTGCCCGAGGCCCAGGGGTAGATCTTTTGACCATCGAAGTTTTCTGCATCATCATTTGGAGGAGTGGCAGCTGATGAGGATGGAGTGCCGATAGTTGAAGCAAAGAAGCTTTTGGAAAAGCCAAGTAAGGGTATGCCCTGGTGATTAAACAGTAGCTCCATTATTTTAGGATTACAGGACTTGCGTTAAACTCAATGATTGACCAGATATAAACCGGGGTGTGATGATCCAGGGGGTTAAACTCACGATCCACAAGCCTGACTCCACGCATCGCATTGGATATAAGATTCAGGTTTAATCCGGTAGAAATGCACCGATTATAAAAAACCAGTTCACCGTTTTTCTTGACAAACTTTATTGAAAAGGTATTAGGGTTTCCGTCCGGGCAGAGCTTTTCATCAAGCTGCGAAAGGACGGTTGAGAGTTTAATTGCTTCCATGCGTAGTTGAATTGTCGAAGCAAAGGAAGAATAGCGGTGAAAGAAAAAAAAGGACAAGGAATAATGGACACTAAAGCAGAGTCAAAGATTACAACCTACCATACAGGGTAGGATAAAAACCACCAGAATCCTCCCTTGCCAGATGGTCTGTTGAGGCCTAACTTGAGCTAATTTAAAAACAGAAGTTCAAGCAAGTTTTATGTGGCTATCTATGCAAAAAAGACGACTGTTTATATTTAAAAAGGATATAAATTGGATTTGCAAAACACAATGATTTAAGATGTTACAAAATTGAAATGAAATAACAGGGTAACGTTTTCAAAAAATCGGTATTAATTATTGAAAGGAAAACTAAAATCGCTAATAAAAGCTCGCCAATTCCTCATTTTTACTACCCTGTAAAGTTTACTGGCAATAAGGTTATTTGAAATCCTACAAAAAGTAAGGTTTTTCAAACTATGCTATCATCAATTGTATTTGACTACAGCAAGCAGTTCTAGTTTCTTACACAAGCAAATTTGAAAAACCCCCTTTTATGAAAACCGACTCTTACATACCGTATAGTAAAAACCAAATAACAAAGAAAGGAGGTAAAGACAAAAATACATTTTTGATTATCTGAGAAATGGAAAAATAAGATTTTAACCCAAAAACAAACAAGTCATGAGATTAAAGAAATTGCTAATTTATCAAATATTGATAATGTTCACTATCTTAGTAACGTTCACAGTTAAAAGTCAATCTCCCACTTTTGACTCCTACATAAGTATTGGAGATTCAATTTGTTCTGACGATACTTTAAGCCCCTTCAATGGAGAAATTGTTTACGGCTTAGGATTAACAGCAGATATTGAATTATTCAGCGATACCAGTTACATCAGGATTATTGTGTCAAATGGGAATGGGGAGGATTTTATAGTTTTCGAGACTTATACCATGATTGATACCATTTGGGATTTTAGTATAACTCAGGAAAGTTATGAAACGGCATTTCTCGATTCATATCAACCACAGGAACTAGTTATCCAAGTAAGCGATGCATCCATTCATCTATATCAAATTGACATGGCTACTCAGTATGTATCAGATGCCACTGCCTTACAGGTACAAGCTAAACGTTCAAAGGATCTGGAAAGGATCAACAAAATGAATGAATATATCCAGAACAACAACCTCAAATGGGCAGCTGGTGAAACATATTACACTTCATTGAACTATAATCAGAAGAAGGACTTATTAGGATCGAATTACAGACCCACAGGCTTTGAGTATTATGTAGGAGGTTTTTTCGCACCTTTTTACGCTACTTCCTATATACATGTAGATCCAACATATGATGTAGTACAAGCCTTTGATTGGCGAGACCGTCATGATGTTCATGATCCAAATTCTGATTACCATGATGGTGATACACAATACTTGAGTGGTTGGATGACAAAAATTGGTTGTCAAAGCGGTTGTTGGGTTGAAGATGATAATGAAATGATCTGTCCTTATGGGCCATGGTGGAATTGGCATATTGAATGTGCAGAGAATCTTAATGGAGTATATAGGCCTACAAATCATTGCGTAACTGTTGCATCATTGGGTGCTTTAGAAGGACTTATTAACATATATTACAATAACCATTTAGATTATGATTTGTCAGAACAGCAATTTGCTGGAACTGGATCAACTGAATGCAAAAACTATATAAACGGGACACATGTTTACCTTGCATTAGATTTTTTAATTTCTGATGGAGTAGTTTTGGAAGAATGTTTTCCATGGGAAGGAGAAGCACTTGAATGTGAACTCTGCTCTAGTGGTAGTACTCAGAGAACTCATATCCAGAGCAGGACAAGGGTTTCATCTATTCCCGGAACGGAAGAATTAAAACGTGATCTAATTGAGAATGGTCCGCAAATATGGACTACAACTAATTCTTGGTTTGGTTTTGAAAATCATGCACTGGTTCTTGTCGGTTATAGCGTAATTCATGAGGGTGATGAAATCTACAGTGGTAATGTTATCCCACCAGGCGACGAGGCAATCGGACTTACATACTGGATTTTTCGAAATAGCCATGGATACCGTAACGACTTCCAAAACGGATATGTCTATCTTCTATTAACTCATGATCCTCGGTATATAGATAAAATTTTTGATCCTTATTCATGGGATTTAGATCCCGATGAAGACAGGCTTTGCAGGGATGAAGATTTGGATGGATACTACAACTGGGGAATTGGCAGTAAGCCAGATGGCTTTGGTGCTGGTATTCCGGATGAAATGGATGGAAATGATAACGACCCTTCAATTGGAACTCTGGATGCAAATGGATTCACCACTATTATTAACGACTACAATATGAGTTTTGAGAATGGTTTTGGAAGTTGGCGTCAGTCAGGTGCGGATGATGTGGACTTAAAAATACATTCAGGCTATTTTCTAAATCATGGATGGGCTGGACCGAGCGGTGCGCAAGATGGGGATAAATATTTGTATTTCAAAGGTGATGAAGGGGTGTCATATAATATTAGTGGAATTCTCGAAAGTCCTTATATTGATTTTGACAAAGGCTGTATTTATTCATTGAATTTTCATTATGCTATATCTCAGATAAGTCAAGGAGATGGTAGAGAAATGAAAGTTCAAGCTAGTTCAGATGATGGATTGACCTGGTCTACGATATGGGAAGCCCCACTAAATGGTATTCATGGATGGCAGGAAGTCAGCCTTACAATACTTCCTGAGGTTAATAGGGTTCGATTCTACACAAAGAGTAGCACATATGGTTTTGCTGATAAGTCTGATATGGGCATAGATAATATTTCTATTATTCCAGATCAGGATGATATAATAATTACTGGAAATGAGGTCTGGGGCAATCCGGATTATTATGTTTGTAATAACATCATTATTGAACCAAACGCGTCATTAAAAATTACAAATGGGTCTACAGTCCATATGAATGAAGATGCGCACATTTTTGTTAAACAATCAGGTGAACTGGAAATTGACAACGGCACGGTGACATCCTCAGGTGATTACCTGTGGGGAGGAATAGAAGTTTGGGGAAGTACCGATGATCACCAATACACAATAAATGGTGTTTGTGCTCAAGGAATCTTAAAACTCAGTGATGCGACGATAGAAAATGCATTCAATGCAGTAACACTATGGAAACAACATGACTGGACTACTAGAGGTGGAATAATCAAGGCAAATAATTCAACATTTATAAATAACAGACGTTCGGTTGAGTTCATGTCATATCAAAATTATCATCCTGTTCATGAGATTCCCACGAACAACTTAAGCTATTTCAATGGCTGTGAATTTGATGTCGATGATAATTATCTCTGCGAATGTGATTTTGCTTACCATATTACAATGTGGGAGGTAAAAGGGATTAATATTAAAGCCAGTGTTTTTAAAAACTCAATGACTACAGAAGCAAATACTGGTTATGGAATATTTACAATGGATGCAGGTTATCGTGTACAAAGTACATGTAGTAGTAATATATATCCTTGCCCTGAAGTCGATATTGAACATTCGCA
The DNA here is from genome assembly GCA_032250805.1 of Bacteroidales bacterium. Classification (GTDB taxonomy): domain Bacteria; phylum Bacteroidota; class Bacteroidia; order Bacteroidales; family B18-G4; genus B18-G4. The sequence goes on from JAVVEM010000036.1 coordinate 34,409, forward strand.
ATTTATTGGTTTGCACGCTGGAATTGGGGCAATGAACTCAGGTAGTATTTATCCACTTTATGTTGATGATGCCGAATTTTTTGATAACGGTTTTGGGATCCAGTTAGAAGGATCAGATTTAGCTACGCTGATTAACAATGAAATTTATATTGGAAACGATGTTACGGATGCTGTTGATTGTGCATTTGACTTTGGTGTGGGAATTGATCTATTTAACTGTAACGGGTATGCTGTTGAAAACAATTGGTTCTATGAGTATTCAACAATGACTGGAAACAGTATTGGTGTCCGGGTAGAAAACACTGATCCTTTAAACGTCCAAAGTAATGAAATCTATTTAAATCGTTACCATGAGCTTGATATTGGAAATGAGGCGCTTGGATTAAATTATGATGATGATGAAAAGATTGGATTACAGTTTTTATGTAATAGAAACTACGATAACATATACGATTTCTATATTAAGGAGGGTGGCATTTTGGAAAATCAGGGTTCTTTAGATTTAGCTGCTGGAAATATGTTTTCATTAAATGGTAATAACCCATACAGTGACTACAACAACCAAGCTAACAAATCAATTATCTATTATTATGATGTTGCTGAACCGAGTGAATATCCTGAAAACCACTCTTCAAAAGTAGACCCAACATCCGTCACAAATTCTAATGACTGTTTATCAAGCTTTGGCGGGGGGAATTATACCCAGGTAGATGGATTGGGCTTGACAACAGATCAGAAATCAGCGTACCGGCAGGATTTTATGTATTATCAGGGTTTATATAATGAAACTCTCTCTTTATATGAAAATCTTAAAGATGGAGGGAATACAGAAGGGGTTGTCATCGACATAGAGACATCCTGGCCTGATGAAATGATGGCTCTGAGGGCTGATCTTTTAGCAAATTCTCCACACCTTTCAATGAGAGTATTATACGCTGTAGCGGATAATACAGAAGTGTTTCCTGATGCAGTAATTTTTGAGATAATTGCTGCTAATCCGGATGCGACTAGAGATGAAGAGTTTCTTACATACTTAGAAGAGAAAGATGATCCTTTACCAGAAAACTATATTGACATTCTGAGAGGCCTTGCTGGTAATATTAGCTATAAAACGATCCTTCAGAGTCAATTAGCTGATTACAGCAATATAAAAACAAAGGCTGCAAATATAATAGTAAGGAATATGTTAAATGACAGCATTGTCGACATGGATACATTGCGTATGTGGTTTAGCAATATAGGTTCTATTTCTTCCGAGTACATGGTCATTGATTCGTATTTGCAAGAAGACAATACCACCGATGCCCTGTCTACTTTGAACAGCATTCCTTCTTTATACGATTTATCATCAGAAGAATTGGTTGAATACAATATTTACCATTCCCTTAAGTCGATTCAGATGAATTTAATATCTGATGATCGGAATATCTTTATGCTTGATAGTCTTGAACAAGAATCTCTTAGGGAAATTGCTGAGAGTAGCAATGGGATAGCAGGAACACAAGCACGCAGCATATTGAAGTTTGTTTATGGGGATCATTTTTGCTCCTGTCCGGCAATTCCTGACACATCAACACATAAGGATTACGATGCTGCAGGATCCTTTGTTAATACAGAAGCTAATGCTGTATTACACGTCTTTCCAAACCCTGCAGATCATTGGGTAGCTTTTGAGTACCAGGTACCTGGAAATGAAGAGAGCATCAACATTTTAATTTATAACTCAACTGGTCAAATTGAACATACCTTGAGCATGTCTGGTAACACTGGACAATTAATCTGGGATGTACAAAACGTGGAGCCTGGGGTATACTATTATGAGTTTGTTCATATTCAAGGAAAAGAAAGTGGTAAAATCATTGTGCAATAATCTTTTTTTAATGTCTTCCCTGTATTACTTTTACAGGGAAGACATTATCTTAGCCAAGAGTCGATAACAATCGAAGAAACAGAAATGAATGCTTTGC
>JAVVEM010000003.1:0-1305 GCA_032250805.1 Bacteroidales bacterium
CATCGAATAAACGAATAAACAAAAACCGAAACAAGTGACCAGAAACAAGTAACCTGAAACCAGAGACCAGCAGATTTGTTATTTGTTATTCGTTATTTGTTATTGTCGTGTGCTCGAACCCACGGGGAAGCGGGTAATTCACTTCTAAATTCCATGTTCCTTGTTCGATGTTCATTATTCCAGCGGCACCCGGCACCATTGTCATCCTGAGTCGAAGGGCGGCACCCGGCACTCATTAGCCATCTTTTTCTTATTTTAGCGCAAAATTTCAACCCATGATCTACAAAAAAGAGACTGCCTTTGCTGTTGCCGGCTATCTGCTGCAGGTAAATGCCATTAAACTGAATAATAAAAACCCCTTTACCTGGGCCTCGGGCATGCGTTCGCCCATATATTGCGACAACCGCGTAACGCTCTCATTTCCCGATGTGCGGACATACATTCGCCAGCAGTTTGTGAATGCGATCAGGGATGAATTTGGCGATGTTGACCTTATTGCCGGAGTAGCTACAGGAGCTATTGCCCAGGGCGTACTGGTGGCCCAGGAAATGGAACTGCCGTTTGCCTATGTTCGCTCCGGCAGTAAAGGCCATGGCCTCGAAAACCAGATCGAAGGCAAGGTGGAAGCAGGACAAAAGGTTGTGGTGGTGGAAGATCTTGTTTCGACCGGCGGCAGCAGCCTCAAAGCCGTCGAAGCATTGCGGCAGGCTGGTTGTGAGGTGCTGGGTATGGTGGCCATTTTTACCTATGAGCTGCCTGCTGCACTTAAAAACTTTGAGGAATCCAACTGTAAGCTCATCACACTTTCCGACTACAGCAGCATGATACAAAGAGCGGTGGAAAAGGAATATATCCAGCCTTCCGATATGGAATCGCTCACGGAATGGCGTAAAGACCCGAAAAAATGGGCCCAAAAATTTGAATGATGAAAATAAAAAGCGATCCGGTAAAAGCAGATGCTCCTGCTTCAAAGGTGTTTGATTTTCTGAGCAATTTCAACAATTACCAAAAACTGATGCCTGAGCAGGTGATCAAATGGGAATCGGACGCGAAAGCAGGCCGTTTTACCATTGAGGGGCTCACCGGGATCGGCCTGCGCATCGAAGATGCTGTTCCCGGAACGTATGTCCTGCTGCATTCCGATGGCAAAGTGCCTTTTGATTTTACACTCAGATTTACCCTTGCAGCTGAAGGTGATCAAACTGAAGTTTCCTGTGAGTTTGATGGAAACGTTTCTCCCATGATCGCCATGATGGCCAAACGCCCCCTCACAAACCTCGTCAATCATATGGTGGGGGAAATCCC
>JAVVEM010000003.1:1405-120409 GCA_032250805.1 Bacteroidales bacterium
AGGGGCCATGATGGAAATACCTGGGAAAGTGAGGCAGGAAAGAATCTGCTCATGAGCATAATTCTCTATCCTGATTTTCTGGAGGTCGCCCGACAGTTTTATCTCAGCATGGCCGTGGCGCTGGGGATCGTGGATGCCCTGGAAGAGCTGTTGCCTGATGAATCATTTTTGCTTAAGTGGCCCAATGATATTTATTTTGGGAACAGGAAACTTGGTGGCATCCTGATAAACACAGAGATCATCGGTGAGCAATTCAGGTACGTTATCGCCGGAACAGGAATCAATGTCAACCAGGTGCAGTTCTCCCCCGGGATCCCGAACCCGGTATCGCTCCTGCAAATATGCAGTAAAAAATTCAGGATTGAACACGTATCACAACTGGTGGCCGCCGGCATCATGAGGCGCATTGGCAGCCTGGAGTCTTCTGCCGGAATTGTTCGTGAAGATTATCAAAAATGTATGCTGGGCATGGGTCAGCAAAGAAATTTCATTTATAAGGGTGAAAATATCAGCGCTACAATTGGCGGTGTCGACGAATTCGGGCATCTGATATTGTTTGTTCATGACCAAACCATCACCTGCGACCTCAAAGAAGTGGAGTTTGTGTTTTAACCCGGCCTTGCTCCTACGTCCTTCGGACTCCGGCGGGCAGGGGACAGGGGAATAATGAACATCGAACAAGGAATGATGAACATGGAAGTTTAATGATTTAGCGATTTCCGATTTTCGGTTTCCGAATTGTTTACTTAATCCATTATTCAAACTCTTCGTGTTCTTCGCGCGGTACTTCGTGGCCTTTGCGGTGAAAAAAATATCAAATAACAAACTGGTCTCTGGTTATATTTAACCCTGAAACCAACGAGTTCTCGGGGCAGGCACTGCAACACTGTCCACCTACGCCTCTCATCAGCCGAAGCTTTAGCGAAGGATGAAAGGCTTCGGTGGATACGAAAACACTGAAACCATGAAACCATGAAACACTGAAGCATCCAGCATCCAGTATCCAGCAACCAGCATCCAGCAACCAATATCTTACAAATAACCCAACACTTTTTCTTACCTTTGCAGCAAATTGGTTTTATGACAAATGCCTCCTCAGAGAATTCAAAACAACTGGTAGAGATCATTGTACATGGTTTGCAGGATAAAAAAGGCCTGGATATTTTGTTTATTGATTTCAGCTCAACACCGAACACAGTAGCCAATTATTTTGTTATTTGTCATGGAAGCAGCAATGTTCATGTTGATTCGCTTGCTGATGGCGTGATCCATAAAGTGAAAGAAAAAACGGGCGATAAGCCATGGAATAAAGAGGGATTGGAAAATGCGGAATGGATTTTGCTGGACTATGCTGACGTGGTGGTGCATATTTTCCAGGAAAGTACGCGTAAATTCTACAATCTGGAAGGATTATGGGGAGACATGGATATCACCAGGGTAGAAAGCAGTTGATCATATTACTATTATTACGACAGAATGGCAGATACAGATAAATCAAAAAAAGAGCATAAAAAGCCGGGTCTTCCGAATATGAAGAACAAGGGTAAATTCAATTTCTATTGGATCTATGCCATCATGTTCTTTATCATCTTCATCATATATTTTACAGGCTTCAACGACAGCACCTCAAAGACCGACTGGCCGCAATTGCAGGAAATGTTGCAGGACGAGGATGTTGAACGCATTATTGTTGTCAACAAAGATAAAGCCGAGGTCTTCATAAAGGAAGATATCCTTATGCGTGATGAAAAATATAAGGATGTCAGGCCCTCGGGCATGAGTTCGGGCGGCCCCCAGTATTACATGAACATCAGCTCTGCCGAAAGTTTTGAAGAAAAGCTCTCCGAAGCGCAGCAGAACGTTGATGAGCCGGTATATCCTGAATTTGAGAACCGGACAAGCTGGACTGACAGCCTTAGCTGGTTGCTGCCGATCATCATTCTGGTTGTGGTTTGGATCGTGATCATGCGCATGATGGGCCGAGGTGCAGGAGGTGCCGGAGGGCAGATATTTAACATCGGCAAGTCGAAGGCACAGCTCTTCGATAAAAGCACCAGCGTAAGCATTAATTTCCAGGATGTGGCAGGGCTTGAAGAAGCAAAAGTTGAGATCAAGGAGATCGTCGATTTTCTTAAGAGTCCCGAAAAATATACCAAATTGGGAGGGAAGATCCCGAAAGGAGCTTTGCTGGTGGGGCCTCCCGGAACCGGAAAGACACTGCTGGCCAAAGCCGTTGCCGGTGAAGCCAAAGTACCTTTTTTCAGCATATCGGGTTCCGACTTTGTTGAAATGTTCGTGGGCGTTGGTGCATCGCGCGTGCGCGATCTCTTTAAGCAAGCCAAAGAAAAAGCTCCCTGTATCATCTTTATTGATGAGATTGATGCAATAGGGCGTGCACGGGGAAAAAATCCCATGACCGGGGCCAATGACGAGCGCGAAAATACACTCAACCAGTTGTTGACCGAGATGGATGGTTTTACCAGCAATACCGGGGTGATCATCCTGGCAGCTACCAACAGGGCCGATGTTCTTGACCGCGCCCTGATGCGCGCCGGACGATTCGACAGGCAGATACTCGTGGAACTGCCCGATCTCGAAGAGCGTAAAGCAATATTTCTTGTGCATATGCGCCCATTGAAAATGGATGACAGTGTTAAAAATGATTTTCTGGCAAAACAAACTCCCGGATTCTCCGGTGCCGATATCGCCAATGTGTGTAACGAAGCAGCCCTGATCGCTGCCCGGAAAAATAATAAAAGCGTAACACGCCAGGATTTTATGGATGCCATCGACAGGATCATTGGCGGGCTCGAAAAAAGAAATAAGATCATCTCGGCACGCGAAAAGAAAGTTATTGCTTTTCATGAAGCAGGCCATGCATCTATTAGCTGGTTGCTTGAACATGCCCACCCGCTGGTAAAAGTAACCATTGTTCCGCGCGGAAAAGCCCTCGGCGCTGCCTGGTACCTCCCGGAGGAACGGCAGATCACTACCACAGAACAAATGTTTGATGAGATGACCGCAACACTTGGTGGCAGGGCATCGGAAAGGGTGGTTTTTGGTAAAATTTCAACAGGTGCCCTCAACGACCTCGAAAGGGTTACAAAACAGGCCTATAATATGGTGGTGTATTTCGGTTTGAACGATAAGATCGGAAACATCAGTTATTATGATTCGACAGGACAGCAGGAATATTCATTCCAGAAGCCTTACAGTGAGAAAACGGCCGAAATGATCGATAAGGAGATAAAATTACTGGTTGAAAGTGCCTATGATCGTGCAGTGGATCTCTTGACAAAAAATCGCGATAAACTCGAAAAACTGGCTACAAGGTTGCTCGAAAAAGAGGTGATCTTCAGCGAAGACCTGGAGGAGATATTTGGACCACGTCCGTGGGATGAGGATAAAAGACCTGGCGAAAACGGAAATGGCAATGATGAGAAGCCGGAAAAAGATGATCTGAAACCGGAAAATAATGACGCGCAAGCTTTGTTGGATGAGAAACCTGCGGCAGACAGTGACCTGAACCCTGAATCTGCTAAAAAGCCGCCAAAAGCCGGCAAGAAGCCAAAAAAAGCCGGTGACAAGGATTCAGAAACCAAAAAATAGCCATGGACGACACCACCTCACGCGAGAAGGTTCTGAAAAGCATTCGTAATGCCCTGATCTCAAAACTGGATAATCCATACCAGGATGTTGATTTTGACTCTTCTTTGTATCATCCCCTGGATGATGCTCCCGAGATGGTTTTTGCCCGCGAACTGCTCGATGTTTCAGGCAAGTTTGTGTATTGCAGCGACGACAGGGAATTTGTGCAAATGCTGCAATCGGTTATAAGGGAGAACAAATGGGACTCCATCCATTGCATTGATGAGCAATTGATGGAAATGCTGAACGGTAGCGGGATTCGATTTACCACAGAAGAGCATCAGTTTGATCAAATGAAAGCCGGTCTTACACGCTGCGAATACCTCGTGGCAAGGCTTGGCAGTGTTATGGTGTCGTCGGCTCACTCCTCCGGACGCAGGATGAACGTATTCCCCGAAACACACCTTATTTATGCCCGGGCATCACAATTGGTACCCGGCATCAGTGATGCCCTGAAAGGAATAAAGGGAAGGTACGGAAAAGAACTTCCTTCAATGATCAGCATGATAACCGGACCGAGCAGGACCGCCGATATTGAGAAAACCCTGGTGATGGGTGCACACGGACCCAAAGACCTTTATGTTTTTATGATTGATGATAAGGTGTAAACAAGAATAAGCTAAAATTGAAAAACCTCATTACCAGGACGATCACAGGTGCAGTTTTTATTGCATCCATTATTTTAAGCGCCATTTATTCGCCGCTGTTATTTGCAATCCTTTTTTTTATCATGGCAATGGTTGCTATGTGGGAATTTCAACGCCTGAACATAAAAACCCTGCCTGTTACAAAAGCGTTTCCCGGAATTCTGACAGCTGTAATTACCTATGCTGTCATTGCCTTATATGCCTTAACACGACTGGGTGCTGAGGCCCTTTGGCTGATCCCCGCTGCATCATTGCTGCTCATTCTTATCCATGTGTTTTCTGCCGGCCCGGGAGCATTAAAAACGATCACTGTCGATCTGCTCGGAGTGGTCATGGTCGTTTTTCCCCTTGCTTTGCTAAACATCTTCCTTAACCCTTCCCTGGTGCCGGCCTATCATACCCCCTGGTTCGTGCTGGGCATGTTTTTAATCCTCTGGACACATGATACATTTGCTTATCTCACAGGAAGCCTGTTTGGTAAACACCCCCTGTCGCCGAAAATATCACCTAAAAAATCAATCGAAGGAAGTATTGGCGGATTTGGGTTTTCGCTTATTGCCGCATATATTATATCAATCTTTTCGCCGGAGTTGAATCTTTGGCTATGGATAAGTATTGCTGTAATTATTGCTGTATTCGGAACCCTGGGCGACCTTGCCGAGTCGCTGCTCAAAAGAAATGCCGGCCTTAAGGACTCTGGAAATATTTTGCCCGGGCACGGAGGCATGCTGGATCGTTTCGACAGTGTGTTTTTTGTTTCTCCAATTGTACTGATTTTAATACTTTTGTCAATCTCATGAGGTTTCATCCCACAGGAATTAAGCCGGTAATTGTCTTACTTGCAGGAGTATTAACAATCCTGCTGTTTATAAACATGCTGTTTCCGGTACAGAGCATCGTACATATGATACTCTATGCTGTGGCCACTGTTTTTATGTTTCTCGTGATTCGCTTTTTCCGCTTTCCTTCACGCAACTCAGTAATCGACCAGGATATCGTATACAGCGGGGCTGATGGTAAAGTGGTAGCTATTGAGAAAGTGCATGTTCCTGAGTATTTTGATGATGAACGTATTCAGGTGTCGGTTTTTATGACACCGGTAAATGTGCATGTAAACTGGAGTCCTGTTGGTGGACAAATTGTTTACCGGAAATATCACAAGGGAAAATTCCTTGTAGCCTTCAATCCCAAGTCGTCGCTGGTAAATGAACATACCTCATTTGTGATCCGCGACCTCAAAGATCGCGACATCATGGTTCGCCAGATAGCTGGTGCCATGGCCCGGCGCATCATCCTTGTCCCGGAGGAAGGCAGTATGATTGGGCAGGGCGAATATATCGGGATAATCAAATTTGGATCAAGGGTAGACATCATGTTGCCGGCCGATGCAAAAATTTTGGTTAAAATTGGCGATAAAGCCGTTGCTACGCATACGGTTATGGCAAAACTCACTTAACAGTAAATTTCTCCTTATAAAATATTGATCAGATCAGTGAGGCAATTAATCTCGTAAGTAACTGCTTCGGCATGTACATTCTTACCGGGATTGAAATAAATCTGGTCCATGCCGATATTTCTCGCACCAACAATGTCAACGTCAAGATCGTCGCCAATAATAATGCTTTCGGCAGCTGAGCACCTTGCTTTGGACAGTGCATGCCTGAAGATCCCGGGTTCGGGTTTTTTACTTCCCGCTTCCTCCGAAGTAGTTACGCTTTTAAAAAAACGGCTGAGCCGTGCAATCCGGAATTTTTGCTCCTGCACTTCCTGAAAACCATTGGTGATAATATGCAGGGGATATCTGTCAAATAAATATTCGAGCGTTTCTATGGTGCCGGGAAACAGGAATGCTTTTTCAGGATTGACTTTTACATAATCTTCCGACATCCCTATCGAAATACTGTGATCGCGAATCCCAAAGTCGGCAAGGGTCAACTCAAAGCGGCGGACATTTAAAACTTCTTTCAATATCTCACCTTTACGGTACCAACTCCACAATAAATCATTGTGCAACTCGTATTTTTCTCTGAAAACCTCCACACCGGGAACCCCTTTTTCGGCCAGCTTGTATTTTTCAAACATTCGGGAAAAAGTATCCTTTGCACTGGCATCAAAATCCCAGATCGTGCGGTCGAGATCAAAAAAAATGTGCTTGTAGTTTTTCATTTCCGGCAAAGGTAGTTAATTATAGGGTTTCATGCCTGCCCCGAGAACGAAGTCGAGCGGTTCTCTCAAATACATTGTTTTCGCTTTTTAGAATTTCCCCGGGCCCTACTGTATCAGAAATCAGAATGGGAAGGTCGGGAAACGGTTTTTCAGACAGCACGACGGCACAAAGAGAAATAACAAATAACAAATAACAAACTTGATTACTGGATGCTGGATGCTGGGTAATGGATTCTGGATTGCTCTCGTAGCTGGTCGCTGCTGGCTTCTGGTTACTGGTAACTGGTTAAAAATAACTTTAGTCACTTTAGCTCACTCTAGCTCACTTTAGTTCACTTGTTCCCCATGGATGCAAATGTGTGTTTCTGTTTACTCAATACTCAATACCACATACTATATACTGTATGATATAATATTGAAGTGCTTTCCCTGGTATGAATCCCTTCGCTCCAGCTCCGCTTCAACAAGTTCAACGATCCTCTCATTTCGCGTCAGTCCCCAGCCCGGCCCTGCCTGAAAACGTGGAGGCACCTCGCCGGCAAAGCGCTCAATGATAAAGGCGGGATTGAGCTTTTCGATAAAATCTACAATAAAGCTGATGTATTCATCCAGTTCAAAGAAGGTAAAATCATCAGGATGGGCCAGATAATCTTTCTCCATGCGTGTTTCCCTGATGATCTGCAGTTGATGGAACTTGATATTTGTCAGGGGTAAAGCGGAAAGGATCCCTGCCTCTTCCATCATTTCATCTTTACTTTCACCCGGCAGCCCAAAAATTAAATGGGCCCCTGTTTTGATCCCTGCATCAGCCGTTCTCCTGATGGCCTCCTTGCTGTCGCCGAAGCTATGGCCGCGATTGATCCTGTCGAGGGTTTTATCATAGCATGATTCAATACCATATTCGATGATCACGTAATGGGTCTTTGCCAGCTTACTGAAATACTCCAGTTTTTCATCATCGATGCAATCCGGACGAGTACCGATCACCAGGCCTGCAATTTCTTTAAACTCCAGCGCCTGGCCGTATATCTTTTTCAGCTCCTTAAGCGGGGCGTAGGTATTTGAAAATGGCTGGAAATAGGCCAGGTACCTGCCCGGCTTTTTATATCTCCAGGCATGAAACTCCATGCCTTCTCTGATCTGTTGCTCAACAGTTTTTAATGGGTCACAATAGGAGGGGTTGAAGGCATCGTTATTGCAATAGGTGCATCCACCGCGTCCTTTAACTCCATCACGGTTCGGACAGCTAAAGCCGGCATCAATGCTGAGCTTTTGTATTCTTTCTCCAAATAATTTTTTAAAGTAATTGGAGTAAGCGTTGAATCTTCGGTTATGCCCCCAGGGATACAATATTTGTCATTTTTTGTGAAACACGAATTTCAAAAACAATTGCATTGAAATTGGTAAGTCGAACAAATCACGATTCCTTGTCAGCCTGCTACGCGCTTGTTCATCTGCCAAAACTAAATAAAAAAGCAGGACCCTGAGGCCCTGCTTGTATAATTAAGAAAGAAATCCAAAACTATTCTTCGATAGGTTCCGCGATTGCTGTGTCGGGAACTTCGGTCACTTCCTGCTCAGGAAGTTCGGTTACATTCCTGACTTCCAGTGCAGCCTTCTGTATGGTAAGTCCCAGCTTATCATATCCTTCGCAGTCTTTAAGAAATACCACTTTATTTGCAAGTATGTCGAAAGTATCTTTATACTCCGTCCGCAGTGCAATAAAGTAGTTGTTGGAGGCAAAGTCTTCGGCATTCTTATTGTTAACAATGGCCAGGTGTTTAAATGCTTCGGTGATCTCTTCAATCTCATTTTGATCGAGTTTCATATCCTGGCCGGCTTCGACCTGAATTTGCGTGAGTTTTTCACTCAGCCGGTATGATTCAAGCACGGCATCTTTTATTTCCTGCGGGGCGTCGGCGGTATCAACTGTTACTTTGTTTCCGCACGAGGCCAGAAAGAGTGTAAAGATTGCCATTAATATAATTGATGTTCTCTTTTTCATAGCTTCAGTTTTTTATGATTCCACTTATTTTGTTGCCCTCTCAAGTCGCTTCATTATAGCGAAAACGAATGCTGCCGAGAGCAGGCAACAGATCACGAAGATCGCCCATAGTTGCCAAAGGTCTGTTGTCTCCCATAGTGTACTTCCCACAAACAGGAGTTTATTCCCAACGGCAGTGGCAAGCAGCCAGCCGCCCTGCATTAAGCCCTGGAAGCGTGAAGGTGATACTTTCGAAACAAAGGAAATCCCCATCGGGCTGAGGAATAGCTCAGCAATTGTCAGTACCAGGTAGGTATTGATCAGCCAGTATACCGAAACCCTTTCGGGTGAAGGTGCACCGGCAAGGCTCGATGGCGAGGGAAGGTCGACAGAGCTGAGAATCATTACAACGAATCCCAAACCTGCCAGTATCATACCGATACCAATCTTCCTTGGTGTTGAGGGCTCAATATTTCGTTTGCGCAGCCAGCTGAACAGTGCCAGGATGACTGGTGTGAGGAAAACAATGAATATGGGGTTGAACGACTGGAATATTTCGGGCTCGATAGGATTCTGGCTATCGAAATTTGAAAACAGGTAATATCCCACACCGGCACCTGCGGCCATAGCTCCAATGCCGATCAATCTGTTGCGGCTTTTGTTATTGCGTTTTAAAACTTGTACCAGGCCGAGAATAAAGGCAAAAATACATAACAGGCTTGGCAGGGTGAATAACATGTTGGTTACCGGTGGCACGGCATCATTGGTATAATCTCTTGCGAACATGGAGAGGGTTAAACCATTTTGATGGAACGACATCCAGAAGAATATCACAACCATGAACACAAGCAGCAACGCATTAAGCCGTGGTCGTTCTTCCTTTGTCGAGCTCATATAAATCCACGACACGAAGGCGAAGAACAATCCAATAGCCATACCCAGCGAGAATTTGTCAAACAGAAAATGGAACAGGATTGCTGTGGCTGCCATAAACCCGAGCGAAACAAAGATCTTTGCCAGGTTACCGGCACCGATCTTTACAGCTGGTCTGCCTTCAGCACCGGCTCCCGCAGTATCAGCATGGGCTTCTTTTGTTTTGTCGGGAAGCATGTTTCTGAAGATCGAGAAGATCACAAGACTGATGACCATCGACCCGGCTGCGATACCAAAAGCATAGTTGTAACCGGTTGCAAATGATTCGAGGTATTGCCTTACAAAAAGCGTAAGACTGTCGAAATTGGTTCCCATCATGTTTGAGGATAATGATGCAAAACCCTCGAGTTGCTGGGTTTCTGATACGATATTACCAATTCCTGTGTAATCAATGGTATGGATCAGGGGCAACTCGCCGATGTTAAATTTAGCAGCATACGACTGCAGGTCGGCATTGTATGAAAATCCCTGCGACCTGAGGTACCAGTTACGAATACCATTAGCGGCAAATGGAGCCACCAGGGCGCCCATATTGATCCCCATGTAGAAGACGCTGAATGCGGAGTCTCTTAATTTTTCGTACCTGGGATCGTCATACATTTGTCCCACAATAGCCTGGAGGTTACCTTTGAAAAGGCCGTTGCCAAGGGCAATAACTGATAATCCGGCAATGGTTACCGGCAATGTCAGCCCTGGAACGGTCATAATGATGTATCCTCCCAGCATGGTCAGGATGCCAAAAAATATGGTTCCTTTATAGTTCCTTGTACCGTCTGCAATTAAGCCCCCGATCAAGGCAGCTCCATAAATGCCGAAGTAAAACCAGCTGTATACATCGCCGGCAGTTGATGCCGACATATTGTATTTAGCCTGTAGATAGAATACCAGGCAGGCCATCATTGTATAAAAGCCAAACCTTTCTCCCATGTTGGCAAAGAAAGCTACCAGAAGTCCTTTCGGATGTCCTTTTAACATAATCTCAGTTTTTGGTTAGTATTTGTTTGATATCTGTTTTTTGCGATTCATTTTGGCCGAACAGCTTACAAAAATAATTAAAAATAAATGTTATGCAAATGGAAGTTCATCAGCCCGCAGCAATCAAGAATCGGTTCAAATAAAGTTAACGGATCAGGCCTGAAATTTCCTGAGCAAATTTTTCAAAATTGCTGAATTATAAAATAATTCTCCGCAGTCTGTAATATCTTTGATCATTCATCGTCTTACCAATGTCATGACCACAGAAGAATTCAAATCCGAGGTACTCCCGATAAAGAACAAGCTTTATCGTTTTGCCCTGCGGTTTATGGGAGAACCTGAAGAAGCTCAGGATATCGTGCAGGAGATCTTTCTGAGACTGTGGTCGGGGAAAGAAAAACTGAAAGAATACAGAAGCATAGAAGCATTTGCCATGACGATGACCCGGAACCTGTGCCTCGACAAAATTAAATCACCTTCGTCAAAGAAGGAAATACTGGACGAAACAAACGAAATGATCGACAACCGGACACCATATCATAATACCGAGCTCAGCGACACCATGAAAATGGTTCGGCAGGCGATGGAATCGCTTCCTGAGCAGCAAAAAATGGTGATCCATATGCGCGATGTGGAGGAATGCGATTTTGATGAAATAGCGGAGGTGCTTGGGCTTAGTCTGAATAATGTAAGGGTGAACCTTTCGCGTGCAAGAAAGAAAATTCGTGATACCCTGATAAAACTGAATAATTATGAATTCTCAAAGAATTGAAAAGATATTGGAACGGTATTTCCACGGAGAAACCTCCCTCACTGAGGAAGGGGTTTTGAGGGAATATTTCCGTCAGGAATCACTTCCTCCGCACCTGGTTGATCTCAAAGCACAGTTTTTGCTTTACGAAGAAGAAAAAAATGCACAACTGCCGGATGATTTCGATAAGGCTTTATTTGAAGCAATCGGGAACCATGAGCGCAGTAAAAAAGTATCCAGACGTTCGGTAATATATTATGTTGCAAGCGTTGCGGCAACAATACTCATTTTAATAACCGTATTTATCCGTTTTGATCCGCTGGCCCGCAACTCAGCAACCTCAGCTGAGGCCGAAGAAGCATTTGCTGAAGCAAGCAGGGTGCTTTATTTCGTATCAGATAAGTTTATGCAGGGAACAAAGCCAATGAGCAAGGTTACCCGCTTTAACAAAGGAATTGATGATCTTACGACCGTAAAAAAATTCGACAACGGTATGGAAAAAACCGCGGCTGTTTCGAAATTTAATCAAATAACAAATCTAATTATAAACCCGGCACCTGAACAGGGTGCAAAATAACTTAAAACAATGAAAAAGTTCATAATTGTATTATTAACAGTAGTTTTCACTGTTCCTTTTGCTCAGGCACAGGAAAGTGTTACTGAAAAGTTGTATAAAAAATACAGCGGAATGGAAGGCATTACAACGGTTCATATCACCAAAGAACTTTTTGGTATGATCGCGCAAATGAATTTTGAGGGAGAAGATGCCAAAGAGATGAATGAAATGAAAGATGCAATGGCAAAACTTGAATTTATCCGTATTGTCATGTTTGAAAATGCCGATGAAAACAACAGTGATTTTAAATCCTTTAAAAAAGATCTCCGGGCATTTGACCTGAATGGATTCAAAGAACTTATGGTGGTTGATGAAAAGGATGAAAAAGTACGCTTCGTTGCCCGCCAGGAAGGCGAATTGTTCAAAGAATTCCTTGTCCTGATCGACTCGAAAGATGAAGCCGGATTTATCAGCATTTTTGGCGATCTCGATATGAAAACTATCTCTAAAGTATCGAATAATATGGGCCTTGAGCATATGGGGCAGTTTGGTAAAAACAAACAAAACGAAAGCAAAGACGACGAATAATTGCTAAATCCGGTAATATGAGAACATTTGTACTGATATTTCTTACGCTGTTTGCCCTTACCAGTTTCGGGCAACGTTCTCCACTCGACAGGTTCCTGAAGAAATACGACTGGAATCAGGGGCTCACCATGAAGGAGATCAATCCCGGGTCGACTGAGTTTTCTGACGAATTCAAAATGAAAGGCGAGGCCTTTGACCAGGCCATGGCCAGTATTGATAAGGTCAGGATCATAAAAGGCGATTCGGCATCTTCCAGTCCCGGCATTCGGAATGCCTTTTTTAATGAGACTTATGATATCATTCGCGATAAAGATTATGCAGCACTCATCCATGTTCATGCCAACGACGGCGAAAATGTGGGTTTATATGCCAGCAAACGAAAAAGCGGCAACATCAGCGAATTTATTTTTCTGATGAATGGAGAAAATTCCTTGTTGATGATACAGATTAAAGGAGATATCGACATCAAAGAATTTCCCTTTGGCGGGATCATGCAGGCCCTGTCGTGTGGCCATGGGCATAGCAATTGCGAAGGAGACCCCAACAGCGGAGATTGATCCGCTTCGCCATATAATTCTAAAAGGCCGCCGGCAAATTCTGCCGGCGGCCTTTTCTTTATGCCCTAAATACTGGGGGCTTAACCATTATTTTTGCTAATTTTGCGTCTTCAAAAAATGTAATACATGAATATCGCCAGTAAATATGATCCGGCCAATATTGAGCAAAAATGGTACTCCTGTTGGATGGAAAAAGGGTATTTTAGTTCCAGGCCCGACGAACGTGAGCCCTATACGATTGTAATCCCGCCCCCCAATGTTACAGGTGTGCTGCATATGGGTCATATGCTCAACAATACCATACAGGATGTTCTGGTGCGTCGTGCCCGCATGCTCGGATTTAATGCTGAATGGTTGCCCGGTACTGATCACGCCTCTATCGCCACCGAAGCAAGGGTTGTTGCTGCCCTGAAGGAGCGGGGGATCAGTAAATCGGAACTTACAAGAGAAGAATTTCTGGATCATGCATGGGAATGGAAAACGAAACATGGCGGTATCATCCTTGAGCAGCTTAAAAGGCTCGGAGCTTCGTGCGACTGGGAGCGCACGCGCTTCACCATGGATGAAGTACTCTACGAATCAGTGATCAGGGTATTTGTTGATCTTTATAATAAAGGATTGATTTATAGAGGCGTGCGAATGGTTAACTGGGATCCTAAAGCGCTTACGGCCCTTTCTGACGAAGAAGTGGTCTATAAGGAAGTAAATTCAAAATTGTATTATCTTCGGTATAAGATCGTTGATGCTGAAGATGAATGGGTAAGCATCGCTACTACACGCCCCGAAACCATACTGGGCGATACCGCCGTGTGCGTTAACCCCAACGACAAGCGTTTTACTCATCTCAAAGGGAAAAAGGTGATCGTTCCTCTCGTTAACAGGGTCGTACCGGTTATTTTTGATGAATATGTCGATATGGAATTTGGCACCGGGTGCCTGAAGATCACCCCGGCACATGATATTAACGACTATGAGATCGGGATCAGGCATAAGCTGAAAACAATCGACATCTTCAATGCTGACGGGACCCTTAGCGAAAAAGCCGAATTGTATGTCGGCATGGATCGCTTTAAGGTGCGTAAAATGATCACCCTCGACCTTGAGAATGGCGGGTTTCTGGTAAAAACCGAAGATTATTTAAATAAAGTAGGCTTTTCGGAACGCACCGATGAGGTGATAGAACCAAAGCTTTCGCTGCAGTGGTTCCTGAAAATGGAAGATATGGCGAAGCCCGCCCTCGAAGTGGTGATGAACGATACCATCAGATTCCATCCTGCAAAATTCAAAAATACATACCGGCACTGGATGGAAAATGTGCGTGACTGGTGCATCTCGCGCCAGTTGTGGTGGGGCCAGCAAATACCTGCTTATTACCTTGATAATGGAGAGTTTTTTGTAGCCACATCTGTTGAGGAAGCCCTGGCCATGGCCAAAGAAGCAAGTGGTGATCATTCGCTTACTGTTAACGACCTGAAGCAGGATGAAGACGTACTCGATACCTGGTTTTCTTCATGGCTGTGGCCGATTTCCGTTTTTGATGGTATCCGGCACCCCGATAATGAGGAGATCAACTATTATTATCCTACCAATGACCTTGTTACTGCTCCCGAGATATTATTTTTCTGGGTAGCACGCATGATCATGGCCGGACTGGAATACCGAAACGAAATTCCATTTAAAAACGTTTACCTTACAGGCATCGTTCGGGATAAGCTGGGAAGAAAAATGTCGAAATCACTGGGTAATTCACCCGACCCGATAGAGCTGATCGGCAAGTACGGCGCTGATGGGGTGAGGGTAGGGATGTTGCTTACTTCGCCTGCAGGTAATGACCTGCCTTTTGATGAAGCGCTGTGCGAACAGGGAAGAAACTTCAGCAACAAGATATGGAACGCATTGCGCCTGGTTAAGGGTTGGCGGGTTGATGAAAACCTGGCTCAACCGGAAGAATCGAAGGTTTCGGCCGAATGGTTCCGGAGCCGCCTGAATGATGCCCTGGCGATAATCGACGATCATTTTTCGAAATACCGGATATCCGATGCTCTTATGGCTGTATATAAATTAATTTGGGATGACTTCTGCTCCTGGTATCTCGAAATGGTTAAACCAGCTTATAAGACTGCAGTTGATAAAGACACCTTTCTGGCTACAATAGCCTTTTTCGAAGACCTGATGAAAGTACTGCATCCCTTCATGCCGTTCATAAGCGAAGAGATATGGCACAAACTTGGCGAAAGAAAAGATGAAGATTGTATCATGATAAAGGAAATGCCCTCAGCTTCGGAAGTGAACCGCCCCATGCTTGATGAATTTGACTATGTAAAAGAAGTGATCATGGGTGTCAGGAAGATGAGGAAAGAAAAAAATATACCCAATAAGGATGAACTTAAGCTGCTCATCAGAAAAAACGAAGGAGCAAAGGCACAAACTACTTTCGACCCGGTTGTGAAGAAACTCTGCAGGATATCGGAACTTGGCTATACTGATGATAAGAAAGAAGGTGCGGTATCCTTTATTATTCGATCAACAGAGTTTTACATCCCCCTGGAAGGGAATATCGATATCGGTGCGGAGATCGAAAAGCTTGAAGCCGAATTGAAATATACACGGGGTTTCCTTGCCGGCGTTCAGAAAAAATTAAGTAATGCACGATTTGTTGATAATGCCCCCGAACAGGTTGTGGCCAAAGAACGAAAAAAGCAGGCCGATGCCGAATCCCGCATTAAAGTGATCGAAGATCAGATCAGGGCTTTAACACATGATTTCAGTAATAATTAACAAATGTTGAAAAAAACTTAACGAATTTTCGTAAAAAACTTGCGAATATGTAAATAATGTATTATTTTTGTTTACAGTTAGCCCGGATATTGAAAGCATTGCCAAATCTTATACTCAGAAGCTGCCAGCAACTAACCTTCATCCGGGCTTTTTTTATTGTCCTTAATCAAGTCTTAAACAAAAATGAAAAAGGGATATTTCTCAATACAGGGATATCCTTTTTTTAATGCCCGTTTGTGATCTCTTAATGGTCTGGTTGTATGCCGGGTTAGGTTTCCCGGCTATGCGTTCAGAACTTTGTTCGATGTATGGCTGCTACTGAGTAAAAGCAAACTGCAGAATATTGGCTCCCATCTTCAGCGCTTTCAGGCGTGTTTCTTCCGAATCGTTATGCACGGCAGCATCTTCCCAGCCATCGCCGAGGTCGCATTCATAGGTATAAAAGCATACCAGCCTGCCCTCAAAGAGCAGCCCAAAACCCTGCGGGCTTTTATCATCATGTACATGCACCTTTGGCAAACCTTTCGGGAAACTGTATTCCTGGTGATAGATGGGATGGTCGAACGGGAGTTCGACAAAATCAAGTTCCGGAAATACCTTTTTCATCTGTGGCCGGATGAATTTATCAAGACCATAATTGTCATCGATATGTAAAAATCCCCCGGAAATCAGATAATCCCTTAAATTTTTTACATCCTGGGCTGAAAAAACAACATTCCCATGACCCGTCATATGAATAAAGGGATAATTAAAAATATCAGGACTCCCCACCTCAACAGTTGCGTAATTGGCTGCCATGCCGGTGCCGAGGTTTTCGTTGCAAAATTTGATGAGGTTGGGCAATGATGTTGGATTGGCGTACCAGTCGCCTCCGCCACTGTATTTTAACAGCGCGATCTGCACCTGGGCTGTTGTTGAAAGATGCAGCAGAACTGTAAGGAAGAATATGATAATTGACTTTGTCATTTAATAAAATCTGTTACACTTCAATTGTATAAAACCAAAAATAGCTGCAATATATTGTACAACGAAAATTGGTATTGTATTTATCTCTTTTTCCCTTCATTTATCAACGCAAGCGTATGACAGGCAACAATTCCGGCAGTTTCGGTGCGCAGCCTGCTCTTGCCAAGGCTTGCGGTGCTGTATCCATTTTCTGTTGCCATCCTTACTTCTTCGGGACTAAAATCGCCTTCAGGGCCTATCAGGATGGTAGTGTGCTGCCCGGGCTTGCAAAGCGTTTGCAGGGGCGGATGGTCGCCTTCTTCCACATAGGCAATATATTTTTCGCCTTCGCGCTTTGCCGAAACATAGGTTTTAAAATCCATTTGTCCGTTCAGTATGGGGTGATATGCCTTTATGGATTGCTTCATTGCTGCAATGATCACTTTTTCGAGGCGTTCAGTTTTTACTGCCCTTCGCTCCGAACGCATACAGATCAATGGAGTGATCTCATCAATCCCTATCTCTGTTGTTTTTTCCAGAAACCATTCAAAACGGTTTATGTTTTTTGTGGGGGCGATAGCGACATGCAGATAGAAATTTCTTTTGCCAAAATCTTTTTCGTGCCTGATTATTTTCACTTCGCACCGCCGGTGGTCTTCGTTGGCGAGCTGTCCTGTATACATACCTCCAATACCATCCGTGAGCATGACCTGATCGCCTGTGTGCATGCGTAAAACCTTTAAACAGTGCTTTGATTCCTGCTCGCTCAGGGTATAATGGTCTCCCTGCAATTCCGGTGCATAAAAGAGTTGCACAAGCTTATTGAATGATGATCTTTTTGTTTACACTAAAGCCGGAAGCAGTAAACTGCATGACATAAATTCCCGGCCTGAAGTTTGATCCGTCAAAAATGGCAGTATTTTCATTCATGCCGATAATCGCAGAGTAAAGCACTTTTCCATGCATATCGCTTACCTGCATGCTTACTGATCCATTCCTTTCGGGAAGTACAATGTTAAATGTTGCATCCGAAGGATTGGGATAAATAAGGATCCCGGCATCCCTGTCAGTTGGCTCGTTTATGGCAACAGCATTTGAAACCTGTACATTGTCAATGTAGATATTGTTCCCGTAACGGCCAAATGATTCGAAGCGGATTTTTATACCGCTCTGGCCGGCCCAGGGGGTAAGATCGAGGATATTGCAATCAACGCCATAGCCCGAACCGCACCAGTCGTCGGCACTTTGCGGAACAAACGACTCCTCAGTTTCGGGGCTTGTTTCCAGTTCCTCAAGTGATGCAGCATAGATGCGGGTCCAGGTAGCACCACAATCGTCAGAAACGGAAGCGATCAAACTATCTTCAAGTGAAAACCTGCTGGCATAAGCATGCTCAAACATAATGCCTACCGAATTGAATGCACTCAGGTCGAGGGGCGGTGATACCAGATAATCGCGCGGACCAAAGGAGTAGTAATTAAAAATGTTGATCCAGGCTGCATTGCTTCCCGGGCTGTTGCCTTGCACTTCAGTCATTTCCCATGTAATTTTCATGTCGGGGTTTTCAATGGTCCAGCCGGCATCGTCAAGGCTGCCATTTTCAAAGGTTTCCTCGTAAGGCAGGGGCATGCCGCCAATGTGGATATAATCATTCCGGGTGAGATAGCTCTGACCATTTGAATTTTCAGCAATGAGCGTGACAGAATACGAACCTGCCTCGTTGAACTTCACTACCGGATGCTGTGAGGTTTCACTCGTTCCATCAAGGAAGGTCACAGTGCCGGGGTTAAACTGCCATTGCCATGAATTGGGGCAATTCAGGCTTTGGTCGGTAAAATGAACCACATCCGAAGCGCAGGGGATCAATTCGTCAGCAGTAAAATCAACTTCCGGAAGTATCGTTTCACTCACTTCAATGTATGCAGCCATAATCAGCGAATCTTCTCCATGGTCATTCATTACTTTTAATTTCACCTCAAAGAATCCGGGCACATCATAGCTGATGCCCTGTGGGTTTTTATCGCTTGATGAAACTGTATTCGCGCCTTCAAATGTCCACTCAAAATAATGCGGTACTCCGCCCGACTGGTCATAAAAATCAACTGAACAACCGGGGGGGATCAGTGTTTCGGAGCTTGTGAAGGCTGCAGTGGGGGCACCCGACCACAGGTCAGAGCTCCACATGCCTCTGCCATAAGTACCTGCACGGATAACATCCTTGCTGATACTGTCGGGATGATAGAATATTTCAATTTCATTTACCGAAGCATCAACCGGAAGACCATCATTAAACCATATCCAGTCGTCCATGCCTTCTTCTTTGTAAAAAACGCCCAGATCAGAACTTACGTAAAGTCCTTCATTGCTGTTTTTGTAAAAGGCGATGGAAGTTTTATGCACATCGGGAAGTGATCCGCTAATGTCGGTCCAGCTGAGTCCTTTGTCCTCGCTTTTATAAACACTCGAATTCAAAAGAATGTACACAATGTTTTCGTCGTGGGGATGTGCTTCAATATCGCCGGGTGTTGCAACTTGCGGCAAAAATTGTGTGATATTGTACCATAGCGGATTGCTGCTGAATGCATCATCAGTTCTGAACACTTTATCGTCATACCTGCCGGCGTAGAGTATATTGGTATTGGCCGGCGATTGTTCCAGCACGGCCATGTTGTTTCCGTTGGTGCCACCAAGGTTATCCGAGATCTTTTTCCAGCTTATCTGGTTGCTGCCTGCTTTTACATTATTACTGCGCCATATATTTTTATATCCGATAAACATCACATTGGCATTATGTTCATCAAGAATAAATGGTGTGATCCAGGCTCCTGATTCGTCGATGCCATACTGGCCATTTTCACACACGACCGTTTGAAAGTTATTGTTAAGATAGCGTGCAACGCTGCCATAATAAAGTGATGCGTAGCTGTATTGTGGTTCTGTGTGGTCGATAATACATTCGAAGCCATCGCCGCCGCGTGTAAAATCCCAGCCATTACCATTATAGGTTGATGTTCCGTTATCCTGATATCCATTGATTACCAGGTCTTTTACCGTAGCACTCTGGCCAATTTTGTACACCTGGCTGATGGGCATCCCGTCGGTGATCACAGTCCAGTTTGTTCCGCCATTGGCAGTCCAGTAAATGCCACCGTCGTTTCCGGCATATAGCCTGCCATCAACGGGGTTATACTCAAGTACATGGAGGTCGGCATGCACGGCCGGCACGCCGCAATCGCCCCACCAGTGGGAGCTGATCTGCCAGGTAGCTCCTCCATCGGATGATTTGAAGCAGTTTACGCCGCCGGCAAAGATGATGTTTTCGTTGAGCGGATCGGCAGCGATATCGAGGTCATACCAGGCCTGGCCGCCACTGCCGCCTTCACAACCCCAGCTCATAATGTTGGGCGAATCTGACATTTCAGTAAAACTGTCGCCTGCATCTGTTGAACGGTATAAGGCATCGAATTCAGAATCACCCGTAACGAGGAAGTAAACAACTTCTGTATTTGCAGGAGTAACTGCGATCACTCCACGTGCACCGGTTGAGAGTCCGTTCGTGATCTTATTCCAAGTATTACCGCCATCGGTGGTTTTATAAAAATCGCCGCTTTTACTTGCGAATAAGGTTGCAGGGTCATTTTCTTTGAATACAATTTCCTTAAAATTGCCGCCGATCTGCTGTGTCCAGCTCTGGGCTGCATCGGTTGTAATATAGATGCCGTAATTTGTGGCAATGTAAAGGATGTCAGGATTTGTTGGGTGCATGATCATTCTACCAACAGTGCGGTTTTCAATACCTGTATTGGCATTACTCCAGTTTATGCCTCCATCAGTTGATTTCAATACGCCTATGCCTGCTGCGTCACCGGCATCACGGTCGCCGGTACCCATATAAATGATGTCGGGGTTTGTATAGTCAACGGCAATGGCCGAAACACCCAGGGTAGGGAGGCCATCGCAATAGCTGGTCCAGCTTGCACCACCATCATGTGTAATCCATAAACCTCCGGCCGGAGCCCCGGCAAAAATGATGTCAGGGTCGGTTGGGTGAAAAGCAATGGCATTCAGCCTTCCCAGACCGCGATACCCTTTGCCGTTGGGGATCGTAAACGGTCCGAGGTTTTCCCAGTCGCCCGAAGGGGATTTTGCAGCCGGGTTATTTTCCATAAATTTATGGTACTCATTCCATACGTGGTTTTCAGGGTAGCGGTCGCCATTAGGCTTGACGCGCCAGCGCATGCGGTATTCCCATCGCTTAAATGGCTTATATCCGTTGCTTCTGGTGATCTCACGGCCTTCCCAATAGGTGTAGAAAGCATGCTGTACGTCGAAGAAATTTACACCCGGATCCTGCATCATCTCAATCCAGTATGGATGATCGGCATAGTCAGGCGTTGCTGTTTTGTTTGTTCCCTGTGCAGAGACATACAGGCTGAATACAACTGTAAATACAGTCAGAAGAATAGTTTTTTTCATCAATTGATTATTATGGTTAGTACCTGCAAAGTTAATATTTATTTTTGGTGTTTCAGTGATTCAGTGTTTCAGTGTTTTCGCATCCACCGAAGCTTTTCATCCTTCTCCGGGGCTTCGGATGATGAGAGGCGCAGGTGGACAGGGTTTCATGCCTGCCCCGAGAACTCGGTGGCTTTATGGCTTATAATCAGAGATCAGATATTTGATATCAGATATCAGAATTGTGGGGCCGCTCGACTTCGCCCGCGATGACAACGATATCCGTGGGAAATGTAATAAGGGCGCGGCGCTCCAAAGAAATTAGTTATTGTGCGCCGCGCCCTTATTCCTTTAAGCAAAACCTTGAATTGTTATCCCGAACGGCAGTCGAGGGATTGCCGAATGTTCTGCAAAACGCTGGCAGGTGCATTAAACTAATTTACTGCACAACGCTGGGAGGTCCTTCCCCCGATCCCGGGCACTCGGGAGGGGTCAGGATGACAGCTTATTTTAACTGGCGCAGGTGTAAAACTTGTAAATTGTAAAGTGTAAATTTTAAAACTTCCATGTTCATCATTCCCTCTCCCCATCCCCCCATCTCCCCCTCCGGCGGGGTATTCCTGAAAACAAAAAGCACCATGCACTGCATGCGCCCTCCATGGCATGCGAACATGATGCTTTCCAATAAATTAAAGTAATTTACTGATTATTTTCAGCGTTTTTCTTTTCAAATTTTTTAAGGGCCATGAGAACCAGCCGGTAACTAAGGTAAATAAGCACGGGCCAGCCGATCAGCCATAATATTTCTCTCAGGTACATAATCAAAAGTA
This sequence comes from Bacteroidales bacterium, assembly GCA_032250805.1. GTDB lineage: Bacteria > Bacteroidota > Bacteroidia > Bacteroidales > B18-G4 > B18-G4. The sequence continues at coordinate 23,219 of JAVVEM010000003.1, forward strand.
TTTTCGGTTAATAAACATGAGTATCTTCTCCCATTTCCCCGGCGGTGATCTTCTTATTGCTGATCGACTTCCAGGCATACCAGATATACGCAAAAATGAAAGGTACGAGCAGCGACACATAACTCATTGCCGTAAGGGTATAATGGCTCGACGAAGCATTTTCGATGGTTAGTGAGCTCTGGATGTTGGTGTAAGATGGATAAAAGGCAGTATTGTTAAATCCTGCTACAAGGAAAAGTGCAAAAACTGTGAGGATGGTACCAATACCGGCAGCCCAGATCCCTTTGGTATGGCATTTTTCGTAATTCACCAGGGGCCGGATGATCCCCATCAGCACAAACAACACCCCCAACAGAAAGATGATCAGTACCACAGGCATTTGCAGGAAGTTGTGAAGGTATTTAAATGCCTCGGGCGAGACCATCCTGGTGTCGGGATCCACAGCATAGCCTTTCATTACGAGCAGGTTAACCAGAAAGAACAGAAAGAAAAACAGAAAAGGAGCTGCATTTCTGATCAGGGCTTTCTTAAGGCGGAGTGTGATGTTTTCTTCATCAACCGAATTCATAAAATAAAGCACGGCAAGCACTCTGGCAAGAAAAAACACTGCAAGACCGAGCGAGAGATTTATAAAAACAGGATATCTGGTAAAGTCGAATGCCAGTTCAAGTCCGCGATAAGCACTTTCCCATTCTACCTGGTTAAGAACGCTCAGTTTGAAGGGCGATCCGGTAAAAAAAGTCGCAACAGCAGTGCCAATCAGTACCGTACCCAGCAAACCATTGACAAAAAGGAATCCTTCATAGGTTCTCCTGCCCAGAAAATTACCTGCTTTGGTGCGAAATTCATAAGAAACTGCCTGTACGATAAATGCAAAAAGTATGATTATCCATACCCAGTAGGCACCCCCGAAGCTGCTTGCATAAAAGAGTGGGAAGGACGCAAAAAATGCCCCTCCAAAAGTTACGAGTGTGGTAAAAGTAAACTCCCACTTACGGCCCAGGGCATTGATCAGGATGGTTCTTTGCATTTTCGTCTTTCCGAGCGAATAGATCAGCGTTTGGCCACCCTGCACAAACATCAGGAATACCAGTAATGCAGCAAGGACAGATATGATGATCCACCAGTACTGCTGAAGTGCTAAATGTGATAGTGTTTCAAACATCTTAATGTCCTCCTTCTTCTTTAGGTCCTTTTTTAATTACGGTTAACATGATCTTCAGCTCTGCGATCAATAAAATGGTGAAAGTAAATACGAACATCCAGAACGTGATCTGCACATTGCCAGCGGTGTTTTTGGTAACTGCCGACAGGGTTGGCATCAGATCCTGGATCACCCAGGGCTGCCGCCCCATTTCTGCCAGCAGCCAGCCGAGCTGACCGGCCAGATAGGGCAGGGGAATGGCCAAAACGCCCAGCCAGAGGAGCCATTTCCGCTTTTCGATGGTGTTACGCAATACACTGCCGAGTGTAAGGATGAAGATCAGGAGAAATAAACCTCCAAGGATCACCATCAGGTGGAATGAGTAAAATGCGACCGGCACGTTGGGAATGAGGTCGCCGGCATCATCATAATATCCATAACCAAAATATGCAAAATGATTGTCGACCCAATCAGGATCAGAAAATAAAGCATATAAGGAATCAGCTTTTTCCATATAGGATAACCTTACCATTTCGCTTTCGAGGCTTTTTTCAGCCATATTTTTTGCTTCCTTATAATCGTGCAGGGCTTTGATGGCTATCCGGCCACGCTCCATACGTTCACCATATGGCAGAACATTGTTTCCGTTATTATCAACATATCCATGGATAAGGTTCTTTATGCCTGGCACATAGGCTCCCGCTTCAAGGAAAGCCATGTACGAAAGCATGTTGGGGATCTCGATCGAGAAGGCAAATTCCCGTTCATTGATATTATGCCTGTCGGGGTCAATTTTTTCCAGAAATCCGATCGCTACAAGCGGAGCATTGGTTTGTCCTTCATACATCCCCTCCATGGCGGCAAATTTCATGGGCTGCACACGGGCAATCACCCGCGCCGATTCGTCGCCGGAATAAATGTTTAGCAACGACATGATCAGGCCGAATACTGCGGCAACCACAATGCTGCGTTTGGCGAATATGGTGTGGCGTTTTTTGAGCAGGTACCATGAACTGATCCCAATCACAAAGATTGCTGCAAGCACGTAGCCCGAAGTAATAGTATGAAAAAATTTATTGATGGCGACAGGCGAGAAAAGTACTTCCCAGAAATTGATCATCTCATTTCTCGCTGTGTCGGGATTGAACTTCATGCCCACAGGCGATTGCATCCAGGCATTGGCTACCAGGATCCACAAGGCTGAAAGATTGGCACCGAAAGCTACCAGCCAGGTGGAGACAAGGTGGAATCTCTTGCTTACCTTGTTCCATCCGAAAAACATCACGGCAATAAAGGTCGATTCCAGAAAAAATGCCATGATCCCTTCTATGGCAAGTGGTGCACCAAAAATATCACCCACAAACCAGGAGTAATTCGACCAGTTCGTTCCAAATTCAAATTCAAGAATGATCCCGGTGGCTACGCCGATGGCGAAATTGATCCCAAATAATGTCATCCAGAACCTGGTGATCTTTTTCCACTCAGGATTGCCTGTTTTTACATATATCGACTCCATTATGGCAATAATGAAAGCCAGACCGAGGGTGAGCGGAACAAATATCCAGTGAAACATTGCTGTAACTGCAAACTGTAAACGCGACCAGTCGATCAATGCAAAATCAACATTTTCCATAGTGCTAATTGGTTTTAGTAAGTTGTTCTATAACATGATCACTCCGCTCCTGATCAGAATTGAAGTTGGTTTTTAAGAAATCAGGGAAGAAAAACAGCTTCAGAATGGCAAACATGATAAAAAGTTTGATCAGAATGATGATCCATAATCTTTTCCCGACCGGACTAAGATTCCTGAAACCGTCGTAGTAGAAGTTGAAAACCCTTACAAAGATATTTTTCTTCATACTTTCCTGTACGTAAATTATAAAATTTCAGGCCATCATGACCCGCCATTCTGAACTATATATATTTTCCTGTCTGCGGTTTTATTCTGCCGGAGGGGCAGATTGATCATTGCTTTTCAGTATCTCAATCTTTGCCACCCCATAGCCCTTGCCTTCGATGGCAGCCTTAAAATCATCGATATTTACTTTAGAAGGAGAATATTTTACTTTGGCCTGTTCATAATCGAGCGATACTGTAGCCTCTTCAACACCATCGATATCGGTGAGGGCCGAGTTGACTGTTTTTTCACATGCAGCACAGTGCATGCCCGTAACATCAATCACTGCTACTTCGATATCATCCATCGGTGCAGTTGTTTGTTCAGTATTTTCCGCTTCAGTCTGACCTTTATTCGGTGCGCTGTTGCATGCAGCAATCAGAATCACTGCAAAAAGGAGAATGAGAATTTTTTTCATACAGGTAGAATTGTGGTTAAGTTTGTAACAAAGCTAATAAATTTATCTTAAATCTGATCGATCGCCACTGATAATAATCCCGGATACTTACGGACAGGATCAACCTCAGCATGCTGAACCGCATATGGCATTTGGGACCCCTTATTTAGGATTATTACAAATACAGTATTTTTTAAGTAAATATGTAGATGATTTTATAATTTTGGAAACGGGTACTTCATTGCCTGTATTTGGTATTGAAGTATAATCGGAATGATAACCGATTGAATCGGTTTTTTATTATTTTTGGATGGAAAACAATCTTTAACCGATTAATTATATGAAAAAGTTTTTACTGCTTATCCTGTCGTGTTCGCTTTTCTTTTCAATGCAGGCCCAATACATTGAGAACAGTGAGATGATCGGGATCTACGAAAAACTGGATACTGTTCTTCCTGCCGACGCCCGGTTTTATACTGAACAGGGCGAGCTCGTCTCTCTTGTTTCGCTCATCGACAAGCCAAGTGTTCTTGTGCTGGTATACTATACCTGTCCTGGCATTTGCAGTCCGCTGCTTGATGGCATAGCTGATGTTATCACAAGGATGGATCTTGAACTGGGCGAGGATTACCAGATACTCACTGTAAGTTTTAATCCTGAGGAAACTCCGGAACTGGCTCGCGACAAGAAGGTAAACTACGTGAAACAGGTGAAAAAAGAAATCAATGAAGAGGCATGGATGTGGCTTACTGGCGATAGTGCCAATATTCACACATTAACCAATAGTGTTGGATATCACTTTATTAAACAGGGTGAAGATTTTGTGCATGCGGCTGCGATCATCGCCATCAGCCCCGAAGCCAAGGTTACCCGTTACCTTTATGGTACATATTTTTTGCCTTTCGACCTGAAAATGGCAATCGTTGAAGCCTCGAAGGGACGTTCGGGCCCCACCATCAATAAGGTGCTTCAGTATTGTTTTTCGTATGATCCCGAGGGGAAGTCATATGTTTTTAATATAACCAAGGTTACGGCCACCCTGATATTGTTCTTTGTGGCAGTATTCTTTATCTATTTACTGTTCAGCAAGCGCAAGACTTTCACGAAAAAATTTAAATAAATGAATATGGATAAAGCAAGCCAGGAACGCGAATACGTGAGTTTTTATGATGCCCGAAAGGGTATCGCCTCATGGATCTTTACCCACGACCATAAACGCATTGCCCTTTTGTATTTCTGGGGGGTGGTAGGTTTCTTTATTGTGGCTTTCCTACTCGGAATGCTAATGCGTTTGGAGCTGATTGCTCCGGGAGAGACCATCATGACCGCACAAATATATAACAGTGTGTTTACCTTGCATGGGGTGATCATGATCTTTTTGTTCATTATACCTGGTATTCCGGCTATTTTCGGAAACTTTGCACTACCCTTACTTATCGGGGCTCCTGATGTGGCTTTTCCCCGCCTGAACCTTGTTTCCTGGTATCTTTATCTGATCGGTGGCCTGCTGGCCCTGGGAACGCTTTTTTTTGGTGAAGGCCCTCCCGATACGGGCTGGACATTCTATGCTCCCTACAGTGTAAAAACAGGAACCAATGTTACGATAGCTGTGCTGGCCGCATTTATCCTCGGGTTTTCTTCCATCCTTACAGGATTGAACTTCATCGTAACCATGCACCGCATGCGTTGCCCGGGCATGACCTGGTTTAAAATGCCTCTCTTCCCGTGGGCATTGTATGCTACTTCGTGGATACAGGTTCTTGCAACCCCCGTTATTGGGATCACTTTGCTTATGATCGTCGCAGAAAGAACCCTGGGCGTTGGCTTCTTTGATCCGGCTATCGGCGGCGACCCCATTCTCTACCAGCACCTTTTCTGGATCTATTCGCATCCGGCAGTCTATATCATGGTGCTTCCTGCCATGGGCATCGTTTCCGAGATCATCCCCACCTTTGCAAAGAAATCGATCTTTGGATACAAGGCCATCGTTTATTCCAGTCTTGCAATAGCCTTTGTCGGTTATTTTGTCTGGGGTCATCATATGTATACTTCGGGTATGAGCGGAGCGGCGCTGATCTTCTTCTCGCTGCTTACCTTTTTGGTAGCTGTTCCGAGCGGAGTGAAAGTATTTAACTGGGTAGCCACACTTTATAAGGGTTCTATTGACCTTCAGCCTCCTTTTTGGTATGTGATCGCATTTATCTTCCAGTTTATGATTGGCGGCCTTACCGGGCTTGTCGTGGGCTCACTTGCTACCGATGTGCATGTGCATGATACCTATTTTGTGGTTGCTCACTTCCATTACGTGATGTTCGGCGCTACCGGCTTCGTTTTTTTCGGTGCAATTCATTATTGGTTCCCCAAGATCTGGGGCAGGATGTATAACAAGCGAAGGGCAAATGTGGCCCTGATCTTTCTGGTAATCGGATTCAATACCCTGTATTTCCCACTCTTTATTGTTGGCCTGATGGGAATGCCACGAAGGTATTACGATTATTTGCCGGAATTTACATCAATGAACGTGATATCAACCGTGGGATCATTTATTCTCGCATTAGGTCTTCTGCTAATGATCATTAATCTGATCAAAGGCGGACGCACAGGCGAAAAAGCGCCTAAAAACCCATGGGGAGGAAAAACACTCGACTGGCAAACCGATTCACCCCCAACGCTTTATAATTTCGACGAAACTCCCATCGTAACAGAGGGACCCTACGTATATAACAAGTAAATAAAATTTATGAATACTACAGCATCACAAACTGAACAGGGTGGTCATGTAATGCACAGGGATGATGAAGGCTCACGCATGGGCATGTGGCTGTTCCTCTTTACCGAGGTAATACTTTTCGGAGGCCTTTTTACTGTATATGCGGTATACCGCTATATGCACCCGCAAGCCTTTCACGCTGCATCGGACCAGCTTAACCTGGTATTCGGTGCCGTGAACACGGTTGTGCTTCTCACCAGCAGCCTTACCGTGGCCCTGGCCATATCGGCCATGCAAATGGGAAAACGCAAACATGCATTGATATTCCTGGGCATTACAATACTGGCTGCCCTTACCTTTATGGTGAACAAATACTTTGAGTGGGGTGCCAAGATCGAGCATGGACTCTTTCCGGGTACGGAACATTTTTTTGAACTCAGTCATGGCGAATCGCAGTTTTTTTATCTGTATTATTTCATGACCGGCCTGCATGGCCTGCACGTTGTTGTCGGGGCCATATTGCTTGCCATTATGGGAATTGGGATTGCACAGCGAAAGATCACCCGCGATAATTACACCTTCCTTGAAAATAGTGGCCTGTACTGGCATCTTGTTGATGTAATTTGGATATTCCTGTTTCCTTTATTATACCTGATAAAATAATCTGATTATGAGTGAACACGAAACACATATAGTAAGCTATAAGAGTAATGTCCTGATATGGATCGATCTGCTCATCCTCACATTTGTGACTGTTGAGATCGCACAATTCGATTTTCACGACCTTACCGTGGTGATCGCACTGATGGTGGCGAGCATGAAGACATACCTGGTCGGATATTTCTTTATGCATCTTAAATTTGAAAACGTAATGTTCAGGATTTTCGCTGGAATAATGGCATTCATCTTTATTTCCGTTTTGGCAGTATTATTCTTTGATTATTCATACAGATAGGAGGAAAGCATATGTACTCAGGCGCATCAAATTTTGTTGAAGGGGTCGACACTGCCTTTATGGTGATTATCGGCATTTCCGTTTTCCTGCTGATAGCCATTACGGCTGTAATGATATATTTTATTATCAGATATAACAAAAAAAGGCACCCCAGGGCTGCAAACATTGAGGGAAATAACTGGCTGGAGTTTATCTGGACACTCATTCCCACCATCATTGTCCTGCTGATGTTCTGGTATGGATATATCGGATATGCACCCATGAAGCAGGTTCCTGATGATGCTATGGAAATTACGGTTATTGGCAGGATGTGGAGCTGGACTTTTGAATACGATAATGGCCGGAAAAGCGACAGGCTTGTGGTGCCACATAATAAACCTGTAAAACTCGACCTGGTATCGCAGGATGTGCTGCATAATTTGTATATCCCGGCATTCAGGATAAAAGAGGATGTTGTTCCGGGAGGAAATAATTATATGTGGTTTATTGCTCAGAAACAGGGATCATACGACATCCTTTGTGCCGAATATTGCGGATTAAGGCATTCATACATGATCACCAAGCTGGAGGTTGTCTCGCCCGGGGAATTTGACGAATGGTATACACTTCCTCCCGACAGCATGATGAACCAGGCCGACATGTGGTACGAGATCACCCGGGCAAATGGCTGTATCGGATGCCATTCAACCGATGGCAGCAAACTGGTGGGGTCAAGTTTTAAAGACCTCTACGGAGCACAAAAGGTTATCATCGTTGATGGTGAGGAGAAAACAATCACCGTTGATAAACCTTACCTGCGAAAATCTATTTATGAGCCTAATGCAGAGATCGTTAAGGGGTATATGGTAGGCGTAATGCCATCATATAAGGATCAGATCAGCGACGAGGATGTTGAAAAGATCATCCTTTATATCAAATCACTTTCCAATGCCGGAACAGAGGAGTAAGGGCGCCAGCCTTGCTGCGATCGTCGAATTAGCCAAAGTCAGGATCACCATTGCCGTGACCCTGAGCACACTTACCGGTTATATTTTATATTCTGGTGTGATCGATGCGAAAGCATTATGGGCCTCGCTGGGTGTTTTCCTGCTGGCTTCTTCATCATCGGCCCTGAATCAATACCAGGAAAGAAAAACTGATGCCCTGATGACCCGCACGCGCAAACGTCCGCTGCCTTCCGGCAGGCTCAGTATTTCACAGGCTTTTTCGGTAATAATCCTTCTGTTTGTGGCCGGGAGCATAATTCTTTACCTGCAAACAAATTTACTGAGCCTGGGACTGGGAATGCTCACTTTTGTCTGGTATAATGCCTTTTATACTCCACTGAAGTACCGAACGGTATATGCTTTACTCATCGGGTCGGTAATTGGTGCCCTGCCACCTGTGATCGGCTGGACAGCCGCCGGTGGTGAAATAACTGCGACACCAGCCTTATATCTGGCCTTTTTTATCTATCTCTGGCAGGTTCCCCATTTTATCCTTTTACTTCTCATGTACGGAGATGATTACAGGAAAGCCGGATTACCTGTACTGACAACTTATTTTAGCCATGTCGGGGTGCAGCGGATCATGTTCGTGTGGATAAACGGCACCATGATTACAGGATTTATGCTCCCCTTTATATGCCGTTTGGATTATTTGGTGTCAATACTCCTGATGTTTGTATTATCTGCAGGGCTCCCCCTGTCGATGCTTTTGTTCGTTTTAACAAAAACGTATTTCAACCCTAAGCGTGCTTTTATCCTTATGAATGTTTACCTATTGCTGGTTATGGTCATTATTTCAATCGACCGCCTGCTATAACAGTGATTGCGGGCTGCCGGCAGCAGAGTTCCCGGTTAAACCTGATCGATTTCTTTCGTATTATTCATAAGAATGAAGTATCTTAGTAAAAAATACCTGCGATGAATACGAATATGGCTGTATTGATCGACGGGGATAATATCCCCTCGGCATACATTAAAGAAATGATGGAAGAAATTGCCAAGTATGGGAACCCTACAATAAAGAGGATCTATGGCGACTGGACAAAGCCCAGCCTGGTGAAATGGAAGAATATCCTGCTTGAAAATGCAATCACACCCATTCAGCAATATGCCTATACCACAGGCAAAAATGCAACAGACTCGGCCATGATCATTGATGCTATGGATATATTATATTCAGGCAAGGTGAATGGGTTTTGCCTTGTATCGAGCGACAGCGACTTTACCCGTCTGGCTACCCGGCTGCGTGAAGCCGGAATGGAGGTGATCGGAATAGGGGAGAAGAAAACCCCCGGTCCTTTTATCGCTTCCTGCGATAAATTTATTTATATCGAGATACTCAAAACACGTACAAAAACTGAGGATCCTGATACCGGTGATATCAGGGTACAAGCTCCTGAGAATTTCGATAAGATCACACCGCAGGTGATCAGGTTAATAGAAACAACTGTTTCTGACCTGGCCGATGATGAGGGATGGGCATTTCTGGGAGATGTGGGCAGCCTGCTGCAGAAGAAACAACCAAATTTTGATTCCCGTAATTTTGGATTTCAAAAGCTCACACCACTGATCGATTCAACCAACAGGTTTGAGATCGAACAGCGTGAAAGCAGCCGGGGCCGGTCAAAACTCATTTATGTTAAAGTGAAGGAACGGCCATCTAAAAAAGGAAAAAAATCCAGATAAATTTGAATTTCACAGAAAACTTGTTGCCGCTTTTGGTGCAAGCTGTGTACCTGCATGAAGAATTTAATTTGATCCCGCTTTTCTGATCTTCATCACCAGCATAAGCACATAAGCGATGGCAAGCAATATACCAGCGGTAACACCGAAGAAAGAGATCATCAGCCAGACCGGGACATAATCATTGTTTTTCCACAATTGCCTGTCCTCATTCCAATAGGTTTCCTTTTCAATGCCCCAGGCCACTTCCTGTGCGATCTCGGCAGGGTTAAATTCCGAGTCTTCAACACGTGCAATAACTGCCAGCTTACCTTCTTCGCCGGGGATGCCCTCCGGGAAGGAAATGCTCACTGTCCCGTCTTCGGTCGTATAATTGCGGTTGCCGCCGATCAGCATATCGGCAAAATATCGCTTGATATAGAAGTTAACCTTGATCTCTCTGGCTGGGGTTTGTTCGCCGTTTTCAAGAATCTCATAAACCTGTGCGCTCACATATTTCGCGCTGTCGCTTTCGCTGAATATTAATACGATGCTTGCGTCCTTACGGACAACATCTTCTAATGGCTCTGCAAAGGTGCGTATATAGTTGATCACATTCCAAAGGTCGGTATCTGCTGCTGCCCTGAAACTTGGCATTTGTCCCCGACCTTGCTGCAGTTTCCAGAATAATGCTCCGTCGGTTTGGTCCGAAAATGCTTTCGTGGTCATATTTCCCGAGGGGATCACTCCATCGCCCAGGCCGCCTTGGCCATGACAGGCCTGACAATTCAGCTCATAAAACGATTTGCCCGCCTCAAGCGACTTTTTGTCGGCAGTGGTGGGATTTTCCAGATCATTAACTTCAGCAGGCACATTCCAGGGCGGAAACTGTGCTGTTGCTATAAGCAATAGCCCGCTGAGAATAAATGTCAGGACGAATATTTTCTTTTTCTGTATTCCTTTCATGATCTGGCTTTTTTGATCATTTTTTTTCTTTATCTATATCTTCAAGCATCACCTTTTCGTGTGGGTTCTTATGGCCATTGTCTTTAGCCATCTCCCATACCGGGATAATGGGAAAGAATTTGGTAAACCAGGTAATGATTAGCAAAACAATTGCAATTGTCATCGAAGTAATGGCAATTTCATAATAAGTGGGTACATAATGATGCCAGCTTTCCGGTACATTCTGTATTGGAAGGGTAGGCGTAAACTGGGTTGGTATTACAATGAGCATGCGCTTGGTCCAGGCAAAAAAGATCACGGCTATGCTGATGATAAAAATGGGTAAGGGTTTCCGGAATGGTTTCAATAACAACAGGATCAGCGGCAGAATCAAACCCCCGATCTGGGTTGCCCAGAACAGTGGTGCTTCATGACCTGTGAATAAATCCATTAAGTGCTGTCCTTCAAGTTTTTGCATTTTATAACCTGGAACCAGGTATTCATTGATATTAAAATAGAAATATACGATGCCGGTAAGAAATAATAACCTCCCCATCATATCGAAATGCTTTTTGGTAATGTATTTTTTATACGCCGGCCGACTTTTGACAAATATGTACATGGCGGCGATCACTGCCGCAGCACCCACCATAAAAGCCCCCGAAACGAAATACGGGCCAAATATAGTGCTGTCCCAGCCAGCCCTGCTGTTCACTGCAAAGAGCCATGAAGTAACGGTATGTATTGCAAAAGCAACCGGCATGATCACGATCAGCATGATATGGATTGCCCGTTTCAGCAGTTTCCATTGCTCATCGGTACCTTTCCAGTTCAATGAGAGCAAATCATACATTTTGCGCTGCCATTTGGGTCTGTCGGTCAGGGTATCGCGCATAATGGCAATGTCGGGGATCATGGGGAGGTACAGGAGGATGATACTGATAAGCAAATACATGTTCACCACGGTAACATCCCACACAATGGGCGACTGTATCCTGCCATGCAGGAATATATTCAATACCCTGTCGGGGCGCCCCATGTCAACGATAATGGTCATGGCAGCAAGTGCTACTGCTGCAACAGCAATGATTTCGGATATGCGGGTGATGGGCCTGGCCCACTTGATATTCAATAGCTTGAGGATGGCTGTTACGAGTGATCCAACAAGGCTCACCGCAACCAGGAAAACGAAGTGGCCGATGTACATTCCCCAGGATGAATAGTCGCGCATTGCCGTAACACCAAGCCCTGTAAACAACTGGTATATGTATGCCATCAGTCCAACTACGATAATGAATACCAGTAGCCTGGTCCAGAGCTTGTTCCTGAATTTTTCGTCTCTGACAGGATTGATCAGATCGCTGGTAATTTCGTTCAGGCTAAAGCCTTTTTTTGGTATATCTGTAGTTTCAGCAGACATATTTTAAACGTTTAGTGTGTTGAATGTGATTCTTCTTCGGGTAAGGCTCCTGTGGCCTGCTCCTCTTTCAGGTAAATATCCTGCTCACGGAATGGGGCTCTCCTGTCTTTTGGCGGGAGATAATATACCTGCGGTTTGGTGCCCAGTTCTTCGTGTACGGTATAGCCTGCACTATCCCTGATCAGTTTTTTGAAGGAAACGGTTTCTCCGGTTGTGCCATTCGTGACGGCATCTTCCAGCTTGTCACCAAAGTAATATACCCCATTGGGACAGGCTGAAACACAATAGGGAAGCTGGCCTTTACGAAGCCTGTCGGCGCTGAAGAGGCATTTTGAAATTGTTCCCCGCTTTTGTGGTACGTTAAGTTCAACATCATAAACCCTTTCTTTTTCTTCTTCCGTCAGGTCGGGTTCGAACCAGTTGAATACCCTGGCAGAATAGGGGCATCCGGCAATACAGAAACGGCAACCAATACAGCGCAGATTATCGATAAGTACGATGCCGTCTTTTCGTTTGAAGGTAGCATTGACAGGACACACCTTTGTGCAGGGCGGATTATCGCAATGATAGCATGGTTTTGGCATATAGTACGGGGCCGTATACTCGCTATCCTGCATTTGAAGCACATTGATATGATGTTGTTCGGGCCGCAACTCATGTGCACCCTGGCAGGCAGACATGCACTTACGGGCATTCTGGCAACGCGAAAGGTCGATCACCATCACCCAGTGATGGCCAACAAGCCCTTCACGGCCACGTTTTTGTTTTATGCTGAGCTGTTCATCATAATTTTCACCTTCGGACAGGGTGGCGGGTTTGAGCATTGTTGAATCAACCTCGACGAGTTGCCCGTCGGTTGTCATCACTTTTACCTTTTCTCCGCTCTCCTCTGCAGTATCGCTGCATGCAGCTATCAGGCCTGAGCCTGTAACCGCTCCCGCACCCAGTAGTATGCCCGATCGAAGGAAATTCCTGCGCGATGCGCTGTCTTTTGTTTTATCCTTTTTCTTCATGAATGTATATTCATTGTAGCTGTAATCAAAGGTAAAAATATAATGAATAAGAATATCAGCCAACAATTCAGGTATTGAAATACCTGAATATAACATGATTTAAAAAGATTCTAAATAAGAGATTACCAACTTCCTCCGGCACCGCCACCGCCAAAGCCGCCGCCACCAAAACCGCCAAAGCCGCCTCCACCGCTGAAGCCACCACCTGAGGATCCACCCCAACTGCTGCTCCTTCCTGCACTTCCCATCATACCTCCTATCCAGAGAGCGGTCCAGGGCGACATGCCCTTGCTGCCGATAGTGCGTGAACGCCGTGAGGCTCTGTTGATAAGTATGAAAATAAGCGCAATAATGAAGAATGGAAGAAAGGCCCACCAGCTGTTTTTTTTGCTCTTCACATACTCATCAGAAGTGTATTCGCCGGCAGCCAGTTCCATAAGCACTGTGGTGGCAGCATCAAGGCCTGCGTAATAATTGTTTTGTTTGAAGTGAGGGATCATCTCATAATCGACCACCTGACCGGCAGTAATATCGGGAATGGCTCCTTCGAGTCCGTAACCTACTGAAATAAACGCAAGGCCACGGTTATTGCCTGTCTTGGGCTTCACAACAATAACGATACCATTGTCAAGGTCTGACTGTCCAACACCCCACTTGTCGCCAATACCTGTTGCATATTCTTCAATGTCGAGGCCAAGCAAGTTATCGGTAACAACAATAACGATCTGGTTTGAGGTAGTGTCGTTGAAATTTACGAGCTTACGTTCAAGAGCCGTGCGCTCTGAAGCATTAAGTGTTCCGGTATAATCAACCACAAGCCTTGGTGGTACGGATTGCTTTGGAAGTTCCTGGCCTGATATGTGAAGAAAAGTGATATTGGCTGCCAGAAAAAGAAGTAACGGAAGTATATAAAATTTGAAAGTGTTAATATGAATACGCATGGCTGGTTATTTGCTTCCGAACGAAATATCGTCAGATAATTCATTGATATCATTGGTTTGATAGGGGAAATATTCTTTCAGAAATTTGCCTGTACGTGATATGCCTTCGATAAGACCCTCGGTAAATTTCTCTTCACGAAAATTGTCGAGCATATCTACTTTCAGTTGTTCCCAAAAATCATCAGGCACAACCTTGTTAATCCCTTCATCGCCGATAACGGCAAATTTCCGGTTTCTTACGGCAAGGTAAAACAGTACGCCGTTGCGCAGCTCCGTTTCATGGATCTTCAGTTTTTTGAATACTTTCATGGCTTTGTCCATGACCTCTCCCGTACACTTTGAGTCGATATGAACCTTGATCTCGCCACTGGTATCAAGCTCGGCGTTCATGATGGCCTGCTTGATATCGTCGCGTTGTTCGCGGGTAAAAAAATCTTTTGCTGATTTAGACATTGGCTGAATTCATTAGTCGAGATAATCGCCTACATCAGGCGCTTCTTCGGCACCTTCCACGGCTTCAAAATAAGCTTTAGCATCAAAACCAAACCATCCGGCAAGTAAACGCGGGAAAAATCTCCTGATATAAGTATTGTAATCCCTTGTTGCTTCATTGAACTTACGTCGGGCATTACTGATGCGATTTTCGGTTCCTTCAAGCTGCCTTTGCAGATCAAGATAATTCTGATTGGCTTTAAGGTCAGGGTATTTTTCAACAACCACCAGCAACTTTGAGAGGGCGGAACTTAGTCCTGCCTGGGCCTGCTGAAACTGTTGAATACTGGCAGCATCAAGTTTCTCCGGATCAACAGTTACGGAGGTTGCTTTTGCACGGGCTTCAACAACTTCGGTGAGCGTTTCCTGCTCATATTCAGCATAGGAGCGAACCGTTTTTACAAGGTTCGGAATCAGGTCCGAACGGCGCTGGTAGTTGTTTTCAACCTGCGACCATTTTTCAGTTACTCCCTCATCAAGCCTCACCATCTTATTGTAGGTTGAGATCCCCGAAAAGAGAAGTACCAGCCCGATAACGACAATAAGTCCGACGATGATGGCTGTTAAGATAAGTTTCGGTTTCATAGTAAATTTGTTTGTTTAGTCAATCATTTCAATGCTGCGTTTTACAAATTCTGTCAGCGCCTGGCCTTTGAGCATATTCTGTGAAAGAAGTGCCAGGTCGTAGGCCTGTTTGATCACCTTGTCGCGGGCATCATCCTCATTTATTTTCAGTATTTTGGTCATCAGGGGATGATTCGTATTCACAACAAGATTTGATTGATCGGGAAAATTTTCCATTCCCATCATTCCTCCTCCAAGAGCCGACATATCTTTCATCCTGCGCATGAATTCGGGCCTTGTAATCATAAAAGGCACATCAGTTTCACTCAGGTTCTCAAAGATAACGGAAAACTGCTTCTTATTAATATTTCTTTCGATCGCTGGTTTTAATTCTTCTTTCTGTTTATCGTCAAGTTTCGAAGGAACTTCTTCTTCTTTCCTGATGAGTTTTTCAATGGTGTCAGAGTCGACACGGGTGAAACGCGTTGCGTTTTCCTTTTGCTCCAGTGTATTAATGAAGTGGCTGTCGAGGATGCCGTCAAACACAAGAATATCATAGCCTTTTTCTTTTGCTGCCTCGATATAGCTATGCTGGGCTTCAACATCACTTGCATAAAGGATGATCAGGTTTTTGTCCTTATCAGTTTGCTGCTTTTTGATATGCTTTTCATATTCGTCGGGTGTGAAATATTTCCCTTCTGTATTTTTGTACAACAGGAATTTTTTTGCGCGATCAAAAAATTTATCTTCAGTGATCATCCCATACTGGATAAATACACGGATATCATCCCACTTTTTCTCAAAAGCATCGCGGTCTTTTTTGAATAACTCTTCAAGCTTATCGGCTACTTTCCGCATGATATATCCTGCGATCTTTTTTACACTGGCATCGCTTTGCAGATATGATCTCGACACATTCAGCGGAATATCGGGCGAGTCGATCACACCATGGAGCAGTGTCAGGAAATCAGGAACGATCCCTTCCACTGAATCCGTTACAAAGACCTGGTTGCTGTATAGCTGGATCTTATCTTTCTGGATCTCAACATTCCTTTTTACTTTTGGGAAATAAAGTATACCTGTGAGGTTGAACGGATAATCAACGTTCAGATGGATCTGGAACAGCGGTTCCTCAAAAGTCATCGGATATAGCTCCCGGTAGAATTTTTTGTAATCCTCTTCGCTGCAATCGGCAGGGGGTTTTTTCCACAATGGATCTGTGTTGTTGATTATCCTTGGCTTTTCAACTTCAATGGTTTTTTCGTTGCCGTCCTTATCTTTTTCGCCCGCCACCGGTTCGTGAACTTTCTCTGTGCCAAACTGTATGGGTACAGGAAGAAATTTGCTGTATTTATTGAGCAAGCCAAGAACGCGCTGTTCGTCGAGAAATTCTTTTGAATCCTTGTCGAGATAAACGATGACTTCGGTACCCCGGTCATTTTTGTCGGTTTCAGTGATCGTATATTCAGGGCTGCCATCACATTCCCATTGCATGGCTTTGGTCTGACCTCCCTTTTTATATGTTTTTGTGCGCAGGATCACCTTGTCCGCTACCATAAATGCAGAGTAAAATCCAAGACCAAAATGGCCGATGATCGCGTTTTTCTCTGCTTCTGATTTTGTTTTGAACTTTTTTACGAATTCTTCTGCACTGGAGAATGCGATCTGATTGATGTATTTATCGATCTCTTCGGCATTCATTCCGATACCCCTGTCGCTTACCGTTATTGTACCGGCCTTTTTATCGATCGTGATCTGAATGGTGAGATCACCCAGTTCATCATTATATTTTCCAACTGATGCCAGTGTTTTTAATTTCTGGGTAGCATCAACGGCATTCGAAACAAGTTCCCTGAGAAAGATCTCGTGGTCGGAATAGAGGAATTTTTTAATGATCGGGAAAATGTTTTCGGTTTGTACGTTAATCTTTCCTTTTTGCATATCTGTATAATTTGATTTATTCTATTGTTTTTAGCTGGATCAAAGGTTATGCCATAAGCCTGTTACTGCCATTTTGACGCGTTTTGTATCTTTGCGGACTATGGGAACACTGATAAATGTAATTGCAGTGATCATTGGCAGTCTGATCGGACTGATGATCAACCGGAGATTGCCGAAAAGGATCATTACGATCATTTTTCAGCTTATGGGTTTGTTTACTCTCGTGCTTGGGATGAGCATGGCTCTGAAGACCGAACATTATATCATCGTAATTGGCAGTCTGGTGTTGGGGGCCATCATCGGTGAATGGATCGGAATTGAAAAATACATGAATGCCTGGAGCGAAAAACTGAAGAAACGCTTTAAACTTGGCAATGATAAGTTTACAGAAGGACTGATCACTGCTTTTTTACTTTACTGTATGGGAGCCATGACCATACTCGGTGCAATTGAAGAAGGGCTTGAGGGTACTTACGATATCCTTCTGATGAAATCACTTATGGACGGCGTTTCGTCTGTTGCCCTTGCAGCAGGATTGGGAATAGGGGTGATGTTTTCTGTAATTCCGTTAATTGTATACCAGGGCGGTCTCACATTGTTTTCGGCATACATCAGTGAACATTTCACCGAAGTGATCATCAATGACCTGAGCGCAACAGGGGGAATTTTACTTATTGGCTTAGGTATTAACATTCTTGAGATCAAACAACTGAAAATCCTCAATATGATCCCGGCCCTGGTAATCGTTGTAATATTATCGTACCTCATCTATTAGAATTATATTTTTACAAAAGGAAGGGCTTTGATGCTGCTTCCGTTTGAGATCCTGGCAACATAATAACCTTTACTTAAATTGCCGATGTTTATTTCATGATGATCTCCTGCTTCCAAATACTTACAATAGACATTCACACCCTGAATATTATATATTTCCAGAGAAATTGCCCTGCCGGCTTCGCCCGAATATCTGATCTGAATTTTGTCTGTTGCCGGATTGGGGTAAAGGCTTGCATTAAATCCATCCACAAGCTTTTTATTGACCAGAATATCTGTCTGGATATCATGTTCCTTAAATGATTGTGATCCCGCTGAGCTAAACTTCGTCAGGGCATTGCCTGTTTTGCTTCCACATTCGTAATGCAGGTTGGGATCGGCGATAAAATGGGCGGTAGCACCATACCTGACCGAGAATCCGTCTCTGAGCATCACACGATCGGAGGCTTCGATATATAAAGCTCCGGGAGGATGTACGTTTACATCACCTTTTGGATACAACAATGTAACATAATTGCCGGCCGCCACCTTTTTCCCCCGCAAAGACCATGCCCCATACAATTCTTTATTCTGATAATAAGTATCAGTAAGAATAACCTGATTAATAACTTCTTCAACAATATCGGAGGGGAGCACATCATGCCAGCTTGTGTTCTCCGGCTCGATGCACACATCGAACTGTGAGTTGCTGTTCCGGATATCAAGGGCGCTGTAATAGGGAATGTAGGCCGGGTCTGTAAATCGTTCAAAATCAATAGTTGGATAATATAAGGGGGTGATCCCCGGCACAAGCAGTTGCAGCCACCAGTAGCTTGCCTGCTGAATGATGGGCGACATTGTTGTGAGGTCTTTTGGCAGCCACGAGCCGGCTTGCTTTTCGACGTCGGTAAGGTCGAAAGTCTTAATGGTTCCGCTGATCGGACCGGTATGATAGGTGATCTTATACCATCCGCCTGAATGGGGGCTTGGATCGTTTGTTGAGAATGAGACGCCGATATTTTTGGTCAGATGCGGATAACCGTTGCCATTCAGTGAATTAAGCTCCTGGAAGAAAGTCTGATGTGCCGTTCCGTCCTGATCATAAGCATTGTAATTCAATAACTGACGGGCTGCGATATTGCTCAGGGCATATTTGGCAAACTCATCGCCCTCTTCATTTTCCTTTTTAAAGTTTTGCAAGGGTTCGGAAATGATGGCACCCTGATGCGGTGAATCAATAGCGATGAAGGTATGTGCCGGAAGGGGACTGCCCTGCTGCTCAGCCTTTGCAAGTGCATAGCGGGCAATGATGCCGCCCATGCTCACACCGCCGGCAACGACAAACTCATCGTTATACAATGTTGAGATATAGAAAACTGCCGAAGAAAATACTGCAGCATTGTTTCTGATATCCTGCGTGCCGAAAAAATTATCGAGCAGGAATACATCGTAACCATTGTCGTTGAAGCACTGAATAAGATCTGCGGCTGCATGGTAATACATCTCCTGCCCGTTGGTATTGTATGCGTCGAAACCTTCTGAAAAAACAATCGCATTTTTGCCGTAAGGATCGTTGCCATTCCACTTTCTGAGGGTGTTCCCGACATTGTCCTTATATAATTTCCGGGCCTGTGGAATAACCTTGATCTCATATTGACGGTACCTGATGGTTCCATCAAAAAATGTAACCCTTACCATCAGGTCATAGTTGCCCGTGTTGGGGAAAGCAGATGATGAATTGAACCAGACAACATCCTGCTTTGCAGACCCACTGTAAATGCTGGTATATCCGCCACTGTTTACGCTCACTTCAACCTGAAGCATGAAAAGTAAGGCAGTTGAAGGTCCGAAACGTGTAGTGAAGTTAATGTAGTTATTGTTCTGCTGAATATACACAGGGATCACATCCGCATTCAATACACAAAGATGAACGCCATGCATATTATTTGCTTTTTCTTCCCACTGATAGAATCCGGGATCGTCGGGCGTTGATCCTGTGACGACGTAAGCCGTGGACTGCGACTTCCAGTCGTCACAGATCTGCCCTTGTGCGTGTTCTTCAAAAATCAAAATAGTGAAAACGAGTGTAATGAGTAAGTGTAGTCGTTGTAGTTTCATGATCGTAATTTATAATTTGAGACCTAATTTTATATTGATATGAATACCCGGAAACCATTTTGATCCGGATTCGAAGTCCTTGTCGTAAGGATACTCATGCTGGCCGCTATCAGTTCCTTTTTTGTTTTCGTTCCTGCTGCTGATGAACCTTGCACCTAACCCCAGGGCAGGATTGAAATAAAGGGGACCTGTGATCCTTAACTGATAGCCGGCCATCACATGAGCCGCCAGAAGATCGCGGTAAACCTGGTAATGGTTTTCAATACCACCACCATAGGTTTCACGCATCTCAGATTTGGTATGTTGAAAGAGGATTTGCGGGCCTAAATGAAATCCACTCAGGCTTTGTTTCCCGGGGATGATGTAATGGCGGTACTCTGCCGATAGCATCCAGCCCGAGGTTTTTTCTGTATATATGCTTGTGTAAGGTTGATCGCACGACTGGCACGGAAAAATATACATTGCATCCATGGCAACTGACTGTGATGAATTAAGCGGGATCTCTGCTCCGAGCTGGATACCCATGCTGTTTGTCACCTGATCGCCAAGTAAACTGATAAAATCGTATTTTATCATAAAATCTGTTTTATTTGTCTGTGCCCCGGCACGCATGCTTATCAAGGCAATGATGATAAATGTGATGAAGTGGATCTTTTTCATTTTTAAGGTTTTTTGTTTATGGATAATTGAATTTACTATTCTTTTTTGAGTTATTGCTCTATTTTTCCGATACGCTTTTCCATTTTATTGATCACTGCCTGCTGTTCTATCAGGTATAAAGTGAGTTCTTCCACCTTTTGCAGCAGCAGCCGTTCCATCTCCCCGACTTTAAGCCCCTCGGCAAGGATCTTCTCTGCATTGGGTATTTGCGGCAGGTGGCCGTTTTTTTCGATGTATTGCTCAAGCTTGTCGAGAGGCAACAACTCATAATCCTTTTTGAAAACAAAATCGGGCCACGACTGCTTTACTTTTACCGTTACTTCTTCAGTGAGCAGTGCTCCATTTATTGCCAGCTTATAGCCATAGGTGTCGTTTGTTCCCAATCCGACATTTCCATCTTGTTTTACGACAATAAATGACGATAATCCGGCACCCAGATTATCGAAATTACCGATAAGCAGGTCGTTGATGTATTTTTGGTTGCCATCCATTCCAACAAACCAGCTGAATGTTTCAGGATTTGAAATGCATAATCCGACTGATTTCCCGCCTGCAATTGCATTGCTGAGTTCGACGGTTGTTGCAGGTTGATTTGTGCCGATACCAAGTTTTTTGTCCATGCCGAACAGGGTAGGACCAAGCCCTCCGAGTTTTATGGCGCCAATTTCATTTTGTGTTTGACTGAATATGCCCAGCGTATGCCCTCTGTCGATGTCGCTTAAGTAAGCATCATCTCCGATTTTAATGTTCATCCCACCGGCAGGATAGATGTCGGCAATATCAAGCTGCGCTACCGGACTGGCCGTTCCTATACCAACATTGCCTTCAAGCCGGTAAACATTGTTTTCCTTGAGTGTCCAGTCGTGGTCGTCCAACAGCGCCGGGTCAGTCCAAACGGCTTTGCCCCGGTAGTCGGACCTGAGAATCCATCCGTCGATATTTTCCTGGTATAACTCGCTGTCGAAAAGTGTGAAGTGTTTCGTATATGTTTTACCATGTACTTCCAGGTCGAATTGCGGTGATAGTGTTCCGATGCCTAGCTTGCCTTCATTGAAGATGTAGTTTTTTTCGCTATGAAAAATCAGTCCGTAATCACTTGAACTCTGTATTCCGTGGGCCATGTTCCCGATGAAGATATCTGCTGAGCTGAATTCATTTTGTTCGAGGAACAGGCTGGCCGGTTCACGGTCGTCGGCCCTGATGTGCAGTTTTGCCTGCGGTTCGGTAACATTCCCTATCCCAACCCTGCCGGTTCCGATCACCGAAGGTGAAGTGCCTATAAATAATGTAGGATACATGCTTCTGAAGCCTACCATCAGGCTGTTGGCTTTGGTGTTCGACATTCTTGACCTCATGTCGAAGCCTTTGCCGATAACCATGGAGCCCTCAGCTGCTGCAATTAAGTTGCTTCCCATTGTTAAACTCTGATCGGCACTGGAATGATTCTGGAGCCCCAGACTGCTCGAATAGTTGCCACTTGCGATCACATTTGATCCTGATGCAAATGCTGCAAAGCCTGATGCCTTGGTTCTGTTGCCAATGGCACTCGATACGTTTTGAACACTTGATGTTGACCCATCGCAATTGGTGCATTGCCCCATCATAGTTTCAAGCGGAAGAAAATAGAGAATGATCAGAAAGATCGTAAGATGAATTAGTTTTGGTTTCATAATCGCTTTAATTTAGTATTGTTCGTAATAATTGAGTTAAGGGTTTCTGATCAGATTTGGAATTGTCCCTTATCTATTAGTACCCAAAACAGGAAAATGTCACCACTTTTTTTTTAAAAAGTTTACCTGCTAAAAATTTGAGCAACAGGAAGGGGCTCGAAATATCAGCTTATTTAGACGTAATTTATGCTTACGATATTGAAAGATATTGAATATAATTCTTAATTTAGCGACGATCATATTCTATAAATCCTTAAAACTTTATCATATGCAAAATATTGATTGGGGAAGCCTGCCTTTCGGATATTTTAAAACCGATTATAATGTCAGGTGTTATTACCGTTCAGGAAAGTGGGGAGAGATTGAGGTGAGTGATTCCGAGTATATTAATATTCATATTGCTGCAACATGCCTGCACTATGGACAGGAAGCATTCGAAGGGATGAAGGTTTTTCACGGGGCTGATGGCAAGGTTCGCTCTTTCCGTTGGGAAGAAAATGCCAAACGTATGCGCCGTTCTGCCGAGGGAGTGATGATGGCTGAAGTGCCTGATGAACTATTTGATGAAATGATGACCAAAGTGGTAAAGCTTAATGCCAAATACATTCCGCCTTATGGTACCGGAGCCGCACTGTACTTAAGGCCATTGTTAATTGGTACTGGTCCGCAGGTAGGTGTAAAGCCTGCCGAAGAATATATGTTTATGATATTTGTTGGCCCCGTAGGCCCCTACTTTAAAGAAGGTTTTCATCCGGTAAAAATGCAAATCGTAAGGGATTACGATCGTTGTGCTCCGCTGGGTACCGGACATATCAAGGTTGGAGGAAACTATGCTGCAAGCCTTAAGCCTGCCGCACGTGCAAAAGCAGAGGGCTTTGCATCGGTGATCTTCCTCGAAGCCAGGGAGAAAAAATATATTGATGAAGCCGGCCCTGCAAACTTCTTTGGAATTAAAGGCAATAAATATATTACTCCGGATTCACAATCCATCCTGCCTTCGATTACCAATATGAGCCTTCGCGCACTGGCCAGGGATATGGGCCTCGAGGTTGAATTGCGCCATGTGGAGGTTGATGAATTGGGCGAATTCGACGAAGCCGGTGCCTGTGGTACTGCCGCCATAATCTCACCAATCAGGGAAATTTATGATCGCGAAACTGGTAAAAAATTCACTTATGGAGATGGTGAGGCCGGCCCCGTATCAACAAAATTGTATAATAAGCTCAGAGCCATTCAATATGGTGAAGAACCGGATCCATATGGGTGGACGAGGATACTCGATATTTAGGCTGCCGAAAAGTGGGTAAATCTATATGATGCCTGCTGCTTGCAGGATGATTTCCATTTGTTTCTGAAGTTTTTGGGCTTCCTGGCGTGACCTGGATGCAAAATCTTTCTCATTGCCTGCATAAATAATTCCCCTCGAAGAATTAACAAGGATACCACAGTCATTGTTGAGACCGTATTTTGCCACTTCTTCAAGACTGCCCCCCTGGGCACCAACCCCTGGCACAAGCAGGAAATGGTCAGGAATGATATCCCTGATCGCTGATAACATCTCAGCTTTTGTTGCTCCAACAACATACATAAGGTTTTCGGGCGTTCCCCATTCAGAAGAGCGCTTTATAACCCGTTCATAGAGCGTTTCACCTTTTCCTGTTTTGATCATCTGAAAGTCGTCAGAGCCCGCGTTTGATGTTAAGGCAAGGAGAATTGTCCATTTGCCGGGAATATTTAAAAATGGCCCGACTGAATCTTTTCCCATATAGGGAGCCACAGTGATTGCGTTAAAATTAAGTGTTTCGAGAAAGGCCCTGGCATATCTGCCTGATGTATTCCCGATATCGCCTCGTTTTGCATCAGCAATGGTAAATACATTTTTTTCATTCAGGTAGGCAATGGTTTTTTCCAGGCTTTGCCATCCTTTGGCCCCGTAAGCTTCGTAAAAGGCTATATTGGGTTTGTAGGCTGCAGCCAGATCATGCGTGGCATCAATGATTTCCTTATTGAATGCAAAAACAGGATCGTCGTCGTGCAACAGGTGCCGGGGTATTTTGTCAAGATCGGTATCGAGTCCAATGCAGAGAAACGACCTTTTTTCTTTTATCTGTGAAATTAATTCCTGGCGATTCATAAGAAAATTATTTATTAAGCTCCTGTTTAAGGCGCTCGGCGTTTTCGGCTAACTGCAGTTTGTCGATTAACTCCTGAACGTTTCCATTGATGATCTCCTGCAGGTTATACAGGGTAAGATTGATCCTGTGATCAGTAACCCTGCCCTGCGGCCAGTTGTAGGTACGGATCTTCGCCGATCTGTCGCCTGTGCTTACCATTGTTTTCCGCTGGGAGGATATCTCATCCAGGTATTTTTTGTATTCCATTTCATACAGCCTGGTGCGAAGGACTTTCAATGCCTTATCATAGTTTTTGATCTGCGATTTCTGGTCCTGGCAGGTTACCACGGTATTGGTTGGAATGTGTGTAAGCCGCACTGCCGAATAGGTTGTGTTTACTGATTGTCCGCCCGGACCTGAAGAGCAATAGGTGTCTTTGCGAATATCTTCCTGCTTCAGTTCGATATCAAATTCATCGGCTTCCGGAAGCACCACCACTGATGCAGCCGAGGTATGCACCCTTCCCTGGGTTTCGGTTTTTGGTACGCGTTGCACACGGTGTACCCCCGACTCATATTTCATCTGGCCATAAACATTATCGCCACTGATCTCGAAAATGATCTCTTTAAACCCTCCAACGGTGCCTTCGGTCATACTCACCTCTTCGATCTTCCACTTTTTAACTTCACAGAATTTCATATACATGCGGTAAAGATCTCCGGCAAATATGCTTGCTTCATCTCCTCCGGTGCCGGCCCTTATCTCAACCATCGCATTTTTATCATCCTGCGGATCTTTGGGTATCAGCATATAGCGGATCTCTTCCTCCATAGCTTCCCTGCGCTCGCTGAGTTCGTGGAGCTCCTGCTTGGCCATCTCTCTGAACTCATCATCCTTTGTGGTTTTCAGTACTTTTTTGGCCGAGTCGATATTGGCCAGCACATTGGCATATTCCTTATAGGCATCAACGATGGGCTGCAGGTCTTTGTAGTCCTTGTTAAGTTTAATGAACTTTTTCATGTCCGATATTACATCCGGCTCATTCATCAGTTCACCAATTTCCAGCCAACGTTTATACAGGCCTTCTAATTTGTCGATCATTGCATTTTTGTTTCGAACTGCAAAGTTAGGATAAATTGCGAAGGGATTCCAATATTGTTAGGGTTTATAACCTTATTCCGGCTTCCAACTCTTTATTATTGATAATAGAAATTTCCGTGCACCCCGGCAATCGTGAGGCCCCTGTTTTCTGACGCTTCAACCCGTCCAACGATCTTCGCGTTAATGTTAAAGGAATGGGCGATCGCGATGATCTCATCAGCAATTTCAGGTGGCACATAAAGCTCAAAACGGTGGCCCATATTAAAAACCTGGTACATCTCCTTCCAGTCAGTTTTCGATTGCTCCTGTATCATCCTGAAGAGTGGAGGTAGATCAAAAAGCTTATCTTTAACAATATGCAGTTTATCAATAAAATGAAGGATTTTTGTTTGTGCTCCACCGCTGCAGTGTATCATGCCATGAATTTTGCTGTGGTGCAGCTCAAGCACTTTTTTTATCACAGGGGCATATGTGCGTGTGGGTGAGAGTACCATGTGGCCGGCATCAATGCCTTCAACATCAGTTGGATCGGTAAGTGAGAGTGATCCTGAATATACCAGGCCTTTGGGCATGCCGCCATCATAACTTTCGGGATACTTTTTGGCATATTCTTTTCTGAATACATCATGGCGTGCAGAGGTGAGCCCATTTGACCCCATCCCTCCGTTATATTTTTCTTCGTAGCTTGCCTGGCCATATGACGCCAGGCCAACGATAAGGTCGCCGGGCGATATCCTGTCGTTTGCTATTACCTGATTACGGGCAATGCGCGCAGTGACTGTAGAATCAACAATAATGGTTTTAACCAGGTCGCCCACATCTGCCGTTTCTCCGCCGGTAGAATAAATGCCTACGCCAAGATCGCGCATTTTTGCCAGAAATTTTTCAGTGCCCTGAATAATGGCAGCGACCACTTCTCCCGGAATATGGGTTTTATTTCTGCCGATCGTTGAAGAAACCAGGATATTGTCGGTTACTCCAACACAAAGGAGGTCGTCGAGGTTCATGACAATCGCATCCTGAGCTATTCCTTCCCATACTGAAATTTCGCCGGTTTCTTTCCAATAAATATAGGCCAGCGAAGATTTTGTTCCTGCACCGTCGGCATGCATGATATTGCAATGTTCCCTGCTGCCCTGAAGCAGGTCAGGAACGATCTTACAAAATGCGTTCGGGTATAAGCCTTTGTCGATATTCTTAATGGCATTGTGAACATCTTCCTTTGAGGCAGATACACCCCGCTGCGAATATCTTGCTTTTTGTTTCACGCCATTAGTCTTCTTTATACTGGAATGTGATCGTTTGTGCATTTTGATCGAATGTATACTGCCCGATCCTTTGCATGATCTGTCGGCCAATGACGATGGGATCCTGCTGGCGGTGCATGACGACAAATTTTACGTTTTTAATGGTTTTTGCACCGATCCTTAATTCTTTAATATTGACTATGCTGTTATTTCTTATTGAATTATTTGCCAGGATGTTTGCTGGATCACCCTCAAAGTCGTTCTTACCAATGATCCCGTCGTTCAGCATTTGCAATGCCTTTTCGAGCGATAATTTGGCTGCAGAGCGGTCATCAAATACGAATTCGTCATTGTAACCATTCAGGATGACAGGGATGATATAGAAGCCTGTTTTGTCCTGGACCTTGTAACTGATAACATTATCTTCAGGATTTATCTGGATGACCAGATCGCCCGGGTCTTCGCTGATGCCTGATCGTGGCACATAATCTTTTCTGAGCACACTGAAATCGGTTCGCCTGTTCATCTGGTGTGCAGCTTCCTGGATTTCGGGTGTGGGCAATGCTGCTATATATTCTTCAGTTAATACATCCCCCTCCTTAAATGTGAAGCCTTCAATGGTAACATCTTTCAAAAGTTTCCTTGGTACACGTTCACCGTATCCTTTGGCTACCAGCCGGTCGGCATCTATCCCCCTAAGGATAAGGTAATCGACTACCGATTGTGCCCTTTTTTGTGAAAGGAGATCATTTCTTTCGTCGCTGTCGCGTGCATCGGTATGTGAGGCGAGTTCTACAACAATTCGGGGATTTTCGTCAAGTGTTCTGATGAGTCCCTGCAACGAATCTTCGTATTGGGGCTTGAGGTCCCACTTGGCAAGATCGTAAAGGATCTCGGGAAGTACGATGGGTTCTTCGGGAATAGGTTTAAGCAGGAAATCCTGGGTAAAGTCTTTTCCTTTTTCATGACCCACGGTAGTGATTGTTGCCGATGAATTAAAATAATCAGGTTTACTTACGGTGATATCGTAGGTTGTATTAGGCATTACCTGCGATTTTCCGAAATTATATATCCCTTCTTCGGTTGTCCTTGTAGATAATGACCGGCCGTCAGAACCGGTCAGGCTCACCGTTGCGTCCATTACAAATTGTAATGTACGGTCGTCGGTAACAACACCAGTTATAGTAAATTCAACCGGTGGGACGATAAAGTAGAAAATGTCTTCGAGGCCCTTCCTTCCGCGTCTGTCGCTTGAAAAAAATCCTTTCTCCTCATCCGGATGGAAAACGATCCCGAAGTCATTGAATTCGCTGTTTATGGGCGGTTTAATATTTTCGGGCCTGGTCCAGTTTCCTTCCTCATCAATGGTTGTTACAAAAATATCGAGTCCACCCAGTCCGGGATGGGAGTCGGAAGCAAAATACAAGACCGTATCGGAGCGGAGGTAAGGAAACATTTCATCGCCCGGGGTATTGATTACAGGACCAAGATTATAGGGCCGGCTAAATTCATCATCTTTGGTGTCGCGGAAAGCCACCCATATATCATTTCCTCCAAAACCGCCTTTTCTGTCGGATGTAAAATAGATGATCAGTTCATTTTCGCTGATGGCCGGATGCCCGAAAGCATCTGACGAATCGTTGCTGAGTTTGACCATCTCCGGTTTGCTCCATATCCTGCCGGTACGGCGGGATGTATATATCTGGCAGCCATTTATCTTCTTTTCTTCATTGGGACAGCGGGTAAAATAAATGGTATTGTATCTGCTGTTCATTACGGCAGTGCCTTCGTTGGCTTCAGTGTTTATTCCATCTTCACTTTCATCGAGTAGTGTTGGTTCGCTCCATTCGTCTTTTCTGTCGATACGTGTCGTGAAAAGGTCACTGAAATTCTGGTCGGTCCATTCATCCGTTTTTTTACCGGTAGATCCTTCCCGGCTTGAAGTAAAGATCAGCTCATTGAAATTATCATTAGCGTAAGTCGGAGAGAAGTCGGATTGCCGGCTGCTGATCTTTTTTACGTATTCAACTTCATACTTTGATGGATACTCCAGCCATTCTTCAATCATGCTGATGGATTCGATCCCTTCCTGACCCCTGGGGTCATCGGGAACTGCTTCGGCATAAAGCTTGTAATACTCAAGTGCATCTTCGTATGAGCCGTCACTTTTAAGTATATTGGCGTAATGCAGCAATATGATTGGCTCTTTGGTCTCAAACCCCAACTTGTGTAATCTTTTATACTGCGCTTTGGCAGCACGCGGATTTCCTGTCAACCGGTAACTTTCTGCCAGCCGGAACGACACCCTGTCCTTTTCGGCTTTGTTGTTCTTTATCTTTGATTGTGCTTTCTTGTATCGTTCAATGGCCAGCACATACTTTTTGTCTTCAAATGCTTCGTCGGCTCCCCTGGCATAATTCTTACGCTGGCTCAGGGCAGTTCCCGAAATAACTAGGCACATTATAGTAAAAAGTATGAGTCGTCTCAAAATGTCCATATTCGCCTGATTAAATGATTATAGAATCATAACGTTAAAAATTATAAATTATTCAGTATTAGGCTTATTTTCTTCTTTGCCTGCATGGTTCTCCTTTTCCGGTTCAGGATCAGCCTTCTTTTCCGATTCTTTAACGATTCTTTCAAGGTCAATATCTGTTTTATAGTTGTTTACTTCCTGGTTGATCTCCCTGCGGATATCGGCAGATGCCTTTTTAATCTCACGAATGCCTTTACCTGCTTTTCTGGCGAATTCAGGGATCTTCTGTGGACCAAAAATGATGAAAATTACAGCAATGATGATAAAAATCTCCCCAAAGCTGATATCCAGAAACAATAGATTTGCCATAATGACATCATTACCTATGATATGCTGAGCAAAAATAGTAAAAAAAAAGTCCTGAGTGCTCAGGACTTTTTTGGGGAAATTCGCTTATTTTTTCTTTTTCTCTTTCTTTTGAACCGATTTGATCAATCGTGTGGGAACTCCCTTCAGTTTTTTGTCGCCTCCGAGTAAGTCGTATGCAACCGGGCTGGCGTTGAACAATGAGGAGTAGGTCCCGATCAGGATACCCATAAGCAGGGCGAAGGTAAAGCCCCTGATCACCTCACCTCCAAATACGAAGATGATGGCCAGTACCACCAGTGTAGTACCGGAAGTGTTCAGCGTGCGGGCCAGTGTACTGTTAAGGGCATTATTGATGTTGTCGCGCATATCTTTTTTGGGGAATAATCCTGAATATTCCCTGATCCTGTCGAAGATGATCACAGTATCATTGATCGAGTACCCCACAATGGTGAGGATGGCCGCAATGAATGCCTGATCGATCTCCATGCTGAACGGTAAAATATTGTAGAATATGGAGAACAATCCGAAAATGATCAGGGTGTCGTGCACAAGTGCCACAAGGCCTGCCAGACCGAATTGCCACCTGCCAAAACGAAGGGCGATATAAACGAATATCACGAGCAGCGCAATGGCTATGGCACGCCAGGCCCGCTTCAGAATGTCGTCGGCAATAACCGGGTCGACTTTCTGGGAACTCAGGATGCCCAAAAATTTATCTTCCGTTTCAACATCGGTGCTGAAATTTCTGTATTGGATCGCCTGGTCGGTATAAAAAGGCTTCAGGCTGTTGAACAGTTTTACCTGTATGATGGAGTCCACTTCAGGCGATTCATCATTGATCAGGTATTTGGTAGTGATCTTCACCTGTGACGACGGGCCAAAGGTTTTTACCTCCGGCGAAACATTATCAAACTCTGCTGTTAATGCATTCCGGACCTCTGCTGTTGTCACATTCTGATCGAAGCGAACCACATAGGTACGGCCTCCACTGAAATCGATGCCAGGATTTAATCCCCTTGTGAAGAGCGATACAATACCCGCAATAATGATAATGCCGGATAGGATATAGGCTTTTCTCCGCATTCCGAGAAAATCGATATTAACATTGGCAAGCCAGTTCCTGGTATATTTGTTATCAAAACTGATCTTCTTGTTTTTGTCGAGCAGGGTTGAGAAGATCATTCTTGAGATAAATATTGCCGAGAAGAGTGATGAGAGGATACCGATGATAAGGGTTGTTGCAAAACCCTGTACCGGGCCGGTTCCAAAGATATAAAGTACAATACCTGTTAGCAGGGTTGTGACATTACCGTCGATAATGGCTGAATAGGCATTTTTATATCCGTCGGCAATGGCCAGGCGCATGCCTTTTCCTGCCCTGACTTCTTCCTTTATTCGTTCATATATGATCACGTTGGCATCAACGGCCATACCAATGGTAAGGACAATACCGGCAATTCCCGGAAGGGTGAGCACTGCCTGCAATGAGGCGAGAACACCAAAGATGAAAAATATGTTTGTGAGTAGGGCAAGGTTGGCAACTAATCCGGCCTTGTTATAGAACAGGATCATATAAACAAGCACCAGGATAAAGGCGATTACAAACGACCAGAGCCCTGAATTAATGGCTTCGTTACCAAGCGATGGTCCTACAACCGCTTCTTCAACGATCCGTGCAGGGGCCGGAAGTTTTCCTGCTTTAAGGATATTGGCAAGGTCTTTTGCTTCATTGAGGTCGCCGATACCTGTAATGCTCGACATACCATTCGGGATCTCACCAATTACATTCGGGTAGGAGTAAACGTATCCGTCAAGCACAATGGCAATTTGCTTTCCAACATTGTCGGCTGTAAGCCTGCGCCACACCTTTGCACCATCACTGTTCATGGTCATGCTCACCTCAACCTTTCCCATCTGGTCGTAATCCTGACGGGCATTCACGATCGCGTCGCCGGTGAGAGGCGCACGCCTGTCGCGTGTGGTCACTTTCAGGGCCACAAGGTTAAGGAAGTCCGTGCTGGGATCCCTAGGTTTGTTTGTCCAGGCGAGTTTAAGATTAGTGGGCAATACTTCCTTGGTTCTTTTAAAAATATTGTTGATTTTGGCTGTGTCCTGAATACGTGCATAACCAACTGTTGCTCCTTCAACCGGACGCCCTTCGTTATCAACTGCAAACTGAAGCAAGGCGCGGAGCGGATATTCTTTTATTGCATCTTCCATGCTTGCATCCGGAACATTCATGATCGAATCCGAGTCAAGCTGGTCGAGGAGTGTTGTTGCGGCATCGGCAGTATCTTCTTCAATTGTGGCCGCAATTTCATCATCACTTAAAAATTCTCCCTCCTCTATACCAGTGGTTTCTTCCTGACGTCCTTCACCCTCAGGTATACTGTCGCCGGAGATGAGCATTTCTTCGCGGGCCTTGATCTGTTTATACATTTCTTCGGCCTCGATGAGGTCATTGATGATTTCAGGAAGCTGGTATGTTTCCCAAAATTCGAGCTGGGCAGTTCCTTGAAGGAGTTTACGGATACGTGCCGGATCCTTTATACCGGGCAATTCAACCAAAATCCTGCCGGCTGTGGCAAGTTTTGAAATATTGGGCTGTGCAACCCCAAAACGGTCGATACGTGTACGGAGGATGTTAAATGCCCTGTCAATGGCATCATTGGTTTCTTTCCTGATCACTGAGAGCACTTCCTGGTTGGTTGAATTAAAGGTGATCTTATCTCTCAGGTCAACCGTCATGAAATAAGAGGAGAGGTTTTGGCCGGGAGCCATTTCTTCCCATGTTTCACCAAAAAGCGTGACGAAATCTTTTGAACTTGTTCGCTGCCTGACGTATGTTTCCTGTAAAACCGACTTGAACAGGGGATCATCGTTAAATCCTGAAAGTGCATTAACAATGTCGCCAACTTTTACTTCCAAAATAACGTTCATTCCTCCTTTAAGGTCAAGACCGAGGTTAAGCTCCCGCTCTTTGGCTTCCTGGTAAGTATAACTTTTTATCAGAATGTTAAATTCTCCGGCTTCATTCTCCAGATAATGTTGTTCCCTTGCTTTTGCAATGGAATCGATCAGGTAAGCTTTCTTCGCTTCATCGCCACCTGCCAGTTTTTCTGCAATGGTA
Organism: Bacteroidales bacterium; assembly: GCA_032250805.1. Taxonomy (GTDB): domain Bacteria; phylum Bacteroidota; class Bacteroidia; order Bacteroidales; family B18-G4; genus B18-G4. The sequence continues at coordinate 55,924 of JAVVEM010000003.1, forward strand.
TAAGCTTCTTCATCATAAGCATAATGCTCGGCATCACTCTCAACTTTGGCTACGAAAAAGGTAAACGAAAGCTGAAATAAGCAAACGAGTGCAAAAGCTACTGCAAAAACAATAATGGCTCCTCTACTTTGCATGTGTTTAAATTTAAGTTGAGTTTCTTCAGATTTTTGAGGGTGCAAAAATAGAATAATATTTATGAAATACCAATTATTATAGACGAAATGTACAAGGTCCGGAATCATGTGCGCAAAAAGCAGGGTGCGAAGGCAAAACCACTGCGTATTTTTTGACCGGGATCCTGGAGTTTAGTAACAATTCTAAAAATACCTTTCCTTTACCAGGAATCCCTGAACATATTCTTCAATACCCTCTTCAAGAGAATAGAAATTGCCGCGAAAGCCAACCCCAAGAAGCTTTTGCATATTTGCTTCCGTAAAATACTGGTACTTATCGCGGATATCTGCGGGAGTATCAATGAATTCGATCTTTGGCTCCAGGTTGAGCGCAGCGAAAGTTGCCTTTGCCAGGTCGAGGAAAGCCCTGGCTTTGCCTGTTCCCAGATTGTATATCCCCGGTTTTTCGCGGTAGGTCATGAGAAAGTACATCACATCAGCAACATCTTTTACATAAACAAAATCACGCAATTGCATGCCGTCTTCGAAGTCGGGATGATGCGACCTGAAAAGCTTCACTTTTCCGGTTTCCCTGATCTGCTTATAGGCATGAAGGATCACTGACGCCATTCTGCCTTTGTGGAATTCATTCGGCCCGTAAACATTAAAAAACTTTAGCCCGGCCCAGAAATCAGGTTTCTCATGCTGCCGGATAACCCATTTGTCGAACTCATTTTTCGACTCGCCATAAGGATTGAGGGGTTTAAGCTCAGGGATGATCTCGTGCCGGTCGTCATAACCCAACTCACCCATTCCATATGTGGCTGCCGAAGAGGCATACACCAATGGGATCCCGTACTTTACGCAGGCATGCCACATGGTTTTTGAATAATTCAGGTTGAGTTTGTCAAACACCTTTACATCAAACTCTGTGGTGTCGGTGCGTGCGCCCAGGTGGAATATAAAATCCACATCCGGGTGATGCTTGTCAAGCCATTCAAAAAACAAATCCCTGTCAACTTTTTCACGGATGGCTTTATTGGCAAGGTTTTTTTCCTTTTCCGGCCTTGAAAAGTCATCAACAGCGACAATATCGGTGAGACCCTTATGATTGAGCTTGCCTGCCATTACGCTTCCGATAAATCCTGCAGCACCTGTTACTATGATCATATGACGATGTTTTTTGCAAATTTACAAGCTTATACCATGGGATGCAAGGAATACTTCAATGTGGTATGATATCAGATATTTTCAGGCCACCATTGATTATCATCATACCGGCTTTTCGTCAAATACGGATAGCATTATAAAAACCTCTTCACCAAATGATGACCATCAAAAAATTTTATGTTTATATTTGTCGCAATTTCAACCTAACAAATAAACGAATCCATGAAAAAACTGTTTGCCCCGATGATAGTGTTGCTTTTGCTGTCATTCACCCTTTCACAAAATCTCTTTGCACAGCGGAGTGTGCCACTTCTTCCGCAGAGTTCACTCTATGACGATCTGCGCGTAAATGTTGAACTAAGGGAGTTTACGGCTCCTGATATGGCGACCATTGAAGCCGAAGATATTGCAAATCCATACCCATACCGTGCCGGGGTTTCTGTTCCTGTAAACCTGAGCATCGAAAATGCCGGTGAGTGGACCGAACTTCCCGATGGAGGAAAGATATGGTGTCTGAGCCTTAAAGTTGAAGGTGCCCAGGCCCTGGGAGTATATTATGACAATTTCTGGTTACCTTATGGAGGTGAACTATACCTGTATAATGAAAATAAAACACAGATCATCGGTGCGTATACAGAAGAAAACAATAATCCCGACTGCGTTTTTTCCAACCAGCTTGTTCAGGGCGATGTCGTCACCCTGGAATATTATCAACCCAAAGATCAGATCATTGAACCGATCATCAGCATTTCCGAACTTGCCTATAATTACCGCGGTTTTTATTTTCAGGCCGATCAGGAAAGGGGCGGGTCACTCTGGTGCATGATCAATATCAATTGCCCGGAAGGCGACAACTGGCAGGACGAGAAAAAAGGTGTTGTTAAGCAGTATATGAAAATTGGCTGGAGCTATTATCTTTGCACCGGCTCACTCATGAACAATACTGAGCAGGATCTGATCCCATATATCCTTACTGCCTTCCATTGTGGCGAAGGGGCTTCGTCGGCAGATCTGAACCAATGGATATTTTATTTTAATTACGAAGCATCAGCATGCACAGGTAACTGGGGCCCTCAGAATTATACCATGACCGGCTGTGAAAAAAAGGCGGAAGGTGGTTACACCACAGGCTCCGATTTTCTTCTTCTCGAATTGAACTCGGGTGTTCCTGCTTCCTATGACGCATATTTTAATGGCTGGGACAGACGTAATCTGGGTGCCGACAGTGGTGTTAACATCCATCATCCGGCCGGTGATATCAAAAAAATATCAACATATACAATCCCCCTCACCTCAGCGCAATGGAATAATAATGGTGTTTTGTCGCACTGGAGAGCCTGGTGGGCTGAAACGGTAAATGGCACCTCAATTACCGAAGGTGGATCATCAGGTTCACCCCTTTTCAGTCAGGATGGCCTTGTAGTTGGCGACCTTACAGGCGGTCCTCCCGACGATTGCATTAATCCGCAGTACAGTCTTTATGGAAAGGTATACTGGTCGTGGAACAAAATGGGCACACTCAGCAGTCAGCAATTGAAACCCTGGCTCGACCCGAACGACTATGGTCCGATGACCTGGGATGGTACATACGATGGCGAAATACCTGCTCCTGACTTTTCTGCCGATATCACGAACATGCAGGCTGGCGAATCGGTGAATTTTGAGAACCTAACTACCGGCAATGCGCTGGAATATGAATGGACTTTTGAAGGTGGCGATCCTTCGACCTATAATGGCCAGTCGCCTCCAATGATCACATACAATGATCCCGGCAGGTATGATGTTACCCTGATTGCAAGCAATACTCTTGCCTCAGTTACCAAAGACAGTGTGGAGATGATCGTGGTTGGAGCTCCGGCAGCCGATTTCTCTTCCGAAAATAACTATACCAATGCAGGACAAGGAGTTGACTTTCTTGATTTATCATCAGGCGACCCCACCAGCTGGTCCTGGACATTTCCGGGAGGATCACCGCAAACTTCAGCCATACAGCATCCCATGGGAATTGAATATGCTGATAATGGAACATATGATGTTACCCTGGTGGTTGAGAATGAGTATGGCACCGATTCAATAACAAAGGAGGATTTTGTTACTGTTGGCGGTCCATTTGCCGATTTTGAAGCGGATGAAACCAATATTCTGAAAGGCGAAACAGTAAGCTTTACTGACATGTCGGCCAATAACCCTACTGAGTGGAACTGGAGATTTTTTGGCGGAACACCGGGTACCTTTAACGGACAGAACCCTCCTGAGATCAAATACAATGCAACGGGTTTGTTCAATGTGAGGCTTTCGGTAAGTAATGATGTGGGTTCCAACGTGCTTACCAAAGACAATTACATCTCTGTTGGAGCTGTAGGGCTGGATGAACGTGGAAAGGAAAGCCTGGTAAGCGTTTTTCCGAATCCTTCAAAGGGACTTATTACCATAGAACTTCCCGACGGACTTACTGAAAATGTCTTCCTTACGGTGGTCAACAGCAGGGGCGATATCATACATAGTGAGGAGATCGGCAATGAAACAACAAAGGCTTCTGTAAATATAAGCAAAGCTGCTGCTGGCGTTTATTTGCTTAAGCTGCAAATTGGCGAAAATATCCTGTATAAGAAAATTACACTTATGGATTAATTTCCTGTAATTTTAAGGCCTGAAAGCTGCCTCTCTGATCTGATTTAAATGGGGCAGCTTTTTTTTGATGATTATAATACAGGCAATTCTTTATCTTTGTGTATTCATGAAAAGATTCATTCTTATTTTCGTTTTGTTCATCCCTGTGTTGCTCAATGCACAGCTTAGTGATGGTGGGTATCCGCTCAGCATGTTAAAGCAAAATGTCAGCGAAAATTACCGGCTTATCACGCTGGCGGCTCCTGATGTTGAGCAGCTCCTGCAGCAAGACAATACACCCCGTGAAGACCCGGGCCCTTACCGTGTTGGTGCACCTTTGAGCACAGATATTGATCTGGTGAGAGATGGTTCTGCTGAATCACTCAGCAGTGGTGCGTTGATCATAAGGCTGGGCATTCAGTCACGCAATGCCAGAGGACTTATTTTGTATTACGAACGATTCCGTATTCCTGAAGGAGGGATGTTGTATATCTATAGCAAGAATAAATCGCAGCTCATAGGCGCATTTACCCATAAGAATAATCCTGCGGGCGGATATTTTGCGACAGAAATGATCAGTGGCGATGAACTTGTACTCGAGTATAATGCAGGCAGCAGTAACGCACGCATGCCTGTGATCCATATTTATGAGGTCCATTACATTTACAGGGATATTGGTAATGACTTGAAGGGTTCGTCAGGTCCCTGCGAAGTAAATGTGAATTGCCCTGAAGGCAACAGTTGGCAGAATGAAAAAAAATCGGTTGCAAAGATATTTCTTAAGGATGGAAGCGGCTCCTATTTGTGTACCGGTGCGCTTGTGAATAATACCCGACAGGATAGTACGCCTTATTTTTTAACGGCCCGTCATTGTGGTTCTGATGCAACTGCAAATCACTTCTCGCAATGGATATTTTATTTCAATTATGAGTCGCCCACCTGCGAAGATCCTGTGAATGATCCGCCCTCGGGTACGCTCATTGGTTGCGAACTGGTTTCACAAGCACCTGATGGAACTTCCAGCGGATCTGATTTTAAATTGCTTAAACTCGGCCAAAGAGTGCCTGAGGGCTTTAATCCATGGTTTGCCGGCTGGAACCTTACAGGGCAGGTAAGCATGTCGGGGGTGGGCATTCATCATCCGCAGGGCGACATTAAAAAGATATCCACTTATAAAGAACCCTTGCTTTCTGTCGACTACAGCAGTTCAAGCCCGAATACCAACGGTGACTACTGGCGTGTAATCTGGGCCGAAACGGCCAATGGCTATGGGGTAACCGAGGGTGGATCATCAGGCTCGCCTTTATTCGATAATTCGGGTAAAATAATTGGCACCCTCACCGGTGGTGCAGCAAGCTGTGCGAACCCCGATGCGCCCGATTATTATGGGAAGTTTGCATCGCACTGGGAGTCGAACGGTAGCGTAGTTACAGCCCAACTGCGGCCATGGCTTGATCCCGGACAAACAGGCGTGTTATCTATGGAAGGCTTCGGATATGGTAACCTTCTTACTGCCGGATTTAGTGCCGATACAAGCGTAATCAGCGTTGGGGGGAGCGTTCAGTTTACCGACCTCTCAACAGGCGATCCGGATCAATGGGACTGGACTTTTTACGGGGGCACTCCTTCAACATATTCGGGCCGGCAACCTGGCCGCATCACGTATCAATTCTATGGCGAATATCATGTTTCACTGGTTGTTAAGGACAATAATCTTTCCGACAGTCTGTTGAAAGAGAAATATATTCGTGTTACTCCCAATATTTATCCTGTTCCGGCACGCGAATATGTTGTTATTGATTTTGGTAACCGCTCCCTGGCCTTGCTTGAAGTAAGTATATTCGATGTATATGGCAGGTTGGTCGGGCGATATAAAACCTCTGATATAGCTGATGGGATATGGCAGATCCAGCTTGATGATATAAGGACAGGAAACTATATCATGCACATTAAAACGGATGTGAAAGAGGATTATCTGAAATTAATCGTATACTAGAAAAAAGCCCAAAACCTTTTTCCCTGTAAAATTCTAAATATCACCATCACTCTTCTTATGGATGACATAATGTTCCCATTTGTTGACCAGTTCCTGCATATCGGCAGGCAGGTCTGAATCGAAGAAAAGATATTGGCCGGTAGTAGGGTGATTAAAGCCAAGCGACCTTGCATGCAGGGCCTGACGGGGCATGATCGCGAAACAGTTTTTAATAAATTGCCGGTATTTGGTGAAGGTAGTTCCTTTCAGTATCTGGTCGCCCCCATAAGCAGCATCATTAAATAACGGATGCCTGATATGTTGCATATGCGCCCTGATCTGATGCGTGCGCCCGGTCTCGAGGGTGCATTCAAGCAGACTTACATAACCAAAGCGCTGCAATACTTTCCAATGCGTAACGGCATGCTTCCCGGTTTCCCCTTCGGGATATACGGTCATCACTTTTCGGTTGTTTTTGCTACGGCCGAGCTTACCAGCCACCGTACCCTCATCAGCTTCCATGTTGCCCCATACCAGTGCCATGTATTTACGATCAATAACATGATCGAAAAAGGCCCTGGCGAGTTTGGTCTGCGCCATTTCATTTTTTGCAACAAGCATGATCCCCGAGGTATCTTTGTCGATTCTGTGAACAAGATAAGGACGGGCTTCTTCCGATCCGCTTTGTTCCATGAGGTACCAGGTAAGAGCATTGACAAGGGTTCCCGTAAAATTGGCATAGGCGGGATGTACCACCATGCCTGCAGCTTTGTTCACTACCAGCAGGTCGTCATCCTCAAATACAATCTGAACCGGAATATTTTCAGGGATGATCTCAGTATCGCGTGGCGCTTCGGTGAGCACAATGGTGATCACATCGCCAGGTTTTACTTTGTAATTTTGCTTTACAGCACTCCCATTTACGAGAATGCTTCCTGCAGTAGCTGCCTGCTGGATCTTATTCCTGGAGGCATTTTCAATGCGGGTCATCAGGAATTTGTCGATGCGAAGCAGACTTTGGCCCGGGTCGGCGACAAATCGGTAATGTTCGTACAGATCATCTTCCTGTTCTGCGAAGTTGTCAGTTTGCGACATCCGGAAATGTGTTAATGAATAATTAGCTTGTGTGTATGGTTAATGCTGTTGTCTTCCTTAAAGATGCGGAGTATATATATCCCGCGGGGAATATCTCCGACATTGACTGTGCTTTCATAGGGGATGTTGAGCAATTCCCTGCCAAGAAGGTCATACAGGGCAATGCTTGTTGTATGTTCAAATTCATGGCCCGTAGCAAGTTTATGCCCGATGTGCAAAACTCCTCCATTTACCGGGTTTGGGTATATGTGCCATTGAATAAGATCGTCCGGTTCTTTTATGCTGAAAGGGTCATAAAAATCATTGAAAATCGGGCGCATAAGCAAGGCTCCCTGCATAAGTGATTGTTCCCAGTTGCCAGTGGCATTAAAAAACATATTTTCAGACGCGTCATTATGTGTGTCGAAACCCACATTGAGTAGATTTTCAGTGGTTTGCTCCCATCCAATATAGATTGTTCCCAAAACAGGAACGGGAGGATCGATCTCATAGATCTGCATACGGTACAGCTGATCACTGAATTTAGGCTTGAGGTCTTCCTTTGACCATATCAGGTTGCCGGGCTTTCCGTTGTTGTTGTCCCATATCATAAGATGAAAGAACTCGTCATTTGCGTCATTCTGAACCCTGTTAAAGAACATGGCAATACCTTTAAGCGAATCGGCAATGTTGAGGGTATATTTGCAGGCGGCCTTTCCGCCGGCGATACTCAACCCATAGCCCAGTTCCGGGGTGCCGTCGTCGTAGGCGTAATAGTTATAGAACTTCTGGATAAAATGAATGGTGTCGGCAAGATCGGGATTGCTTTGGTCGTGGATTACGTGCCTGATCCTGTAGCTTGCACTGTCGGCCTGGCTGCTCAGGGGGAATAGAAAATCCCTTGGCGGGCAGGCATGTTGAGGAACATTGCTGCAGCTCTGGTATCCGGTATTGAAGAAAGGGTAAAGGTTGGCAAAGCCGCCATTGTAGGTGTGCGTGTACGGATCGCCCTGTCCATCAATGATGTATTCATAATATACATTGAAGGTGTCGGCGCTGAGGTTGGTGATATAGAGTTTTAATGAGTCTTTAAGCTGGTTGGTAGGGTCGTTTCGGTATTGCCTTAGGGGCATAGAGGTAAAATCCTTCAGGAAGGAAGGCGCACGTTCTGCAAAAGTGATATGCCGGTAGAAGGTGTCGGCTGCCGAACGGCCCACATCAAGAAGTATGTAATCGATATTCCACTGGTCGCAATTGCTACGCCAGCTGGGGTTTACATCGCTTGCCAGGCTGGCAAAGTTGTAAAAACGGAAAAAGAAATGCTTTTTGTAGTATTTCGCGCTGTCGTCGACCGGAATGATCACTTGTTTTGCGTAAGTATTATGTTTTATATAAAAGCTGTCGAGGCGCATGCCTTCGCTCGACCACATTCGTTCCCATTCAATCCTGGGCTCGAAAACAGAATCGCATGGAATGGTGATCATATCTCCCCATACAATGGTGTCGAAGCTGATCATATATATTCCGGGTTCACATTGTGGCGGAGCATAGATCGTGTCGAGGGGGAAGATGGTGTCGGTCGGATCAAGCAGATAAGTGCTGGCATCAACTGTTACCGAATCGATATAGGCAAATGTTGAGTCACCGCCAAAATAACCAAATTGCAGTATCAGCGAATCCTGAACCTCAGGTGCATTGCCACGGCCCTGGGGTTGATAAAAGAAACTAAAGTATAATGAGTCGGCGCGTGTAATGGCCCGCGTTTGATTGGGCAGATATAATGTATCAAGACGAATGGGCCGTGAGGTCAGGTAATCAGCAATAAAGGGAAACATGCTGGCATTGGGATAGATATTCCCCCTTGAATCGATGGCATCGAGGGTGGCAGCACCCACATTTGCCGAACGGAACGGGAAGTCATCGTTAATAAATGCGTGCCTGTTGCTGAAAAGGGCGGTGTCGGGGAAAATGATATCGGTGTGAAAATCTTCAAAAAACGGAAGCGCAATGGGCCTGGGAAAGTCAAGTTCTTTTATAGCATCTTCCTGAATAGCAGTTTCATTCTTTAAGGCGTCTTTTATTACAGGGTTTGATGTAAGGCCAATTAATTGTTCCTGTCCGGATGCCAGGACCGGGATAAGCAGAGCGGTATAGAGTATAAGAATTAATCGTTTCATTATCATTGATATCATCTGTACTTACTATAAACCGGGAAATTCCGGTTTTGTTGTGTCGGGATAAGCCAGTGTGTCGGGCTTCAGCTCCTGAATGAGGGCGTCAAAATCAAACTCAAGATCGGAGCGAAGAGAAATATTTATTTTGGACCCTTTAAAATGCTCCTTATGAAAATCCCAGTCCGGTTCCTGCTGATATACGCGCGAATGCAAGCGCTCTTCTTCGTCAAGGTAATAAACTGACCCAAGGTTGAATGAAGCTTTGTTGATGGCATCAGCCGCTTCCCTGAAGTTGAGTCCTATCAGGAAAGGTGCCGGCACATAATGATCCTGGCCCAGCCCGACGATCAGATCTATGGCCGATCCCTTATCGATGATCGTACCGGCTTCAATAACCTCATCATTAAACTGCTGTTCAAGCACTGCATTGCCTGCAAAATCCTCAACATAGTGAAGCTGGTTTACTCTTAGTCCTTTAGAGCGCAAACTGTTGACTGCCTGCCGCAAACTGAGGTCGATCAGATCGGGCATCTCCACTTTTTCAATTGAATAAGCTACAAGGGTAACATATACCTTGCGGTATTCCTTTACAACAGAACCGGCCGGAGGATTCTGAATGACAATAGATCCTTTGGGGTTGGTGTTATCGAAAATAGAATCAATTACGATGAAGTCATAAAGCTGATCGAAATTTTCCGCTTCGATATCTGCCAGCGACTTGCCTGTAAAATCCGGAAGCACATAAGTATCGCCATGACTGGTGTAGATCTTGATAAACTGCAAAACGATAAAGAATAGGATGATCGTCAGAATGACCGATAATCCCAGGTGCAGGTAGAACTTCTTTTTCAGCAAAAATCCAAAAAACGACATATGCAATTTCTTTCAGTTAAGGCAGTTCCGGTTCTTTATCTTCCCATATCAGTAATTTCTAACATGAAAAGTTTAATGATATTGCCCGGCGGAAGCAAAGATAAAAATTAATTATATAAATTTATCGCGATATTGCGTTAGTATCTCTGATCGGAAATTTTCGGAGGGCTTTGAAATTTATTCCTTCTTATGGATCATAAGAACCAAATGTGAAATTACTGCAAACTGCATGAAACAAAAAATAGCCATTGTTGCCGGAGGAAATTCAGGCGAATTTGAAGTCAGTATGAAGAGCGCCGGGGTTGTGAAGCAATTCCTTGATCCTGAAAGATTTGTTCCCTATCTTATTATTATAAAGGGCAGGGATTGGCGTTATATTGATGAAAGTGGCGAGGAGTTATTTGTAAATAAGGACGATTTTAGCCTGAGTCTGAATGGCGAAAAGATCTTGTTTGATGCTGTTTTTGTTGCTATTCATGGTACTCCCGGAGAGGATGGCAGGTTGCAGGGATATTTTGATTTGCTGGGTTTACCATACACATCATGCGATCAATCCACTTCTGCCCTGACATTCAATAAATTCTTTACCCTCAGGTTTGCCTCTGGTTTGGGGTTGAAAGTAGCGCGATCGGTCCTGCTTAAAAGAGGCGATAGGCTTAACTATGAGGAGATTGCCAGCATATCAGGCATCCCCTGTTTTGTCAAGCCCAATCAGGGTGGATCAAGTGTAGGGATGACCAAAGTAACTTCGGCCGGCATGCTGCCCGCTGCCATAGAAAAGGCTTTCGGTGAAGATACGCAGGTTTTGATAGAAGCTTTTATTGCCGGACGGGAGATTACATGCGGGGTAGTCACCGACAAAGGCAGGGTGCGCTCATTGCCGGTTACAGAGATCATCAGCAAGAACGAATTTTTCGATTATGAGGCTAAATATACCGACGGAATGGCTGACGAGATCACACCGGCACACATCCCGGAAGACATAGAAAAAATGTGCAGGAAAACTTCTGAGGATCTTTACAAAACACTGAATTGTCGTGGGTTTGTTCGATTTGATTTTATCTATAATGATACAGGGATGTATTTTCTTGAAGTGAACACCGTACCCGGATTGTCGCCCAACAGTATTCTTCCCCAACAGGCCGAAGCTGTTGGGATATCATTAACTTCATTGTTTACCATGGTTCTTGAGCAGGCCCTTGATAAATAATTTAGTCCTTTAATGAACTCAAAAAATCAATAAGTTTTTGCATGGCTTTTCCGCGGTGACTGATGCTGTTTTTAAGTTGCAGCGGCATTTCGGCAAATGTTTGTGAATGGTTGTCGGGCATGAAGACCGGATCATAGCCAAATCCATCTTTTCCTCTTCTTTCGGGGATGATCTGTCCGGTAACAATCCCTTCAAAATGCTTTATTTTGCCACTTATAACCAGCGAGATCACCGTGCGGAAGCGGGCTACGGGATGGTGAATACCCCTAAGTTCTTCAAGAAGTTTGTCAATATTTTTTTCGGCATTGCCATCCTCGCCTGCGTATCTTGCTGAATAAACGCCGGGCCTGCCATTAAGTTGATCCACCTCAAGGCCTGTATCATCGGCAAAGCAATCCATTCCATAATTTGAATAAACATGCATCGATTTTAAGTCGGCATTGCCCTGGAGGGTATCGGCTGATTCAATAATATCTTCCGTACACCCGATATCTTTAAGACCAAGGATAATGAAACCCTTTGGCACGACAGCACGGATTTCGGCCAGTTTATGTTCGTTATTGGTGGCAAATACAAGTTTTTTGTTCATATCATATCAAAAAAAAAGGAGAAACCAGCAAATATATGATTTCTCCCTTTTATCAGCCAGGCATATTACCTGAAACTAGTCATTTCATCCTTATGGGAATGTAACACCATAATAATCGGTAACGGTTACCTGTGGAATATTTGCCCCATATGTCATATTGATCGCTTCAATGCAATAGTATGCGATCATTGCTGATCCTGCAGGAGTAAGATGGATCCCGTCGAGGGAGAAAACATTCCCCTGCACGAAGGTGGAGGTGAACTCGTATCCGTCAATAATAATGCCTGTTTTAGCATGGTTTAGAATTTCATTGGCATCAACATGGGCCAGCTCATATTCGGTGCAGAGTCCAAATATTGTGGCATTGTATTGTTCAATGGTATTCCTCACCGTTGCGGTTTCGGCTTTATCGAGAATATATTTGTGCGGTATGGGTATAGGATACGGATTGGCAGGATCGGGGTTGGCTACACCCATGCCAAAACACTTGATTGAGTCAGTAGGCAATGTCATAATAAAAAGATCCTCACTGGTCATCCTGCCCCAGCTGCCATCAGAATTTTCTACTACCCATGGGTTAGGCCCTTCCTGGAAGGTGATTTCGGGGTGGCCGAATTTCTGATACAGCATGTTTAATCCTACTGCCTGTTCAGCGGTGAGTACAAGTCCATTGTAAGGGATCTGGGTATTCATGAATGAAAAAAACGGGATGTCGATCACATCAGGAACATTCAGGACTACACCTTTAGCAGGGGCATAATCCCCCGATTGATTATTGATGCATGCCAGCAGTATCTGATGAAAAAGCGTTTCAAATTGCTGGGGATCTGTAACCTGATCTTCGGCACCGCCCGAAAATGCATATCCCAGTACATCGTTACCACCAAGCCAGAGGGAGAAGAAAGTTGCATCAAAGGCCGCGGTAAGATTGATCAGTGGTGTGTTTGGGTCCGGGGCAAATCTGCCATAGTAAGGATTCGCAGTTGCCAGCTGGTCGAAGAAAACGTGACCGGCTTTCAGGCCGGGAACGGCAATGTTGTTAAACGGTCCCTGGTCGCCAATGGGTGCCAGGTTTGCCAGGTTAACATTTAAGGGCGCTCTTACAGGTGCCAGGCTGATTTGTCCTGCACAGTCTTCCTTGGGCCCGAGAACAAACTTTGGAACAGGTGTTACACCCTGGAAACCGATGCCATAGTCATCGATCATCAGTGGTTGCTTAAAGTCTCCACCGCCAACGTAGGCAAACTGCCCGGCCATAATGTTGACAAATGATGCTTCCTGTGCTGATTTATATAATGCTCCATCAGCATATCCGGCGGTAAGCGAATTTCCCAGTGCAAGGAAGCTTCTAAAGTCGGCATCTCCTTTTTCGGGGGTGAACTCGTCAATTTCCGGCTTGCAGGCGGCAATGGCGAGAATTATCAATAGAAGTATGTAATATCTTATTTTCATGGCTTTATCGTTTATGGATTAAAAATTATAGCTTACACCGATACCGGGTATGGCAGTGATTACTTTATACGTGCCTCCAAAATTGGCTGGTTTATACCACTTCTCGGTTTCCAGTCCGTGAAGTTGCAGGTAGGAAAGGTCAATGCTCAGGTTTTTAACCGGTGCAATGCTAACGCCAAGCGTCCATGCTGCTGTATTCAGGCTGACTGTTTCCGGAGAGAAATAGTCGTCGCTCGTCGGTGAAGGATCATAATAAACGCCTGCCCTGAATGAAAACATGTCGTTGAGCGTATATTGTCCGCCAAGCCGTGTAATTAGTGTGTTTTTATACTCACGCGGGCTTACTGACCCCAGGAGTTCATTTTTTTCTTCAAAAGAAAATTCAAGATCTTCATAAACACTCCAGAATACATAGTTTACTTCAAATGCGAGGGTAAGTTTTTCGGAAAAATCATACGACACTCCGAAATCGAAATTTGCCGGCATTGGCAGTTCTGCGTCAAACTTATTGTTTTCCGGTATTGTTGTGGCAATGGATGCCGGAATATTGAATACAGCATCGCCTCCTTCCATCTTCATGATGATCTGCGAACGATAGTCAATGCCAAGGCTCAGCTTCTCAGACGGTTTCACCATTAAGCCGACATTATATCCAATACTGGAGGTTGTTCCGTTGAGCTTAACATAAGAATCATCGTTGTAGGGCACAGCACGTTGAAATTCAACGTCACCGTAAGCGTAAACAAATCCTGCGCCAACAGATATCATGTCGTTGATCTTATACCCGATTGTAGGCTGAATATATACCGCCATAAGAGATATGTTCTGAATGAGGTACCGTCCGGCCCAATCGTCATCCCATTTTGCCGAACTGCCAAAAGGTGTGTAAACACCCAGTCCCACTGATAACTTGTCGGTGATCATGGCTGCTCCATAGAAATAGAATGGTGTTCCGGTGGGGTTGTCGGTCCGGGCCTGATAATTTGTGGCATCTTTTTGGAAAAGTACGTTAGCCATAATTCCGCTTACTCCCGCTGAGAAGCTCCATTTGGTTTTCATCATGGATAAGCCTCCGGGGTTGAAAAAAATGCTGCTGGCACCAAGTGCAAAAGGTGAGCCGATCAGGCCCATTCCCGTTTGCTTTTGCCCTTGCAATCTCACCTGGTATCCCCCTGCATAGGAGGCCCAGCTAAGGATTGCAAATAGAAATACAAATAGTGTAAGTTTCTTCATCTTGCTTAATTTGGTTAATAAATCAATGCAAGATAGTAAAAATTAATATCCAGCAAATACAATTTGTTTTTCGTGACTGCCTGAAAGTCATAAACGTGCTGCGGTATAGATCAGAACTTAGCTGTGATACCGAAATGGATCTTGGCTGATTTAAATTGCAGGGGCTGACCTTCGCGGCTTCCCAGGGCATAGCTCAGGGCAAAGATCCCTGCTGGTGTTTCAAAATTTACTCCTGCGCCAAAACCGAATGGAGTATCATGAATATAGCCTGAGTTGGCATTTCGTTCATAATAAGCACCATCAAAAAAGACCTGGAAGAAGGAATTAACATCGAAGAGGTACCTGAACTCAAGTGTAAATACAGAATATATCGACGCATAGATCGATTCCTCGTCGAAGCCCCTGAGTGTCTTCAGTCCGCCAATCCTGAAAAGTTCGTTGTCGAAAAGGTTTTTGTTCTCAAGAAAACCACTCCGGTTGCCAATTAAAAGCGCGGTACTCCTGAAGATGGGAATAAACAGCCCTCCGTCAAATTCCAGGCGGTACAATGTGCTGCTGAGTGGGATGGAGTCGTACAGTGCTTGATTAACACTGGTATTCCTGCGGATCTTTTTGGAACCTATGGCACCACTAATATCGAAAAGAAATCCTTTTCGTGGATTGTACCTGTAGTCCAGCCTGTTTACAAGTGCCCCAAGTCCGTACAGGCTGCTTGAAATATCGGCATATTCGGGGAGCACTGTTGCAAATTCAAGTCCTTCGGTATTCAGCAGGCTCGACCGCTTGCTTTCGAAAAAGGCTTTGAGGTGATTGTACCCGTTAAACAGCACCTGGATCCCGATAGTATTATCAAGATTAAGAAATGAAGAGTCTTTTTTGAACAAATGCAACTTGTAATCAATCCCAAAGGGTGTGGAAAAAAGAAAAGGGTAGTTAAAATTAAATTTCAAATCCTGGCTCGACGACTCAAGTTTTTTCCAGTTCAGGTCGATCAGCTCACCCCGGTTAAAAGCGCTCAGCAGTTTCAGTTTGATGTCGCCTGTAATTAAAAGTTTTCCTGTTGTTTGCTCATTTGGTGCTACGCCGATGATCCCATCAAACTGACTGGCGCGTTTTTTGTCGAGATACAAAATAATTTTAGCCTTATCTTCAGTAAATACAATTTCATGCTGTTTTATAATGTCGACAAAAGGCAGGTCTTTCAGCCTTGACATAATGCGCAGTATCCTTAACTCATTGTATATGTCTCCTTCTTTGATGTTAAAATAGTTGCGTATATAACGCCAGTGTAATTTCGAGTTGCCTTTTACCATGATGGTGTCTATGATTACGCGTTGATTTAGTTTCAGATCCAGGCTTGCCGTGATCGAACGGTCGGGGAGAAGTGAAACACTGTCGAGTTGTATCCTGGCAAATGGATAACCGTGATTTTCGCAGTAACGTAATATTTTTTGGGTTAAAAATGTTATTTCATTCGGGCTGAAGGGCTGGTTTTTGTAGAATTTTTCCTTATAGCCGCTTTGGCTGAGGATCAGTGGATCGGCATTTCCGGCCCGAAGATGCGACAAGGTATAAATTTCGCCTGTGTGGAGAAGGGCTATAATGCTTGTCGAATCTTCATTTATTGAATCAAAACTTGCTGTAATATATCCTCTTGAGTAAAAGTAGTTCAGGATACGGCCCAGTTCCTGATGGGCTTTTTTATTATTGGCTGGCTTACGGTTATAATTTAGCCTTTCAATGTTCACAGCCGAAATGCTGTCGGCAGGCGCAATCACTAAACTGACCTGCTGAGCTTGCATGTAGCTCAGCGAAAGGATCATGATCAGAAAAATGCCTGTTCGTGCTGTCATTGAAAAAATATGTAAAATATCTATGAAGAACGCTTGTCATTCTTTCTTAGTCTATGCGCCAATCGATTTCGGGTTTATTTTGGGCACGCAGGATCGTGTTTGCTTTGGAGAAATGTTTGCATCCGAAAAATCCTCCGTGAGCTGAGAGGGGCGAGGGATGGGCAGCAGTCAGTACATGGTGTTTGCTGGTGTCGATCAGCTTTTGCTTGGCCATGGCAAATCTTCCCCATAACATGAATATCAAACCGCTTTTCTCTTCCGATAATTTTATTATCACTGCATCAGTGAAGCTTTCCCAACCCTTATTCTGGTGTGATCCCGGGCTGTTTGCCCTCACAGTAAGTGTGGCATTCAGGAGCAAAACCCCTTGCCTGGCCCATTTCTCAAGATTGCCATCTGCAGGCAGGGGATACCCCAGGTCATTCCTGATCTCTTTGAAGATATTCACCAGTGAAGGCGGACGCACTATTCCTGGCGGCACCGAAAAACACAGGCCATGCGCCTGACCGGGATTATGATAAGGATCCTGCCCGATAATCACCACTTTTACCTTATCAAATGGTGTGTGGTCGAAGGCTGCAAATATTTCTGTTCCCGGCGGATAGACCGTATATTTTCTTTTTTCTTCCAGTAAAAATGATTTGAGTTCTGCGAAATAATCTCTTTGAAACTCCAAATTTAATGCTATTTTCCAGCTTTCTTCAATCCTGGGGTTGATGGTATTTTTGCTCATAGAATGTTATTAACATCTGTTTGTATACAACATATTCCCTTTTTTATTGTTATTAATTAAAATGAGTTTATATTTGTTGCTTCATATACTGAATTCGATATATTATGACTAAAATTATCAAAAAAGTGCTTATCGCCGTATCAGTAGTGTTTCTTTTTGTCATTATTGCCTCATCATGTCAGTCGAATGAAAAGTGTGCTGCCTACGGTGAGTCGTATAAATACCAGAAAGAAATCAATTATTAATTTTTTCAGATAAGGCGGTTGGGTTGGTAGTTTTTGATTATTTACTAATTTAGGATTTTTATCCTAATGATCCTTCTTCGACACATATTTATGTTAGCCCTCCTTTTACCGGTGGGTTTTTTTGTTCACGGCCAGGAACAGGACTCTGGCCGGAAGCAGGATGCAGAGCCTATATATGATTCGATTTCCGACCGCGTGCTGTTGCGTCGTGAATATACAGGCGGGATCATTTTGCATAGCAAAGGATGGGGGTTTCATTTCAGGAAAGGCAGAAACATTAATTATTTCAGGTCTTTTCAATGGGAAGTGGATGCAGTAAGTTTAAAATCCCCCAAACAGATTAAAACCATTAACCCCTATTTTAATAATGCAAAAAGTTATGTATATGGTAAGCTAAACCATGTTTATGTATTAAGGGGAGGCCTTGGGATAAAAAAACTTTTAAACCGTAAGCCCTACTGGGGCGGGATCGAGTTAAGGCTTATCTATTACGGTGGGTTCTCATTGGCCCTTGCTAAACCCGTTTACCTCTATATATTAAATTATTCTGTTGAAAGCGAGAATTATACTATTGATATTGAACGGTATAACTCCGAAATTCATGGTCTCGACAATATCTATGGCCGTGCACCCTTTACTCATGGTATTGAGAACACGAGTTTACATCCGGGTCTTTACGCAAAGCTTGGTCTTAACTTTGAATTTGGCGAATACAACTCTGCGATCAAAGCCATTGAAATTGGATCGGTCCTGGATTATTATCCTGTTCCTGTTGCCATTATGGCGCGAAACCCAAAGCAATCCGTATTCCTGACCTTTTACCTTGAGTTTAGTCTTGGCAAGCGTTATGATTGATCAAGCACTGAAAAGGCCCGAAGACTTAAATGGGATTATTTATTATTATGCACAAAAATAAAAGGCCGCTCATCTCTGGCGGCCTTTATTTATTATGTTTTTTGGATTACTACCGGTGTATTGTAATTTTTTGCGAGTAGGTTTTGTTTCCCCTTTTAAGCTTCATAATATAGAGCCCGTTGGCGAGATTGCCAAGGTCCAGTTTATGATTCGTATTGTTTTGGCCAAACATAACATTTGATTCATAGTGCATCTGCCCCAGAAGGTCCATGATATGGATGGAAACTTCTGCATTGTCATCTCCTGCAATATTCAGATGAAGCAATCCGCTGCTGGGGTTAGGATAAACACTGATGTTTCCGGCATCAAAGGCTGCTTCATCAATGCCAAAGTCCCTGGCCCTTGTAGTGAAACTCCACACCTCGCTCCACTCAGTGGTGTCGATCCCTTTCATTGTGCGGCATCTCCAGAAGTATTCTGTTTCATAATCGAAAATAAATATTACCTGATAGAAGTTTTCTTCAGGGGCGATAAATTCATTACAGCAGGGATCTGTAAAATTGTTTGAGTTATTGTATTGGAGGTGATAGGAATCTACTCCGCTTATTGCATCCCATTCCATTAAGGGATTAATGGAGACATCAACCGCATTATTCGCCGGCGAGGCAAGGTGCACAGTGCTGGTGGTTGTAAAGCTCCATGTTTCCGACCACTCAGATGTATCCTTCGCATGGTTGGCCCTTACCCTCCAGAAATACTCATTGCCAAAGTGCAGGAACCCATCAGTGGTGTATTGTGTTTCTTCCACAATCATCGAGAGAATAGATCCTGTAAAGGCTTCATTATTTGCCATCTGTACAGTATAATCGATTACCCCCGAAATGGCGTCCCATAGAAGAACATTTTCCAACCCGAGGTCGGTTGAGTTGTCGTCTGGTTTATCAAGTTCTACCGTTGGTATAATGGTGAAAGTTCTGAGATCAGACCAATCGCTTTCGTCTTCGGCATGCATTGCTTTGGCTCTCCAATGATAAGTTTGGCCAAAATGCAGGAAAGAAGCATTTATATCGAAGCCGGTACTCATGCCGTGATAAAGCAATGGGCTGTTAAAATCCATTGATGTGTCAGCCTCAAAGTAAATATGCTCAATACCGGTAATCAGGGTTGTTCCGATACGGTCTTTGACGATCAGCCGAACGTTTGGATTTTGTTCTTCGGCATTATTATTGGGTTTGCTCAGGTCTACCATTTCAAATGTAAAAAAGGTAAATGGCTCTGACCATTCTGATACTTCAGCGCCTTCCCAGGCCCTGACCCGCCAGTAATATTGCTGTCCGAAATGGAGCAGGCTCATTTGGTAGGCCGAGAGGTCTGTTTTCGGGAAAGTAGTTGGATCTGTAAACAATGCACTCGTATCAATCTGGACCTCATATTCAACAATTCCTCCTGATCCGCCAACGGCAGCCCAATTCAATACAACGTCTGGCATTTGCCCGTCATCTTCATTTTCCGGTTCCAGCAAAGTAGGTGGATATATCCTGGTTTGAGCTGATAAACTAAAAATGGCAATGACGAAAAGAAAAAGCAGCGTGGATAATAATTTTTTCATGTCCGTTCTTTTTATAATGTGTTATATTTTTTGTTAGTAGGTATAGCAATTATTAATGTGAGATGATAAACTTACTTGTTTTAACGGTTTCCCCCGTTTGTATACTCACAACATACATTCCATTGGGCAATGCACTGCAATCGAGCCTGTGCTGATGCTTGCCTGCTGATTGTGTAATGTTCTCACTCGAAACAAGTTTTCCGCTAATATTAAAAACATTGATCATTATCTCCGACTGGTTGTCGAGGGTGTATTCAATGTTTGCACTATTGCGAACGGGGTTTGGATATACTTTTATTCCGGCTTTCTGCTGGGGCAGATCGTTGGAGCTTATCCCAACAGGTTGCTGGTATTTATTGGAGAAGTATAGCCCGCGTCCGTATGTGGCGGCATAAATATTTCCGAAATTATATGTTCCCGGATAGGTAACATAAGTTGTATCTACTCCATCCCAGAACCAGAGTGTAACTTCTTGTTTTGCTATCAATTGCTGTTTGAGGTCCATAACAGGTACCTGGCCTGTTATACCAAATGATAGTGTCCATGCAGGTGTTGCTGCACCAATGTTTTGAGATTCATAGATGCCGTTTTCTGTGCCGATTATACACATATTGGAATTGTTCATTTCGATGATCGATGAATAAACAGGCATTTTCGGCAGGTCACCCTGGATGGATGAAAAACTTGGGTTCGCACTTAATGCATTGGTTGAGCGATACACATAATGGTTGTTGCCATAGTTGCCCATGGTAATGATTACGTGGTTAGGATCCTGCGGGTCAACAGCAACGGAAGTGACCCACTGTGTATTCTGTGCCTGCGTTGACGGATCGATTACCGGGATCTCGGCAGTTGAGATGATGCAGAATGGGCTTCTTACGTCAGCACGATCATAGTTATATGCCAGTGCGATATTAGCGATCCGGTAAAAGCGTCCTTCCTCAGTACCAACAAAAACAAAGTTTGCATCTTTCGACATGCCTATTGACGAAACAATTCCGTCGAGGCCGGCCTGGGTGAAGTTGGATATCTGGAACCATTCAGGTTCTTGTGTGAAATCCAGAATGCTTGAAGTCATCCATAAAGCTTTTTCTGATCCAATGAAAAGCTTTGATGAGATGGGGTCTTTTATCAGGATTGAATCGCCCGGATTGTAAGTTGTTTCTGCAGTATGTTTGAACGGGTACGCCCTGTTTTTACTATTTACCCAGATTTCGGTGCCTGCGGGGATCGTATTTGTAACCAATAAGGCAACAGAATCGCGGCTGTCTTCGTTTTCAAAACTTTCCCAGTATGCGGCGGGAGCCAAATAATCGGTCGGGAATGAAATCTCGCTTGAAAGGAATGATATGGAGAAGTTTTCTCCTAAGTCTTCCGATCTGTAGAATATGCCATTTTGTTGTGAACAGATCATCACTTCGGGATCAATCACCGAAATAAATACTTCGTTTCCGTTTCCACCATAAGGAGGTGCAGGCCCAAGGATCTGATTTCCGTTTTTGGCCAGGTCGGGAGTAACCGTCCCATCAATAAACTGAACACCATTTTGATCAAATCCGCCGAAGACCACTTTTGGAAAACCGCCAATACCGATTTGCATGGCCTGGGAAGTAATATAGGTTTTATTCAGCTCAACAAATTCAATGTTAATGCTGTTAATGCTTCCCCTGGATATACCTCCGTTATGTCCAACAAGAAATTGATTGCTGGTGCCCGGACGGAAAACATATTCGAAATGCCAGGTGTGTAAGTATGAAGGTGTTATTTGTTGCGGAACCGATCCGATTGATTTTTGAACCCATTGGAAATAGCCGGTTTCGCTGAGTTTGGTGCCTTCCCACATATTGTTTCCGCCAACGAGGATTTTATCGGGGTTTTCGGGAAATACCGTAATGACATTGTTTTCGGGTGTGAATACAATGCCCAGTGTAGGGCTATTGCCCGGCCCAACAATTCTCCAGTTAACACCTTGATTATCTGAACGGTATATGTTAACGAGCTCATCATTGTCGTCAAGTACTGTAGCGTAAAGAATATCGGGGTTGGAAGGGGCGATGGCAAGTTCGAGGTTCGCAACATCTTCAAAAGGAAGATTAAATGTGTCGCTGGAGTGGAGTGCGAAATTATCGGGGTTGCCATTTGCTGAGATATAGCAGAGTCCTTCCATTGAGGCAGCTACAATTCCATTAGAACCAACATTGACGTCGGTTGAATAACCCAGCAGTGAGGTGCCATCCGATTGGGCAGCATTCCATGCAGCTCCACCGTCGGCCGAATACCAGATACCGGCATCGGTGGAAGCAAAAATTGTTCCGTCAGCGGCCACAGCAATGCGATTAATCTGTGCAAACGCCTCGTTACCACCCTGTGCATATGGATTGGTGGATGGGATAAGGGCGAAATTATCGCTGTCGGTTGATTTATAGATGCCTGAACCCATTAACAATCCGCCGGTCCCGGCATAAATCGTACCATCATTGGCTTGTGTGATACAGCTAACCTTGAGGTTGTTTTCAATGCCGTTGATCTTGTTCCATGTTAATCCGCCATTGGTCGATTTATATAAACCTCCGGTCAGCGCACCTGCAATGATCGTTTTTGATGTTTCATCAGTGTTATCATACAAAATTGCAGGTGTAAACCCTCCTGCATTATCAGGCCCGAGAAAATACCAGTTGAAATCTTCCATGTAGGCATCTTCGGCTTTTTGTGAAGCATCTTTGTATGCTTTAAAGACATCTGCCGGGTCAACGATTTGCGTGTTCTGGTTGGCACGTATCTTTGTTAGATAGTTGCTGAAAAGTGCTTTTTCAGCTTCACTGGCATGATTATCGGGATCGTTTAAATACGACTCCGGAAAAGTGGTGGTAGCTGAGATGAAAAAGGCTCCGAGGCAAATAACTAACGTAACTAGACTTAATGGTAAAATTTTATTTTTCATGTTAGTCAAATTTGATTTTTGGTTTTAACGGAATATTAATTTTTTGTTAGTTTCGTGTTGTATTAGGTGGCACAAGTTACACCTTTTTTAATAATCAACAAGTGCGGGCTGATTAAAAATATTAACAAATATACTTTAAATAATTTAAAATTACTTCATAACAAAATTAAAAGATTTTAAGAAAAATGCAAGTTTTATTCAGTTATCGGTCTTGTATGGTAAGATAACGGTATTGCCTTTAAAATCTAATTTTTACTTTATTTTTGCAGGCAAAAGGGATAAATATTAACCAAAACCACCTTAAAATGAAACTTTTATACAACTCGCTTTTAGCATTAACGGTAGTGGCCTTCATCATGCCGAATACCAATGTTTCGGCGCAAAAAACCGGCGAAGATTCAACATTTATTTTTGAAATGCTCGCCGAAGTTCCTGTAACCAGCGTTAAAGACCAGCATCGGTCGGGTACATGCTGGGCATTTGCAGCCATCTCATTTCTCGAAGCAGAAGTGCTCCGGTTGAGTGAACAGGAAACCGACCTTTCAGAGATGTACAGTGTTCGTTATGCATACGCCAAAAAAGGATTGAAATATGTTAGGTTGCATGGGAACTCAAATTTTGGACCCGGTGGTCAGGGACATGATGTAATAAATGTTGTAAGGGATTATGGTTTATTGCCCGAATCGGTTTATCCCGGCCTTCCCATAGACGATGAAAAGCATGATCATGGCGAATTGGATGCAGTTCTCAAAGGATTTCTCGATGCAGTGGTGAAAAGAAGGGGAGGATCGCTTACGCCTGTGTGGTTTGACGCCTATAACGCCATTCTGGATACCTACCTCGGTGATGTTCCGGCAAATTTTGAATATGCCGGAACAAGCTACACGCCTGTTAGCTATGCTGCCTCACTTGGCATAAATCCCGACGATTATATTGAAATTACCTCTTATTCCATCTATCCGTTTTATGAAAAAGTGTTGTTGGAAATACCCGATAACTGGTCGGACGACCTATATTATAATGTACCGCTTGAAGAAATGATGAATTTGATTGAATATGCCCTGAGGAATGGTTACAGTGTTTGCTGGGACGGCGATGTCAGCGACAGGGGTTTTTCGCACAAGAATGCTCTGGCCATCCTGCCCGATAAGAATGTTGAAAGTTTGAGTGGTACGGAAAGGTCGCGCTGGGAAAATCTCACAGATGCCGAAAAAAGTAAGGAACTCTATAGCTTTGAGTATCCCGGCGATGAAAAAGCAGTAGATCAGGATATGCGACAGGAGCATTTCGATAATTATTCAGCCACTGACGATCATCTGATGCACCTCACAGGTATCATGAAAGATCAGCATGGAACAATGTATTATGTTACCAAGAACAGTTGGGATGAGGATAGCAACGAAAAAGGCGGTTATGTTTATATGTCGGAAGCCTATGTCAGGCTGAACACCATCGCTGTGATGGTGCATAAAGATGCGATTCCCGAAAAACTGGCTAAAAAGATCGGTTTAGAATAAATCCGGCTATTGACACTAAGCTGAAAGGAAACACAATTGTCATATCCTTTTAATACTACTGAGCGGCATCCAGCCAGTACTGCCATTGGCAATGCGGATATTTGCCCAGTCATTGATCTCTTCAATAATATACACCTTGGTTCCTTCATGGATCACGAAAAGGTCTTTTCCCAGTTTATTCGGAGAAGATTTTACCGTGATGGTAGGATCAAATACGATGGCTTCCAGGTGATTGCTCAAAATATTATACTTTGAGTAGGTGATGGAAAAACTCCCGGCAGTGAGCAGCAGGAAGATTGTCCCTGTCCAGAATGCCATTTTCCGGATGGATGCGCTCCGGGAAAGGAAGAAAAATCCGGCACCAAGCAGAACGATAATGAAGAATATGATGCTGGTTATGGTCCAGGTGCGCATATTGAACGAATCGCGAAGGGATTTCCACCAACGGATATAGAAAATTTCAGGAACTGCTTCTATTTTATCGGAGATCATGCTGTTGGCAATGCGTAAATTAAAATTGATGTCAGCATCCCCCGGATCAAGTGCTTTTGCCCTTTCATAGTTGAGGATGGCAGGGGGGAGGTCGTTAAGGTTGAAATATGCATTTCCGAGATTATAGTATAATTCAGAAGCATGATAGCCCTGATCAAGCACCTGCTCATACTTTTTAATTGCCAGGCGATAGTTTTCTGCATTATAGGCTGAATCAGCCGTTGCAATCAGGTCTTGTTGACCGGATCCCGCAAGCAGTAAGAGCGGAAACATGAAATTAATGATTATGATGATTATGTTTTTCATCTTTGTATGTCAGGTTTTCGATGCATCTATGCTTTTAATTCACTTTCAATCTTACTGATTAACAATATTGATTCGTTATAGATCTCATTCATCCGCCCCTTACTCTCACCCGGAGCGAACCTGGCAAATTCGCAGTTGTTCAAAACTTCGATAAATTTCGCAATACTGTCGTCGCTTACCTGTCTGCTGGCAAGATGTTTACTCACGCTGTCCATTGAAAGGCCGGACAATGGGATGTTGAATTTATCGCTGAGATATCCCCATAAAGCCCTGGATATCTCAGTATAGAATTCTTCCTGCTGTTGCGACCGCATAAATTCCTTTGCCTTTTTTAGGTTTTTACGGGCCACCCGGGTTGCTTTCCTGTTTCTTACCAGGGCAACATTGCGCCGTTTTTTACGATTGCTTTTTATGATAATTATCGTAATGAGCAACAATACGATCGGGACAGCAATGAGAATATAGAATAGTGCAGAATTAAACAGATAATAGCCCCTGGAGGAGAGCACGATATTGCCTGTTTTGATGTACCTGATATCCTGCCCGATATACATAATATCCTCCTGTGCTACACTGCTATAACTTACTGTTCCATTACTTTGATCACCTTTTTCAACTTTAAAGTGAAAGGCTTCGGTTTTTAGCTTTTTATATGTTTCGCTCCTGGGATCGAAATAGCTTAATTCAATCGGATCAAGTGTAAAATCGCCCGCACTTCTCGGAATTGCAAGGAATTCGAAGGTTCTGCTCCCTGATACGCCTGAGTTCGATGTGCTCAGGTTGTTGATTACTTTTGGTTCATATGTTTCAAAATCAGGCGGCCAGTTTACGTCGGGCGTGTTGATCAGTTCCAGGTTGCCTGAACCTGATATCTCCAGTTTAAGTGTAATGGCATCGTTTACCTTCAGTTCGGTATTGTCGACAGAACCTTTCAGACTGAAGCTTCCAACAGCCCCGCTGTATCCGGCTGGTTTCCCTTCAACGGGCAAGGGTTTTACATTAATATTTACTGCATTGGATTCCAACTCCAGCCTTACATTCTTATAGCGGTTATTGAAGAAAGGATCATCGAAAAAGCTGTCGAAAAATGGATCCCTGACACGCTTAACGCCTTCGGTCCTGATCTGTGCCGTGCAATTTAATTTTTTCGGACCGATGGTGATGCTGCCTGATTTTTGAGGGAATAATGCTCCGCGGTAAAGTGTCCCGCTTAAAAACTGCCGCCCGTCGATCACCTCCTCTTCAGGTTGTATTTGCTGCCGGGTATCGAGAAGGTTTGTTGCCCAGAATCCGGGAAATGATGCTGAGTTCTGGAAATCGATTTCCGAGATTGGAACATTGGCTGTATATATCTTATATGTAACAATAACCTGTTCACCCTGGTAGGGATTTCGATTGCTGACATATGTTCTGAGAAAAACATCGTCGCCTGTTGATTGTTGCTGACTTTGATCAGCAGTAGCTTTTTGTGCACCCTGATTGCCGGCATTTGCAGCACTTGCCTGTGCATTGCCCTGGATCACCTTGATCTCAACAGCATTCGATTGATATTCCTTTCCTTCGTGATCTAGTCCGGCCGGAGGAATTTTAAACGTTCCTTCGGCATATGCCTGTAGATAATATACGTAGCTTACCGAAACCGATTGCGTCATTCTGCCGTTGATGACCTGATAGCTTTGGCTTGTTGATATGTTCGGTCCGGATAAAACCCTGAAATTTTCAATGGAAGGGGCTTTAAATTTGCCTCCACTGACATTTGCAGTATAGGTGAGCTGAAACCTGTCACCAACCGATACGAGCTTTCTGGCCGAGGCTGTGAACTGCACCTCCCCTGCAGCAAAACCCGGGATGATGAGGATCATCATAATGGCCGATAACAAAAGTCTTTTCATGTTGGTTTCCTGTTTAATTCTGCTTACCAGTCTTTTTCAATTTTAACTGCTTTTCCTTTCATTTTTACCAGTTTGACTTTTTCAAGGGTCTTTTTTTCATCATTTTTCATTGCTTCCAGCATGCGCTCAGCATCTTCTTTTGATATTTGCCTTGGTTGCTGCTGCGCCTGTGATTGCTGTTGCTCCGGATCTCCTTTTTGCTGGTCCTGCTGCTGATCCTGCTGATCATTGCGCTGATCCTGCTGCTGATCCTGCTGCTGATCCTGTTGCTGATCCTGCTGCTGGTCCTGCTGCTGGTCCTGTTGCTGTTTCTGGTCCTGCTGCTGGTCCTGGTTTTGTTGCTGATCCTGCTGGTTTTGTTGCTGGTCATTCAGCAGCAAGCGGGCATATGCAAGATTATACTTGGCTGCAGTATCGCCAGGATTGAGCCGCAATGCCTGTTTATATGATTCGATGCTGAGTGGCAGCGCTTCTGAAGCCAGACTGTCGGTTTCGATCGATGCACTCAGCAGGGTATTCCCAAGATTATAAAAGGCTTTGCTTCTTGTGCCGGGATCTACCGGAAGACGTGCAACTGAATCAAACATCGCGCTTGCCTGCCTGTATTCCTTGCGCTCATAATAAACATCACCAAGATTAAATAATCCTTTATGTATCTTTCCGCCCTTCGTCAGGGAACGGAGATAATTTGTTTCTGCGTTGGAATAATCCTTTTTTTCAAACTTGTCATTTCCCTTTCGTATCAACTTATTTTCGTGCTGGGCATACAGTGTACCCAGCGCGGCAATAAGAATGGTGGTCATGAGTATGTGCCTGAAATAGATCATTTTCATTGGTTTTCATCCTTTCTTTCAAACAACCTGATATTTGATGCCCATTTTGTTTTTCTGTCAAAAATAAAAAACTCCAGCAAGAGCAGCAGCAGGCCAAAGCCGATAAAGTACTGGAATTGGTCTTCGTAATCAGTAAACATCCTTGTTTCGATCTCTCTTTCTTCTAACGCATTTATTTTCTCAAATATTTTGCTGAGTCCGGCCTGGGTATTATTGGCCCGGACATATGTGCCATTGCCGGCTGCAGCGATCTGCTGAAGCATGACCTCATTTAATTTGGTAATGACCGTATTGCCATCCCTGTCTTTTTTAAAGCCTGTTTGCCGGCCGTATGCGTTAAGCAGGGGGATTGGGCTGCCGTCCGGTAATCCCATACCGATTGTATACACCCTGATGCCCTTTTCAGCGGCCTCTTGTGATGATTCAATGGCATTATCCTCATGGTTTTCGCCATCCGTAATGATGATGATTGCTTTACTTTGCTCCTGGTCATCGAATGAATTTATACCAAGTTTGATTGCTTCACCGATCGCAGTGCCCTGTGAGGGAATGTCGTCGGTTGAAATGGTCGACACAAACATTTTTGCAGCCGCATAGTCGGTGGTTACCGGCAGTTGCGTGTAAGCCTTTCCTGCAAAAATGATGATCCCGATACGGTCACCTTCCAGCCTGTCGATAAGCTTAAAGAGGGCTTGTTTTGCCCTGGTGAGGCGGTCGGGCCTGATATCCTGCGCAAGCATGCTGTTCGACACATCAAGCGCCACCACAAGGTCGATACCTTTGCGTTTTACCTGCTCAAGTCTGGAGCCCGTCTGGGGGTTGGCGATACCGATAACAATAAGCACATAGGCTATGATCATGACAATGAACTTAAGGATGACCTTTGATTTACTGGCCTCAGGGATCAGGCGTACCAGAACACCTGGCTCGCCCAGTTTCCTGATGGCGAGCCTGCGCAGATATTGGGCAATAATAAAAAGCACCATCAGCACGGGTATCCCCAGCAAAAAGTAAAGGTATTCTATGTGTTCAAATCTGATCATTTTCTTATTAACTCAATTTATGGTATTGACCTGAAAATTGTGTTGCGTAAAATTATTTCTATGATTATCAATATCAGTGCCAGCAAGGCAAAGGGCAAAAATTCCTCGTGTTTTCTGCTGAATTCCGTTACATCGATTTTCGATTTTTCCAGTTGGTCGATTTCCTCATATATCTCTTTCAGTTTCTTATTGCTGGTTGCCCTGAAATATTTTCCATCCGTAGTTTTTGCAATTTCCCGAAGCGATTTTTCGTCGATCTTCACCTCCATATTCTGATACTGTATTCCATAAGGTGTTTGTACCGGATAGGGGGCTACGCCAATAGTTCCCGCACCAATGGTATATATTCTGATGCCGTACATCCTGGCAATTTCGGCCGCGGAAAGCGGATCGATCGATCCTCTGTTGTTTTCGCCATCAGTGATCAGGATGATGACCTTGCTGATGGCTTTGCTTTCTTTCAGCCTGTTGATCGATGTGGCCAGGCCATCACCTATGGCTGTACCATCTTCGATCATGCCGCTCTTAATGTCCTTGAACAGGTTTGTGATCATGCTGTGATCGCTCGTAAGTGGCGACTGGGTGAATGATTCTCCGCTGAAAATCACCAGGCCGATCCTGTCGTCGGGGCGTCCGGCAATAAATTCGGCTGCGACGTTTTTAGATGCCTCCAAACGGTCGGGGCGAAGGTCCTGTGCAAGCATACTGCCCGACACATCCATGGTCAGCACAATATCGATCCCTTCAATATTCACATCCCTTCTTGATGTAGTTGACTGGGGCCGGGCAAGGACAATGATTAAGAGCCCTATGGCCAGTATTCTGAAAATAAATAAACTATGGATAAAATACTGCCGCCAGCTTCGGCGCGTATTGCTGAAGCCTGATGTGGATGAGAACTGCAATCCGGGATTATTGTTCCTGAGCTTATACCAGTACCAGGCTCCCAGCAGCGGAAGCAGTATGAGCAGGTATAAGTAGCCCGGGTTTGCATATGTATAATCAGTAAACATCAATGTCTGTCCTTAACTTCAGCGTTATGAGTTTGAATATCTTCCTCTGTTTCTTCATTGTTTTCTGCCCTGATACGGGTTTCGTTCACAAAGTCAACACAGTTGGTCATGCTGTTCTCGTTGTCGAGCGGCAGCGGCTTTTCTTTGGCAAACTTTACCAGGTCGGCCAGCATGAGGGTTTTTGATAGTTTTTTAAGTGATCCTGTGCTGACATCAATTCTTTTCAGCCCTTCTATGATCTCGTCAGTGGTCATTTCAACCGCCTGCACTTCAAAACTGTCTTCAATGTATGTACGGATGATATCGGTAAGTTCTGAGTAATAATCCTTTGTTCTTCCTGCCTGCCAGAGCTTTTTGCTCTTTAGTTTTTCCAGTCCGCTTATTGCGACAATATCGGGAGGCAGCACAGGTTTGGGTTTTATTGAAAAAACAGGCTGTTTTCTTTTGATCCGTGTAACAACATACACGATGAGCAAGGTGATCAGTATTGCTCCCAGTGCCATCAGCATCCACGGTAGTATTTCCCTGATGCTGAATGGTGCATCGAGCGGGGGTTTGATCGCTTTTATGGGTTTTGTTGTATCTACTTCCATGGTATGCACTTCAAGATAGAGAGGCATGGACGATACTTCCATAAAGCTCGTGTCATCGATGGGTTGATAACGGAATTTCAGTGGTGGAATATAATATTGACCCGAATCAAATGCGGTAATGGTTATGCTTTGCAGCATATTCACCAGGTTTTCATCCTCGCTGATTATCGTATCGACAGGGGTCTGACTGATAATTTCCAGGCCCTGGGTGAGCGTGTCCTGGTAAAAGGGCCATAATACCCGGTAATCCATGGGCATGTTAAACGAAATATTTAGTTTGATCTGGTCGCCGATGAGCATTTCTGTGGTGTCGAGGCGTGCCTCAGCGGCTACGTCCTGTGCACGCACAATGCCTGTAATGGACATCACAGTCACAAACACATATATGATCGCTCTTATCATTCGCATCATGGCCTCGACTCTCTTAATTTAAACAAGCCAACGAGTGGTTTGACATAATCCTCATGTGTACTGATGCTTACAAAGTCGGTACTGCTTCGTCTGAAAAGGCTTTCGAGGTAATGATCATGAACGCGCCACCAATTATTATAGCTTTCTCTTGTTTTACGGCTTGCTGTATCAACCCAGGTATGTTTGCCCGTTTCCTTGTTAAATAGTTTTACCAGACCAATGTTTGGCAGGGATGTTTCGCTTTCATCATAAACACGCAATGCTACCAGATCATGTTTGTTGCCCGCAATACGGAGCGACTCCTCAAAGTTGGTATCAAGAAAGTCGGAGATGAGGAATGCTGTGCACCGTTTCTTTATCGCGTTGGTAAGGTAGCGCAATCCTTCGGCAATATCGGTTTTCTGACTTTCTGGTTTGAAGTCGATCAACTCCCTGATAATCCGGAGGATATGTGTAGTTCCCTTTTTCGGGGGAATAAATTTTTCAACCTTATCGCTAAAAAAGATCACCCCAACCTTATCGTTGTTGTTGATTACCGAAAAAGCAATCACTGCAGCGATTTCCGTCATTTGTTCTTCTTTGAAGAGACGGCGGCTGCCATATTCGTTCGACCCACTGACATCGATCAGGAGCATGACTGTAAGTTCACGTTCTTCCTCAAAGATTTTGATATATGGGTGATTAAAGCGTGCCGTAACATTCCAGTCGATATTCCGGATATCGTCGCCATACTGGTATTCCCTTACTTCGCTGAAAGCCATACCTCTTCCCTTGAAGGCACTGTGGTAGTGTCCGGCGAAGATCTGGCGCGACAAACCGCGCGTTTTGATCTCTATCTTTCTGACTTTTTTTAATATATCACTGGCTATCACTTCCTGACAATTTAGCTGGTTATGCTATCAGTACTGTTTTTTACGGCACTTTGGCTGTATTCAGTATCTCACTGATAATATCTTCAGATGTGATATTTTCAGCTTCCGCTTCGTAGGTGAGACCGATCCTGTGGCGCAGAACATCGTGTGCCACGGCCCTGATGTCTTCGGGGATCACATACCCGCGGCGCTTGATAAAGGCATAAGCTTTTGCTGCAAGCGCAAGGTTGATGCTGGCACGTGGTGAGGCACCATAACTGATCATATTTTCGAATTTCGACAATTCATATTCAGCCGGAAAGCGTGATGAAAAAACAATATCGGTGATATAATTCTCAATCTTCTCGTCGAGGTAAACTTCCCTTACAACATTTCTTGCCTTCACAATATCTTCGGGCTTAAGCACCATATTTGTCAGGGGGAAGGTACCTGAAATATTTTGCCTGAGGATCTGTTTTTCTTCTTCTTTCGAAGGATAACCGATCACGATCTTGAGCATGAATCTGTCGACCTGGGCTTCGGGCAGGGGATAGGTGCCCTCCTGCTCGATAGGGTTTTGGGTGGCCAGCACCAGAAATGGTTCCTCAAGCAGATAGGTGGTATCACCAATGGTTACCTGTCGTTCCTGCATGGCTTCGAGCAAGGCGCTTTGTACCTTCGCCGGCGAACGGTTGATCTCATCAGCGAGGATGAAATTAGCGAATATTGGCCCTTTACGCACAACAAACTCCTCTTTCTTCTGGCTGTAAATAAGTGTACCCAGGAGGTCGGCAGGTAAAAGGTCGGGGGTAAACTGGATGCGGCTGAATTTCGCATCGATCGATCTGGCGAGTGAATTAATTGCAAGGGTTTTTGCCAGGCCGGGAACCCCTTCGAGCAAAATATGCCCATTGGAAAGAAGTCCGATCATCAGCCGTTCGAGCATCTGTTTCTGCCCGATGATGACTTTTTGCATCTCCATGTTCAGCATTTCGACAAATGCACTCTCTTTCTGTATACGGTCGTTGAGTGCCTTGATATCTGTTTCCATCATTTTTTAGCGTATTTTTTTTGCATGACAAAGATAGAATTTGATGTTACAGGCCTGGAACCACCGGGTGTTAAATAATGTTAAATGGGAAGTTAATTAATGTTAATGAAAAGTAATTCAGACCTTATGCAGCTGACTGATCACAGATTGGTGAATCTCAGAGGGGAATTTGCACGGGATGCAGGTATTTTATTCCTCAATGGTGTTTCTTAAATCCACCAGTTCCTGTTTTATCTTCTTCAATGAATCTATTATCTCCGCATTTTTATCGACGCCATCGGGGTTCATCTTAAGGAAATCCTTTGCGCCTTTGAGGGTATAACCCTTTTCTTTTACCAGGTGATGGATGAGCAGGAAGTGTTTGATGTCGGATGGCGTGAACAGCCGGTTGCCTTTTTTGTTTTTTTTGGGCCTGATGATATCAAACTCCTTTTCCCAGAATCGGATCAGCGAAGCATTTACTCCGAACATTTCCGCTACTTCCCCAATGGAATAATAAAGTTTTTCAGTTTGGTCTGACATCAATCGGGCCTGAATAAATATTCTGTATTCACTTTTCCTGCAATTTACGACAACACCTGCGTATCGCGTGAGGCCATTTCGAGAACTTTTTCGAATTCTTCGGGTGTGAAATCGTTATAGAAATAATTTACAGGATTTACTTTCCGGTTATTGTAGATCACTTCATAATGCACATGTGGGGATTGCGAAAGGCCTGTGCTTCCCACATAACCTATGATCTCTCCTCTTTTCACCTTTTGCCCTTTTCTTACGGTTATGGTCTTCATATGTCCATACAGCGTCTGGTACCCATATCCGTGGTCGATCATGCAGGTTTTTCCATAGCCCCCTTTACGCCCGTTAAAGCTGATCTTTCCGTCGGCCGTGGCATAGATAGGAGTTCCTGATGGTGCCGTTATGTCGATCCCCCAATGCATCCTCCTGTATTTAAGAATAGGATGGTAACGCATACCATATCCGCTGATGATCCGGCTTTGCCCTTTCTCAATCGGCAGAATGGCAGGGATGCTGGCCAGCATAACCGACTTGTTTCTGGCCATTTCGAAAACCTCATCGAATGATTTTGACTGCACAACCAACTGGCTGGTAATACGGTCGAGTTTTTTTGTGGTTTCGATGATCGCCTGGGAGTTTCTGTAGCCGTCAAGCCTGGCGTAGCGGTCGGTGCCTCCAAAGCCGGCGTCTCTGATGGATTGAGGGATTGGTTCTGCTTCGAAGATCACACGGTATATGTTATCATCTTTGTCCTGCAGGTTTTCAAGGACAGATTCGATCTGATCAAGGCGGTCGTTCAATAATGTATACTGAAACTCATACTGCGCAATTTCGCGCTTAAGCATACGTTCTTTGGGTGAATCAAAAAATGAATATGCGAGGGTGACACCGATGGCAGCAAAAACCACAAACATCAGCATAAAACGCAGAATCTTCAGCAGGATTACACCCCCTGATCTTCTTTTTTTCTCGTAAGTGAGGGTTTTTGGATTATAGAAATATTGCTCTTTAGCCATATTGCCCTATAAAAGTGCTAATGTGTTTAAACATGAAATAATTAGTCTTGCTGGGCAAAAATAATTAATTAAACTAACTTTGCGGTCAGTAATATCCGCAAATATTCAACAAAATGGTTGTTAATAAAGTAATTTATGGATTCAAGACTTGTCAGAAGAACTTTTCTGGATTTTTTCAGGGATAAGCAGCATACAATTGTTTCTTCAGCCCCGATGGTGGTTAAGGACGACCCAACACTGATGTTTACCAATGCAGGGATGAACCAGTTCAAGGATATATTTCTCGGAAACCGTCCGGCTGAAAGTAATCGTGTGGCTGATACCCAGAAATGCCTCAGGGTATCGGGAAAGCACAACGACCTTGAAGAAGTTGGTCATGATACATATCACCATACAATGTTCGAGATGCTTGGCAACTGGTCGTTTGGCGATTATTTTAAAAAGGAAGCCATTGCCTGGGGTTGGGAATTGCTTACAGAGGTATATGGTATCGATAAGGACCGCTTATATGTGACCGTTTTTGGGGGAGATAAAGAGGACGGGCTGGAGGCCGACATGGAAGCTTTTGGGTTTTGGAAGGCGATCATCCCTGAAAACCACATCATTTTCGGATCAAAGAAGGATAATTTCTGGGAGATGGGCGAAACCGGCCCTTGCGGACCTTGTTCGGAGATCCATTGCGATTTGCGTGATGATGATGAGCGTGCTGCAGTAGAAGGAAGTAAACTGGTGAATCAGGATCATCCGGGGGTGATTGAGATATGGAACCTTGTTTTTATCGAGTTCAATCGTATGAATGGGGGCAAGCTTGTGTCTTTGCCCGCCAGGCATGTTGATACGGGTATGGGTTTTGAGCGGCTTTGCATGGTTTTACAAGGCAGGAGATCAAATTACGATACCGATGTTTTTCGCCCACTGATAAGCCATGTCGAAACACTCACGGGCATGAAGTATGGCAAATCGCCTGAAGCTGATGTTGCCATGCGTGTTGTGGTCGACCACCTGAGGGCCATCGTTTTTTCGATCGCCGACGGACAGCTTCCTTCAAACACTGGCGCAGGATATGTGATCAGGAGAATCCTGCGAAGGGCAGTGCGGTATGCATATACTTTCCTCGACCAAAAAGAACCACTGATCAATAAGCTTGTTTCGTCACTCATTGAGAATATGGGCGAGGCATTTCCTGAAATCGTCAAACAAAACGAACTCATTACAAGCGTGATCAGAGAAGAAGAACTATCATTTCTGAATACCCTCGAGCAGGGCATCAGGCGTTTTGAGCAATATACAACTGATAAGAAACACGATAAGAACATAGATGGAAACTTTGCATTTGAACTATATGATACCTTTGGTTTTCCGGTCGACCTTACCGGCTTAATGGCACGTGAACGTGGCTGGACCCTTGATATGGAAGGATTTAAAGAGGGATTACAGGGGCAGAAGGATCGTTCGCGAAAAGCGGCTGAACGTGAAAAGCATGACTGGACGATTGTTTCAGAAAGTAAAAAGCCTACCGAATTCCTTGGTTATGACCAGTTGGAGGCCCGGGTAAATCTTCTCCGGTACCGGAAAGTCAGCGATAAAAAGAAAAGCTATTATGAACTGGTGCTCGACCAGACACCCTTTTATGCTGAATCTGGCGGACAGGCAGGGGATAAGGGAGTCTTAAAAAATGATGCCCGGCAAATAACTATTTTTGATACAAAGAAAGAGAACGACCTGATCATTCATCTTGCCGATAAAGAACCTGCCGCGAAAGTTTCTGTTTACACAGCTATTGTGGACAAGGA
Source organism: Bacteroidales bacterium (assembly GCA_032250805.1). Classification (GTDB taxonomy): domain Bacteria; phylum Bacteroidota; class Bacteroidia; order Bacteroidales; family B18-G4; genus B18-G4. The sequence goes on from JAVVEM010000003.1 coordinate 91,960, forward strand.
GAACCGCTGGAAGACAGAAAACAACCATTCGGCCACTCACCTTATGCATCATGCTTTGCGAAAGGTGCTGGGCGATCATGTTGAGCAAAAGGGATCGCTGGTTGATGCAAGGCATCTTCGTTTTGACTTTTCTCATTTCCAAAAAATGAGCCGTGAAGAGATCGAAAAAGTTGAACAACTTGTAAATTGTAAAATACGCGAAAATAACCCGCTTGATGAGCACAGGGCTTTGGCCATGGACAAGGCCATGGACATGGGGGCTCTGGCATTTTTTGGCGAAAAATACGGAGAACATGTACGGGTGGTCCGTTTTGGTGATTCGGTTGAACTGTGTGGAGGTACGCATGTGCCTTCGACCGGCCGGATTGGCTTTTTCAAGATCATTTCGGAGGGTGCTATTGCTGCTGGAGTGAGACGAATTGAAGCGATCACTGCGGATGAAGCCGAAGCATACGTTTATGATCTTGAAAACACCGTGGATGGCCTGAAAGGATTGCTTAAGAACCCAAAAGACCTGATCAGGGGAGTACAATCGCTCATCGATGAAAATAAAAAAATGCAAAAGCAAAATGAGGCACTGAGCAGGAAAATGTCAGCGTCACTGCTTTCTGACCTGAGTAAAAGCATCAGCGAGATCAATGGAATTAAAGTTGTTGCTGCCCTTGTAGATGCCGATACTACTGTGATAAAGAATATGGCTTTTGAACTCCTGAAGAATGACCAGGATCTGCTTGTTGTATTGGGGAATGAAACTGAAGGGAAAGCTTTTTTAACCGTTGCTGCAGGCGAATTGCTTATCCGCAACCATTCAATCCATGCCGGAAATTTGATCAGACAACTTGCTGTTGAGATCAAAGGCGGCGGTGGCGGCCAGGCACATTTTGCCACAGCCGGGGGGAAAGACCCTTTGGGTTTACAAAGGGCCCTTGATAAGGTCAGGGCAATTATCTGATTCGTCTGTCTGATATTTCTATCTGCTTCCGTGCTTGCATTATATTTTTATCAATAAAAATTGATTATCTTTAGCTTAAATAATAGCAAGGTGACTGCGCAAGAGAAGAATAAAGAACAAAACACTGATATCAATCATAGCAGACTCGATCCAATCCATAAGGAATCCGGGGGTAAATACCGTGAATTTATCGATCGCATTCCTCTTGGCATTTTCGAATATGATACAAATGGGTTGATCACATATAGCAATTCTTTCGCACGGGAGATGATGGGATATACAGCGGAAGACATCCAGAATGATATTTCTGTGCTTGATCTGGTGCACCCTGATGAGATTGGTAAAGCAAAAGACCGTACGCGAAGACTATTTTCAGGCGAGGAACTGGAGGGTGAGGAGTATCTTGCCAGGCGAAAAAGCGGAAGCACATTCCCGGTTTTACTCTACCAATATCCTGTATTTTACAATGATGCAGTTACCGGCGTGAGGGTGGTTGCCTTTGATATGTCAAAATCGAAAAAGATCGAGAAGCAGATGAACGAGCTTCTTACACGGTATGAAGTCATGCTCAATGCTCTTCCTGATCTTATCTTCAGGTTCGACCGCGAAGGACGCTTTATTGATTATCATGCCAATACGATCGATAAACTGGCAATTGATCCTGATGACTTTATGGGTAAGGTTATCACTGAGGTTGCTTTGCCTGAAGAACTAGGGGAAAGCGGTTTGGCAAAGATCAAAGAAGCATTGCGCACCGGAAAAATCATCAATGATGAGTATACCATGGAGGGGCCTGACGGGACCGAATATTTTGAGGCCAGATATATCCCGATCGGTAAGCATGAGGTGCTTGATATTATTCGCGATATTACTGAAAAGGTAAAAGTTGAAGCTGCTCTTCGTGAAAGTGAAGAAAGGTTTCGTCAGTTATATGAACATATCCCACTGGGAATGTACCGCACAACACCTGATGGAAGGATAATACTTGCCAATCCGGCGTTCCTCAATAATTTGGCGATTGAATCGCTGGAGAAGGTCAACGAAACAGGCTTCGATAAAGTTCTGGCGGAGTTAGGATACAACAGGAGTGAATTTGTAAGCCTTATGGAAGAAAAGGGCGAAGTGAAAGGGTTTGAATCGCGGGTTATTCTTCCAAACGGAAAGGAAGTTTTTCTCAGGGAAAATGCGCTGAGGATCGTCGATAAAACAGGACAGGTATATTATGAAGGATCAATTGAGGATATCAGCTTACAAAAAAAGGCAATGGAGGAACTCAGGCTGACACAATTCTCAGTCGATCATAATGCTGATGCTGCTTTCTGGATGGAAAAAGACGCCCGTTTTTTCTATGTCAATGAAGCTGCAGTGAATAAACTGGGATACTCCCGTGAGGAATTACTTCAAATGCATGTTCATGATATCGACCCTGTATTTGCCAGAGATAAATGGAAGCCTCATTGGCGGGAACTGAAAGAAAAGGGAAGCTTGTCAATTGAGTCTGTTCACCGAACAAAAGATGGTAGGGAGTTTCCTGTTGAGTTGCAAATCAATTACATCGAATTTGACGGCAATGAGTATAATTGCATTTTTGCCCGTGACATTACAGGCAGGAAGCAAAATGAAGAAAATTTGAGGAAAGCCAAAGAGCGGGCCGAACAAGCCAACAGGGTGAAAAGCGAATTCATTTCCAATATCTCACACGAAATACGGACACCACTAAATTCGATCATCGGGTTCTCAGATATGTTGTCAAGCCAGCTTGAAAATAATAAGTTTAAGGAATATGCCTCCTCGATCAAATCGGCCGGAAACAGTTTGCTGATGCTTATCAATGACATCCTCGACATTTCGAAGATCGAAGCCGGCCGTATGGAGATCTTAAGGGAATCTGTCGACATTCGCGGCATTATCAAGGAGATCAGCCAGATATTTGCTGTTAAGGTTGCCGGAAAGAACCTCGACTTTGTGGTTGATGTGCATGAAGATGTGCCGGACTCAGTAATGCTCGACAAGGTGAGATTCAGACAGGTGCTTTTTAACCTGATAGGAAATGCAGTGAAGTTTACCCGCGACGGGTATATACGCCTCATTGTTAATGTTGATCGTGATTGCAAAAATGAACCGGGGCAAACAAATCTTGAGATCAGTGTTGAAGACAGCGGAATTGGAATTGATCCCATTTATCATTCGCAGATATTTGATCCGTTTTACCAGATTGGCGGTCAGGAGTATGTGACCAATGCAGGAACAGGTCTGGGATTGTCAATAACCAAACGCCTGGTTGAAATGATGTCGGGAACAGTTGAGGTAAATAGTGAACCCGGCAGGGGGTCGTCTTTTATTGTTCGCATGCCAGGAATAATAATTGCAAATCCGGGTCGTGAAATTGGGGTGCAAAAGGCAAACAAAAAATCGGCCTTATTCGGAAAACAGGTATTGCTTGTTGATGATTCGGAAATCAACAGGAGGTTTGTCAGGGAAAATCTTGAGGATGCGGGCATGCTGGTGATTGAAGTTGAGAATGGAAAGGAAGGCCTCGACATGGCAATTAACCGCTCACCCGACCTCATTCTTCTCGATATTATGATGCCAGTGATGGATGGTTATGAGCTGATGGACAAATTAAAATCAAACAACCAACTCTCAGTTATACCTGTCATTGCGCTTACTGCACTTGCGATGAAGGAGGATATTGTGCGTATTTCCGAATCGGGTTTTGATGACTTTCTTATCAAGCCCTTTCATATTGAGGAGCTTTTTGATAAGATGCTCGCAATTTTTAAGCAAAGCGGGCAGAGCCTGCATGTGTCTGAAAGCAAGCTGCTGAAATTATCTTACAGAAATGAAAAGAAATATATCGATGCCGTTCGTACCGCACTTAAACAAATAGAAGAGGTTTATCTGGCGATATGGATACAGGCCAATGAATTGAAGGAATTCAATGCGATCAGGGTTTTTGCCGAAGGCATCCACAACCTGGGGAAGACCCATAATATTCGTTTCCTGGTAGATTACGGCGATAAGATGATCATGCACTGCGACAATTACGACATCGAGAAGATTGATGCCAGTCTGGCTTCGTTCACTGATTATGTTAAAAAAATGAGAGAGATCTCGCAATCCGAACCATAATATGAGAAAAGAAACATCAAACATACTTATCGTTGACGATATCCCGTCGAATATCCGGCTCATCATCAGCATTCTTGATGAACACGGTTATTCAGTATCATACGCACAAAGTGGGAAGAACGCCATTGAACAATGCAGTAAGGTGCAATATGATCTTATCCTTCTCGACATTATGATGCCGGCCATGGATGGATTTGAGGTTTGCAGCGAAATTCGAAATATGGGTAATTATGAAACTGTCCCGATCATTTTCCTGACTGCACGCACCGATCAGGAAAGCATATTAAAAGGTTTTGAAATGGGAGCGGTTGATTATGTCACGAAACCTTTCAGCGAAAAAGAGTTGCTTGTTAGGATAGAAACCCATCTTGAACTTAAGCATACCCGCGATGCGCTGGAACGGGAACTCCTGTTCAAGCAAAAGGTCATGACCGAAAATGCCCTCTACATCCGGCGACGTGCCGAATTGGGTAATTCAGTTATCGACGACCTGAAGAAGATCAACCGTAAAACAAGAAATGAATTTAGTGAAATCCTTCTGGGTGCAATATCAAAGCTGAGGAACCTGATCCAGGGTCAGGAGTGGAAAGAGTTTGAACTTCGTTTTGAAGAGGAGCATAATAATTTCAGGGAAAAGATCACAAGTCTGCATCCTGACCTCACCCCCAACGAGATCAAATTGTGTACGTTTCTGAGGCTGAATATGGCATCAAAGGAGATCTCTGAGCTCACCGGGCAATCGGTTCGCGCCCTGGAGACAGCCAGGAGTCGCATGCGTAAAAAACTCGGCCTTGAACGATCTGATAATCTTATCCAATATCTTCACGACATCACATAAAAAGAGGCTTTACCGATATGATCAGCTAAGCCTCTTTCTTATATCAAATCAATAAGCTGTCGAAAATCCCGATATTTTCTATAGGAATTTAAAGCCTTTTCCGAGGTATGCACCCGCATCGCCAAGAATTTCCTCAATCCTCAGCAACTGGTTGTATTTTGCTATCCTGTCGGAGCGGCTGGCTGAGCCGGTTTTTATCAGGCCTGTATTCAGGGCTACGGCAAGATCTGCAATGGTGGTATCTTCAGTTTCTCCTGAGCGGTGGCTGATTACCGAAGTGTACGCATTATTGGAGGCCATACTCACTGCATCGATGGTTTCGGTGAGTGTACCTATCTGGTTTACTTTGATAAGTATGGAGTTGGCAATATTTTCGTCGATCCCTCTTTTAAGACGTTTTGTATTGGTGACAAAAAGGTCGTCGCCAACCAATTGTATCTTTGCACCCATTTTATCGGTCATGATCTTCCAACCATCCCAGTCGTCTTCGGCCATGCCATCTTCAATTGAGATGATGGGATATTTTTTCGCCCAGTCAGCCCAGAAATCAACCATTTCTGAAGGCGATAGTTTATCGCCGGTCGACCATTTGAGGTGATATACATTTTCTTCCGGTATATAATATTCCGATGCTGCGGGGTCGAGCGCAATAAAAATATCTTCGCCGGCTTTGTAGCCCGCCTTTTCAATGGCCTGCAGAACCACTTTAATGGCGTCTTCATTTGATGCAAGGTTGGGTGCAAAGCCACCTTCATCGCCAACATTGGTTGCATGGCCTCCTTTTTTTAGCACAGCCTTCAGATTATGAAAAACTTCGGCTCCCATTCTGATGGCTTCACTGAAGCTTGCAGCACCAAGCGGCATGATCATAAATTCCTGGAAATCGATACTGTTATCGGCATGCGAGCCCCCATTCAGGATATTCATCATGGGGATGGGAAGCAGGTGTGCATTGGGGCCGCCAATGTAGCGGAACAGGAACTGCCCGGTATCCTGCGCTCCGGCATGGGCAACGGCCAGAGAAACACCCAGCATGGCATTGGCTCCGAGTTTTTCTTTATTGGGTGTACCGTCGATCTCTATCATTCGCTTGTCGATGTCGCGCTGATCGGTTACATAGTACCCCTGGAGTTCTTCCGACAGAATGTTGTTCACATTCTCAACTGCCTTCAGGACACCTTTTCCCATATATGTTCCTTTATCATTATCGCGAAGTTCTACTGCTTCATGAACTCCTGTGCTTGCGCCCGAGGGAACTGCTGCCCTGGCAACGATGCCTGTATTGGTATATACATCAACTTCTATGGTTGGATTACCACGCGAATCAAGGATCTGACGTGCGTGAATGTTTGTTATCATTGAGCTCATAACTGCATCTTTTTGTTTGTTATTGGTGAAGGGATAAAAAAAGGATAAAGTTAATCACCCTATCCTTTATTATCAATACAAAAATTTCATTACTCTTTTTTTTCTTTGTCGTCACTTTCTTCTTTAGCTTCGGCTTCAGGTTCCTCTTTTGTTTTCTCTTCGGCTTTGGTTTCCGGTTCCTGCTTGATCTTTTCTTTTGCTTCAGCTTCCGGCGCTTCCTTTGCATCAACCTCTTCCTCAACCTTATCCTCTTCCTTTACTTCATCAGCTTCAACTGTTTCGGCAGCTTCTTGTGTGGTTTCTTCTGCGGCTTCGGGTTCACTAACTTCAGCAAGCGTTTCTTCATTCACTGCTTCAGTAGTTTCTTCAGCTTTCTTACCCGACTCAACAGTCTTGCCGGGGCTGGCTGCTTCAGCTTCTTTCTTTGTGCCACCGCCTCTTCTACGGCGGGTTTTCTTCTGACCTTTATCTTTCGATTCAAGGAGATTTTCATTATAATCAACAAGCTCGATCAAAGCCATTTCTGCATTATCACCCAGTCTGGGTCCGATTTTGATGATCCTGGTATAGCCTCCCGGACGTTCTGCCACCTTTACTGATACTTCGCGAAAAAGTTCAGTTACAGCTTCCTTATCCTTTAGGTAGCTAAAAACTATTCTTCTTGAGTGTGTTGTATCATCTTTCGACTTTGTGATGAGGGGCTCGATATATGTTCTCAAAGCTTTCGCCTTGGCAACAGTGGTTTTAATGCGCTTGTTGACGATAAGCGAACTGGCCATATTGGCGAGCATTGCTTTTCTGTGAGCACTCGTCCTGCTTAAATGATTAAATCTTTTACCGTGTCTCATTGCAATTATTCCTTATCTAATTTGTATTTCGAAATGTTCATGCCAAATTCAAGTCCTTTGGATTTGACCAGTTCTTCAAGCTCGGTCAGCGATTTTTTTCCAAAATTCCTGAATTTAAGCAGGTCGTTTTTATTAAACGTAACCAGATCGCCCAATGATTCTACATCAGCTGCTTTGAGGCAGTTCAGTGCCCTGACTGACAGGTCCATGTCGACCAGCTTTGTTTTCAGCAGCTGACGGATATGGAGTGAATTTTCGTCAAATTCCTCAGTTACTGCTTTCTCTTCCGAATCCAGGGTGATCTTTTCATCTGAAAACAGCATGAAATGGTGGATCAAAATCTTTGCAGCTTCTTTTAGGGCCTCTTTTGGATGAATTGAACCGTCGGTATCAATTTCAAGGGTCAGTTTTTCGTAGTCGGTTTTTTGTTCAACCCTGTAGTCTTCAACCTGGTATTTTACGTTTTTTATCGGAGTATGGATCGAATCGATGGCGATTGTTTCGAGCGAGGCATTAAGTGATTTATTTTCCTCAGCAGGAACATATCCTCTTCCCTTGTTAATTGTGATTTCCATCGACAGTTTTACGCCGGTGTCCATGTGGCAGATCACTTCCTCAGGGTTAAGTACCTGAAATACCGATAAAAATTTGTTGATGTCACCGGCTTTGAATTCTTCCTGATCGCCGATCACGATATGCACTTTTTCAGTATTTTCAGTATCGATTTGCTTTTTGAACCTGATCTTTTTCAGATTCAGAATGATCTGGGAAACATCCTCGACCACTCCACGGATCGTTGAAAATTCCTGTACTACGCCATCTATCCTTACGGAAGTGATGGCATACCCTTCAAGAGATGATAGGAGGATCCTTCTGAGTGCGTTACCAATGGTTACACCGAATCCGGGTTCAAGCGGGCGAAATTCAAAGCTTCCTTTGAATTCATCAGCTTCTACCATGATCACCTTGTCTGGTTTTTGAAATGCTAATATTGCCATAATATGCTGTCTGTTAAATGATCAATTAAAGAGGATTGGTTCACAGTTTTACTTGGAATACAATTCCACGATAAGCTGTTCGCGAATATTTTCCGGTATGTCTTCTCTAGCCGGATAATTCACGAACTTACCCTCCATTTTGTCATCATCCCATTCAAGCCAACCATACCTGTCGGTTCTGCCCGAGAGGGATTCAGTAATGGCTTCAAGTGACTTTGATTTTTCTCTCACACTAATTACATCGCCGGGTTTCACTTCATATGAAGGGATATTGACGATAGTTCCGTTGACGACAATATGGCGGTGTGCTACCAGTTGGCGTGCACCTCTTCTGCTTGGGCTTATTCCCAGCCTGAAAACTATGTTGTCAAGCCTTGATTCGATAAGCTGAAGCAAAATCTCCCCGGTAATTCCTTTTTTCTTACTTGCTTTTTTAAAGGTGTTCCTGAATTGCCTTTCAAGGATACCATAGGTATATTTTGCTTTCTGTTTTTCCTGAAGCTGAATACCGTATTCTGATTCTTTTCTTCTGCGCCTGTTGTTTCCATGATGTCCCGGGGGGTATGGTTTTCTGTCAAGCGCTTTATCCGGTCCAAAGATCGGATCTTTGAATTTCCTGGCAATCTTCGATTTTGGTCCTCTGTACCTGGCCATAAAAATATGCTTTTACTTTGTTTTAAAATTATACTCTTCTTCTTTTCGGAGGCCTGCATCCATTATGTGGTAATGGCGTTACGTCCTTTATCTCAGTTACTTCAATGCCCATTGTGTGCAATGTCCTGATGGCTGACTCCCTGCCGGCTCCCGGTCCTTTTACGTGTACCTTTACTTTGCGCAAGCCTGCATCAAATGCTGTCTTGGCACAGTCTTCAGCTGCCAGCTGGGCAGCATACGGGGTATTCTTCTTCGATCCCCTGAATCCCATTTTTCCTGATGATGACCAGGCGATAACCTGCCCGGCATTGTTGGTCAGCGAAATGATAATATTATTGAATGACGCACTGATGAATGCCATTCCTGTGGGTTCAACCTTAACTACCCTCTTCTTTGAACTTCTGGTTGATTTAGCCATAGTTTTTCTTTATTACAGCAGAATTTAAATCCTGTTTACGATTTTACATTAACCTTTTGGTGCCACTTTTTTGTTGGCAACGGTTTTCTTACGCCCTTTTCGCGTGCGTGCATTGTTTTTGGTGCTCTGTCCACGCAGTGGAAGCCCAATACGATGACGGATCCCGCGATAGGTTCCGATGTCCATCAACCGCTTGATGTTCATTTGTGTTTCAGAGCGTAAGGCGCCTTCCACCTTATACTTTTCACTGATGATGCTACGGATCCTGGTTTGCTCTTCATCATTCCATTCTTCTACTTTTTTATCCCAGTCGACCCCTGCTTCAGTGAGGATCCTTTGTGCGTTGCTTCTGCCTATTCCGAAAATGTAGGTAAGACCAATCTCGCCTCTTTTGTTGTCCGGTATATCGACACCTGCTATCCTAGCCATATCTTAAACTTTATATTGTTATACGATTATCCTTGTCTTTGTTTGAATTTGGGATTTTTCTTGTTGATAACATACAAGCGTCCCTTCCGTCTTACGATCTTGCATTCAGGTGACCGTTTCTTTACTGATGCTCTGATTTTCATTTTTTAGTCCTTTATTATTTATATCTGAACGTAATTCTTCCTTTTGTCAGGTCGTAGGGCGACATTTCAAGTTTTACCCTGTCGCCCGGCAATATTTTAATATAGTGCATGCGCATCTTGCCTGAAATGTGTGCAATGATCACATGCCTGTTTTCGAGTTCTACCCTGAACATGGCGTTGCCCAATGATTCGATGACAGTGCCATCTTGTTCTATGGATTGTTGTTTAGCCATTTATCATTTTTTGCTTTAGTACTTCCTCAATATATTCAAATGTTGATAAAACATCTGCCTGGCCTTTTCTGATGGCCACATCATGTTCATAGTGCGCCGATGGCTTATTGTCGGCAGTGCGTATGGTCCATCCGTCCTGTAACTGTACTACTCTTCGTGTCCCCAGGTTCACCATTGGCTCAATTGCAAGTACCATGCCTTCCCTGAGTTTAACACCGGTTCCTTGTCTGCCATAGTTTGGTACCTCTGGTTTTTCGTGCAGTTGCTGTCCCAGTCCGTGACCAACCAGGTCTCTGACCACCGAATAGCCATATTGCTCAACATGTGTTTGAACGGCATTTCCGATGTCGCCAACCCGGTTACCTTCAACGGAAACTTCGATGGCTTTATACAGTGATTCTTTGGTTCGGTCCATCAATAGCCTCAGCTCTTCATTTACTTCGCCAACGGCGAAGGTATAGGCTGAGTCGCCATAATAGCCATTCTTCAAAACACCGCAGTCGATCGAAACAATGTCTCCTTCCATTAGCTGAATTTCTCCGGGGAAACCATGCACAACCTGTTCATTCCTGGAAATGCAAAGCGTAAAAGGAAATCCATTGTATCCTTTAAAGCCGGGTAAGGCACCATGATCTCTGATAAATTCTTCAGCGATCTCATCCAGCACTATGGTTTTTATCCCTGGCCTGATGTGCTTTGCTACCTCCGCAAGCGTTTTACCAACAAGTAAAGAACTCTCTCTTAATAATTCAATTTCCTCTTCAGTCTTATAATAGATCATTTAACTGATAGTTTTCCCTACATTCCAAATGTTGACGACCTGCCCTTGATCCGGCCTGATTTCGTCAGTCCGTCGTAATGCCTCATCAGCAGGTGGCTTTCAATTTGTTGCAATGTATCCAGCACAACACCAACAAGGATGAGTAAAGATGTTCCGCCGTAGAACTGAGCAAACTGCTGATTCACGCCTACGAGGCTGACAATTGCCGGCATGATGGCCACCAGTCCGAGGAAAATTGATCCCGGCAGGGTGATCTTCGACATCACATTATCAATAAATTCGGCTGTTTTCCTGCCGGGTTTCACCCCCGGAATAAAGCCTCCGTTCTTTTTCATATCTTCAGCCATCTGGTTTGGGTTTATAGTAATGGCCGTATAGAAATATGTAAACAACAGTATCATAAAGAAAAATACCAGGTTATACCAGAATCCGTTGATATTTGAAAATGCCGCAACAAAACCCGACATGTCGGCATTTGTAAATCCTGCCACTGTGAGTGGGAGGAACATAATTGCCTGGGCAAAAATGATCGGCATTACACCAGCAGCGTTCACTTTAAGTGGAATATATTGCCGTACACCACCATATTGTTTGTTCCCGACGATTCTTTTGGCATATTGCACGGGTATTCGCCGGGTACCCTGAACAAGGAGTATCGTTAGCAGGATCACGAATACCAGTATGGCAATCTCAAGAATGAAATACACCAGTCCGCCACCCTGCTCTTCGAGACGTGAAATAAATTCGGCGAAGAGTGAGAATGGGAGCCGGGCGATGATCCCGATCATAATGATCAGTGAAATACCGTTTCCGATACCTTTGTCGGTAATTCTTTCACCCAGCCACATTACAAACATCGTACCTGAGATCAGGATCACTGTTGACGAAACCCAGAAGAATGGCGACACTGCTGTCCCCGCAAAGGGCATGATGGCAGTAATTGATCCATCGGGGTTCCGCAACTGGCTTACCAGGTTGGCAATGTATGCCTGTGCCTGGAAACCGGTAATCAGAATGGTCAGATAACGGGTAATCTGGTTGATCTTCTTTCTCCCGCTTTCCCCTTCCTTTTGTAATTTCTGGAAATAGGGGATGGCCATACCCAGCAGCTGTACAACAATTGATGCAGAGATGTAGGGCATGATGCCGAGCGCGAAGATAGATGCATTTGAGAAGGCTCCACCTGAGAACATGTTGAGCAATCCAAGCAATCCCGAACTGGTTTGGTCGGCCAGGGCGGCAAGCTCAGAAGGGTTCACACCGGGTAGAACCACAAATGAACCGAGGCGGTAGATCAGGATAATACCGATAGTATAAAGGATCCTGTTTCTAAGCTCCTCGATCTTATATATATTCCGAATGGTCTGGATTAATCTTTTCATTAATGCCTAAAGTTTTATTGCAACGCCACCCTGGGCTTCAATTGCACTGATTGCTTTTTCAGAAAATGCATGGGCTTTCACCTCAAGTTTCATCTTAAGTTCGCCACGGCCAAGGATCTTGATCAGGTCCTTTTTATCGGCCAGTCCGTTGTCGACCAATACCTGCTGGTCGATGCTGCTGAGCTTTTTCTCTTCAGCCAGCTTCTGCAAAGTATCAACGTTTATACCGTGATACTCCACCCTGCCCTTATTTTTGAATCCGAACTTAGGTACACGCCTGTAAAGTGGCATCTGTCCACCTTCAAAGCCTGCCCTTCTCTTATAGCCCGACCTTGATTGGGCTCCTTTGTGTCCGCGTGTGGCAGTACCACCTTTACCGGAACCCTGGCCACGTGCAATACGCTTCCTGGTTTTGGTTGAACCTTTAGCCGGTTTAAGATTGCTTAAATCCATGTTTACTATTGTTTAAACTGTTTATTTTTTATCTTCTTCAATTTCAATAAGATGCCTGACAGCATCGATCATTCCCTGTACCTGAGGCGATACCTCCACCTCTATGGTTTGATTCAATCTTTTGAATCCAAGGGCTCTGAGCGTCCTCTTCTGGCGTTCCGGCCTTCCGATCCCACTTCTAACCTGTTTTATTTTAAGTTTTTTCATTGCTGGTATTTGAATGCTGTTAATAATTAGTCCTAGCCGTTGAATACCTTACTCACATCCACTCCCCTGAGTTCGGCAATGGCGTGGGCATCTCTGAGTTTAACCAGTGCGTCGATCGTAGCTTTAACCACAGAATGCGGGTTTGATGATCCTTTCGACTTGGCGAGAACATCTCTGATACCAACGCTTTCAAGTACGGCACGCATCGCACCGCCTGCAATAACTCCTGTTCCGGGGGCGGCAGGTTTAATAAATACCTGGGCACCGCTGTACTTTCCGGTTTGCTCATGTGGGATTGTTCCTTTAAGCACCGGTACCTTGACCAGGTTTTTCTTGGCATCGTCGATGCCTTTGGCGATGGCAGAGGTTACTTCTTTTGCCTTACCGAGGCCGTGCCCTACAACACCGTTTTCATTCCCGACAACCACAATGGCTGAGAAACTGAAGGTACGCCCACCCTTGGTTACCTTGGTAACGCGCTGAATGCTTACGAGCCTGTCTTTAAACTCGATCTCGCTTGATTTTACTCTTTTAATATTTGCTTCTGACATAGTCGATTAAAATTTAAGTCCGCCTTCTCTGGCAGCTTCTGCCAATGATTTAATTCGTCCGTGATACAGGTATCCGTTCCTGTCGAAGACAACATTTTCTATTCCTGCTTCCTTCGCCTTTTCAGCGATTAAGGTGCCAACAAGCTTTGCCTGTTCAATCTTTGCTGCTTTTTTTTCAGCAATACCTTTCTCGCGTGATGATGCAGAAGCAATGGTTTTTCCTTCTGTGTCGTCGATCAATTGGGCATAGATCTCCTTATTGCTCCTGAATACGGTAAGCCTTGGCGTTTCGGCTGTACCCCCGGAGATGGACTTTCTGATCCTCATCTTGATCCTGTACCTTCTGTACTGTTTCCTGTCTTTTATTTTTTTCATCCTTTCAGGATTTTATATATTCTTATCAATTATTATTCAGCTGCAGCTTTACCGGCTTTTCTCCTGATCTGTTCACCCTTATAGAGAATCCCTTTACCCTTATATGGTTCGGGTTTACGGAATGACCTGATCTTGGCCGCTACTTGTCCGATAAGTTGCTTATCGTGCGATTTGAGTATAATGGTAGGGTTTTTACCCCTTTCGGTAACGGTTTCAACTTGAACTTCCTCAGGAAGTTCAAGGAAAATGCCGTGAGAATATCCAAGCGACAGTTCCAGGATCTGATCCTGGGCGTTAGCTTTATAACCAACACCAACCAATTCCTGTGTAATGGTATAACCTTCAGAAACACCGTTAACCATATTATTTAACAATGCCCTGGTCAAACCATGTTGCGACTTGTGTTCTTTCGACTCGCTGGGCCTCTCAATTGTGAGTGTGCCATCTTCCAGCTTCAGGATCAAGTCTTTGTTTACCTGTTGCCGCAGTTCTCCGAGTTTTCCTTTTACAGTCACCACATTGTCGTCGGCGATATTTATCTCAACGCCTTCAGGCAGGGTGATGGGCATTTTTCCTATACGTGACATATCTTTACTTCTTTTTAACTTACGTAACACAATACTTCACCGCCAATATTTTCCTTCCTTGCTTCTTTATCGGTCATCAGGCCTTTTGAAGTAGAAAGGATGGCAACACCAAGTCCGTTGAGTACCCTGGGAAGACTGTCGGCACCGACATATTTCCTTAGTCCAGGCTTACTGATACGATCAAGCTTATTGATCGCGGGTTGCTTGGTAACAGGGTGATATTTCAAGGCGATCTTGATGATACCCTGATTATTGGCTGTATCTTCAAATTTATAGTTCAGGATAAACCCCTTGTCGTGCAATATCCTGGTGATGTCTTTTTTGATATTGGACGCGGGTATCTCTACAATCCTGTGTTTAGCCATGACTGCATTCCTGAGTCTGGTCAAATAATCTGCAATTGGATCTGTCATCTCAAATATTCATTTATATATTACCAGCTAGCTTTTTTAATCCCCGGGATAAGACCCTGGAGGGCCATTTCCCTGAAGTTTATGCGGGAAACTCCGAATTGGCGCATATAGCCTCTCGGCCTTCCCGTAAGGCTGCACCTGTTATGCAAACGCACTGGTGAAGCATTTTTGGGAAGTTTCTGCAGGCCGGCATAGTCGCCTTCTGCGATCAGCTCTGCTCTTTTTTCAGCATATTTTGCTACGAGCTTCGCCCTTTTCACTTCGCGGGCTTTCATTGATTCTTTAGCCATGTTCTAATTATTTTGATTTTTAAAGGGTAATCCAAATTCTTTCAATAGTGCAAAGGCTTCATTATCAGTTTTGGCAGAAGTTACAATTGTGATATCCATGCCATTGATATTGTTCACCTTATCGAGATCGATCTCGGGGAAGATGATCTGTTCGGAAACACCGAAGGTATAATTTCCCCGTCCGTCGAAACCCTTGTCATTGATGCCCCTGAAGTCTCTGATCCTTGGCATGGCAATTGCCACAAGCCTGTCGAGGAACTCATACATCTTATTGCCACGCAGGGTAACGCGTACACCTATAGGCATACCTTTACGAACCTTGAAGTTTGAGATATCCTTCTTTGATTTTGTTTCCACGGCACGCTGGCCAGTGATCATTGTCATTTCCTCAATACCGGCATCGATCATTTTCTTGTCAACGATCGCTTTTCCAAGACCCTGATTAATTGAAATTTTCTGGATCCTGGGTACTTCCATGGTATTTTTGTATTCGAACTGCTTTTTAAGTGCAGGTACGATCTCTTCGAAGTACTTTTGTCTGAGTCTGGGTGTATATTCCATTACTTAATTACCTCCCCTGATTTTTTTGAGTATCGGACCGATTTACTGGTCTTTTCATCTGTTTTCCTTCCTATCCTGGTAGCCTTTCCTTTGGAGTCGACTACTTTAAGGTTTGAAAGGTGGATATAGGCTTCTTTTTTGATGATGCCACCCTTGGGGTTGTCGGCATTGGGCTTGGTGTGTTTGCTCACCTCGTTCACGCCTTCAACGATGGCTTTGTATGCTTTGGGGTCTACCTTGAGTACCCTGCCCTGCATACCTTTTGATTCGCCACTGATGACCATCACTGTATCGCCTTTTTTAATATGTACTTTACTTGCCATTTCTAATATTTTTTTCGTTTAGAGCACCTCGGGTGCCAGCGAAACGATTTTCATGAATTTTTTGTCCCTTAACTCCCTTGCCACGGGGCCGAAAATACGTGTGCCGATCATTTCGCCTGCAGCATTTAGCAGTACAACTGCATTATCATCGAAACGGATATATGATCCATCCTGACGCCTGATCTCTTTCCGGGTCCGTACGATGACTCCTTTCATTACGCTGCCTTTTTTAACATTGCCGGATGGGATTGCATTTTTTACGGTGCAAACGATCTGGTCGCCAATTGAGGCATAGCGTTTTTTTGTTCCACCAAGGACGCGGATACAGAGGACTTCTTTCGCCCCGCTGTTGTCAGCAACTGATAATCTTGACTCTTGTTGTATCATTTTTACTTAGCTCTTTCAACGATTTCTACTAATCTCCAGCATTTGTTTTTGCTCAGGGGCCTGGTTTCCATAATGCGGACAAGATCACCGATATTGCACTGGTTTTCTTCGTCATGAGCAATAAACTTCGTGCTTTTCTTTACAAATTTTCCGTAGATGGGGTGTTTAACATTACGGGTTACCTGCACGACAATGGATTTATCCATTTTGTTGCTCACGATGACCCCGGTTCTTTCTTTTCTGAGATTTCTTTCCATCTTATTTACTGTTATTGGCTTCTTCTAATTGTCTTTTTCTCAACTCGGTTTCCATCCTGGCGATGGCTTTTTTAAAATATTTTATCCGGTTCGGGTTTTCCAGCGGCGATACAGCGTGGTTCAGCTTAAGCTTCACCAGCTGTTTCTTTTCTTCTTCAAGGCGCTCGATCAGTTCCGCTGTGCCCAGTTCTTTAATAACTTGCTGTTCCATTTTAATAGTTGTTTATTATTCAACGTAGTCTCTTCGCATCACGAATTTACATTTCACCGGAAGCTTTTGTGCTGCCAGCCTGAGGGCTTCCCTTGCAACGTCTGAAGGAACGCCTTCTGCTTCAAAAAGCATCCTGCCCGGGCTTATCCTGGCAACAAAATATTCAGGCGATCCCTTTCCTTTACCCATACGAACCTCAGCAGGTTTCTTCGTTACCGGTTTATCCGGGAATATCCTGATCCATAACTGTCCTTCACGTTTCATATGACGCGTAACAGCCTGACGTGCAGCTTCTATCTGACGTCCGGTGAGCCAGCATTCTTCCAGTGCTTTAATTCCAAAAGAGCCAAAAGCAAGTTGGTTGCCCCTTTCGGCATTGCCCTTCATTCTGCCTTTTTGCTGCTTTCTGAACTTTGTTTTCTTTGGCTGTAACATTTATTTATGTTTTATTATATTTTACAATGCTTATCTTCTTCTGCCTCCGCCACGGCCGGCTTTTCTGGGGGCTTGCTTTTTCTGGGCTTCTGTTTGTGAGGGCACCAGTTCGGGTTTGCCATAAATTTCTCCCTTGCAGATCCATACTTTGATCCCGATTCTGCCGTAAGTGGTGTGGGCTTCAACTTTGGCGTAATCGATGTCGGCGCGAAGGGTATGCAATGGCGTACGACCATCTTTATACTGTTCGGTACGCGCCATTTCAGCACCACCAAGCCTGCCTGAAATCACAACCTTAATACCTTCAGCTCCTATTCTCATGGTAGAAGCAATCGCAGTTTTTATCGCACGGCGGAATGATATCCTTCCTTCGATCTGCTTGGCAATGGAGTTGGCTACAATATTTGCATCGAGCTCAGGGCGTTTGATCTCCGAAATATTGATCTGGATCTCTTTCCTGGTGAGCTTCTTTAACTCTTCCTTCAGCTTATCCACCTCGGTGCCGCCTTTACCAATGATAATGCCCGGCCGTGCAGTGAAAATGGTAACAGTAACCAGCTTAAGTGTACGTTCGATAAGGATCCTGGAAATTCCTGCCTTAGCCAAACGAGCCGTAAGGTATTGACGGATCTGATTATCCTCAACCAGTTTGCTGCCAAAATCCCTGCCGCCATACCAGTTGGAATCCCATCCTTTGATGATCCCTAAGCGAAGTCCTATTGGATTAGTCTTTTGTCCCATTAATTATTGTCTTTTATATTTAATATTTTAATTTTCAACCAATTCTGTTTTACTGTCGAGGTAGAGGGTTACATGGTTGGAACGTTTCCTGATCCTGTGTGCCCTTCCCTGTGGAGCGGTCCGGATCCTTTTCAGCATCCTTGCACTGTCCACGAAAATATCTTTAATGTAAAGGTTGCTTTCCTCAATTCTTACACCTTCATTTTTGGCCTGCCAGTTGGCGATGGCTGAGCGAAGAAGTTTATGTACCCTGATGGCAGCTTCTTTTGGTGAGTGCTCGAGCACACTAAGGGCGGACATCACATCCATACCTCTGATCATATCAGCTACGAGCCTCATTTTTCTTGGAGATGTAGGACAATTATTGAGCCTGGCAAAGTACTGGCTTTTCCGTGCTTCCTTTAATTGTTCTGCATTAATTCTTTTTCTTGCTCCCATTATTCTTGTCTTTAATGTGTTCGTATTTTTCTATTACCTGCCCCGGTCTTTGTTCCCGGCGTGTCCCCTGAACTGTCGTGTCGGGGCAAATTCACCCAGCTTGTGGCCAACCATATTTTCGGTGACATACACCGGAATGAATTTGTTTCCGTTGTGCACTGCGATGGTAAGTCCTACAAAGTCGGGAGAGATCACAGAAGCCCTCGACCAGGTTTTTATCACTGATTTCTTTTTGCTGTCGGTTTGTTGCAGCACTTTCTTTTCCAGCTTATAATGTATATACGGTCCTTTTTTTAGCGAACGACTCATGGCGTGATGGGTTTAATTATTTTTTACGTCTTTCAATGATATATTTATTGGATTGGTTTTTCTTCGACCTGGTTTTATAACCTTTGGCCGGCAATCCTTTCCTTGACCTCGGGTGCCCACCTGAGGCCCTGCCTTCACCACCACCCATGGGGTGATCGACCGGGTTCATGGCCACACCGCGTGTACGCGGACGGCGTCCCAGCCAGCGCGACCTGCCTGCTTTACCAGATTTTTCGAGCTGATGGTCGACATTTGAAACCATTCCAATCGTTGCTTTGCAACTCTGGAGGATCATCCTGGTTTCTCCTGAGGGCAGCTTGATCACTGCAAATTTTCCTTCACGCGTCATAAATTGTGCATAGGAACCGGCACTACGGGCCAATTTTGCTCCCTGTCCGGGCCTGAGCTCAATGTTATGAATGATGGTACCGAAAGGGATCTCGCTTAAATAGAGCGTATTGCCGATATTTGGCGTTGCTCCTTTTCCTGAGACTACTTCCTGGCCAACTTCAAGACCGTGAGGGGCCACGATATACCTTTTTTCTCCATCTTTATAATTCAGGAGGGCGATACGGGCAGTGCGGTTGGGATCGTACTCAATTGATTTCACTGTTGCAGGAATATTTTCCTTTTCCCTTTTGAAATCGATGATCCTGTAACGCTGCTTGTGGCCGCCACCCCTGTAACGGATGGTCATTTTACCTTCGCTGTTCCTTCCTCCGCTGTGCTTCTGCGGAGCCAGGAGGCTCTTTTCCGGTGCGGAGGTCGTGATGTCGTCAAAAGCGCTGATGATCTTGAAGCGCTGACTTGGTGTCGTTGGTTTATATTTCTTTAAAGCCATCTATCTAAATATTGCTATAAAAATCAATTGTTTCACCTTCGGCTAACGTTATGATAGCCTTCTTATAGGATGCTGTTTTTCCGGTGATGATCCCGGTTTTGCTGTACCTGGACTTTGTCTTGCCCCTGTAGGTCATCGTGTTAACGGAAGCCACTTCAACGCCATAAAGGTCTTCCACCGCCTTTTTGATCTGAAGCTTGTTGGCTTTCTTATGCACGATAAAACCATAACGGTTGAGTTTTTCGCCCATTTCCGTCATTTTTTCCGTGATCACCGGTTTTATAATGATATCCATTGCTTTTTATATATTATGATTATGCTAAAATCTTTTCAATTTCCTTCATTGAACTCTCAGCGATCAACAGCTTATTGGCATTCAGAATATCATATGTATTCAGGCTGTTGGCATTGATCACCTTGGCTTTTTGAAGGTTTCTGGCCGAAAGCAAAATATTTTCGTTCGTTCCGGGCAGTACCAGCAGGGTTTTCTGATCCTTCAGGTCGAAATGCCCGAGCAATTCCAGAAATTGTTTGGTCTTTGGCTGGTCGAAGTTAAAATCTTCGAGGATCAGCAATTCCATGTCTTTGGCTTTGTATGAAAGTGCTGATCTGCGGGCGAGCTTTTTCACTTTTTTGTTCAGCTTAAATCCATAATACCTTGGTTGTGGGCCAAAGATCCTTCCACCACCACGGAAGATCGGGTTTTTGATATCGCCGAACCTGGCAGTGCCGGTTCCTTTCTGGCGTTTTATCTTACGCGTGCTTCCGGCAACGGCATTTCTTTCCTTGGTGCTGTGGGTTCCCTGCCGGCGACGGGCCATGATGTGCTTGGTGTCGAGCCATATCGCATGATCATTAGGTTCAATTTCGAAGATCGCTTTGTTCAGCTTGATCTTCTTTGAACTCTTTTCTCCGTTTATTTTATATACTTCTAACTCCATCTTTCAACAATTACATATGAACCATTGGGGCCGGGTACGGCACCTTTAACTAAGATCAGGTTTTTTTCAGGGATCACTTTCAATACCTGAAGATTGATGAGCTTTACCCGCTCGTTTCCTTGGCGGCCACCCATGCGCATGCCTTTGAATACCCTCGATGGATATGAGGAGGCTCCGATCGAACCCGGGGCACGCATCCTGTTATGCTGTCCGTGGGTAGCATCATTCACTCCCTTAAACCCATGACGTTTTACAACACCCTGAAATCCTTTTCCTTTTGTATATCCGACAACATCAATAAACTCGCCCTCTTCAAAGATATCAACAGTGAGCACGTCGCCGTATTTCTTCTGGTGACCCGGCTCAAACCTCGTAAACTCCCTGACGATCTTTTTCGGGCTCACACCTGCTTTTGCAAAGTGCCCCTTCAGGGCTGATGTCGTGTGTTTGTCCTTTTTGTCGTCATAGGCAAGCTGAATTGCTTCATAACCATCTGTTTCTTTGGTTTTCACCTGGGTTACAACGCAAGGGCCTGCCTGAATTACAGTACAGGGTATGTTTCTTCCAGCTTCGTCGTAAATGCTGGTCATCCCGATTTTTTTACCAATTATTCCTGACATTACTCTATCGTTTATACTTTATCACACTTTGATCTCAACCTCAACACCACTGGGAAGTTCCAGCTTCATTAAAGCATCGATCGTTTTACTTGTGGTGCTGTAAATGTCCAGCAGTCTTTTGTATGAACAAAGCTGAAATTGCTCCCTTGATTTCTTGTTCACAAATGTGGACTTGTTCACAGTAAAGATCTGTTTGTTTGTGGGTAAGGGTATAGGGCCGCTTACCACAGCTCCAGTGGATTTTACAGTTTTTACGATCTTTTCGGCCGATTTGTCGACCAAATTGTAATCGTATGATTTTAACTTAATTCTGATCCTCTGACTCACGATTTTCTATATTTAAGATCTTATTAATAATTAACTACGTATCCTTTAACTTTATATAAAACATCATCAAGGATGTCTTTTGGCAACTCAGCATAATGACTAAATTCAAGGTTGGCATTGCCACGCCCCGAAGTAAGTGTTCGCAAAGTTGTTACATATCCGAACATCTCGGCAAGCGGTGCCCTGGCCCTGATCTCCTGTAGCTTGTTAATTGTGGAGATCCCTTCCATATGCCCTCTTCTTTTGTTCAGGTCGCTGCTCACCTCGCCCACATATTCGTCGGGTGTTGTGATCACAACGCGCATGATGGGCTCGAGCAGTGTTGGCCCTGCCTTTTTACAGGCTTCCCTGAAGGCGATCCCTGCGGCCGCTTCAAACGACAAAGCATCTGAATCAACAGGGTGCTGGCTGCCATCAATAAGGTTTACCTTAAGGTTTTCAAGCTGGAAACCGGCCAGCACACCATTCATCATGGCTGACTTGAAACCTTTCTCTATTGCATGTATATATTCCTTGTTTAAAACGCCACCCTTAATGTTGTCGGAAAACTGCAGTCCGCGTACATCCTTACCGGCAGGGCCTATTTCAACAGTAAAATCGGCATACCTGCCCTTGCCACCTGTTTGTTTTTTATATAATTCGCGGTGTACAATGGTGGAGGTGATGGTTTCTTTGTATGCTACCTGTGGTTTTCCCCTGCTGCAATCGATATTGAATTCGCGCTTCAGCCTGTCGGTCAATACTTCGAGGTGAAGCTCTCCCATGCCGCTGATAATGGTTTGCCCTGTTTCGTCGTCGGTCCTGATGGTAAATGTGGGGTCTTCTTCTGAAAGTTTTCTCAGGCTGCTGTGTAATTTATCAACATCATCCTGCAGTTTTGGCTCTACCGCCATGCTGATCACCGGTTCGGGGAACTGTATGTTTTCGAGCAGAAGGGGATGTTTGATGTCGGTGAGCGTATCGCCTGTACGAATTTCTTTAAATCCCACTGCAGCTCCGATCTCGCCGGCAAATATTTCTTCAACGGGTTTCCGCTTGTTGGCATGCATCTGGAGTATCCGTGCGAAGCGTTCTTTTTTATTGGTGTTTACGTTGAGTACAACAGAACCGGCTTTCATGCTGCCTGAATACACCCTGAAATATGCAATTCGTCCGACAAAAGGATCGGTAGCGATCTTGAATGCCAGGGCGGAAAATGGTTCTTCTGTAGATGGGCTGCGCGGCTCCTTTTTTTGTGTAAAAGGATTTTCGCCAAAGATCGGCGGTACGTCGAGGGGCGACGGAAGGTAGTAGGAGATCGCATCGATCAGCTTCTGAACACCCTTATTTTTAAATGCCGACCCACAGAAAACCGGTGTGATCTTCAGGCTTAATGTAGCCTGACGAACCGATTTGATAAGTTCTTCGGCAGTAATGCTTTCGGGCGATTCGAGGAATTTATCAAGAAGGGCTTCGTTGTCTTCAGCAGCGCCTTCAATAATTTCAGTCCGGTATTTTTTAACAGTTTCTTTAAGGTCTTCGGGGATTGGGATCTCCTGGTATGTAAAACCAAAATTTTCCTCATCCCAGCGATATGCTTTGTTTTCGATCAGATCAACGAGGCCTGAAAATTCGTCCTCTTCTCCGATGGGGATCTGCATTACAATGGGTTTGGCCCCAAGTTTTTCTTTTATCTGGCTTACCACCTTGAAAAAGTCGGCTCCGGAGCGATCCATTTTATTTACGAAACTTATACGCGGCACCTTATACTTATCGGCCTGGCGCCAGACGGTTTCCGACTGTGGCTCTACGCCTCCAACGGCACAGAAAATCGCAACGGCTCCATCAAGAACCCTGAGCGAACGTTCAACCTCAACAGTAAAGTCGACATGGCCGGGAGTATCGATAATATTGATCCTGTATTTTTGATTATCAGTATTCCAGTAAACCGTGGTGGCTGCCGAGGTGATGGTTATTCCTCTTTCCTGCTCCTGTGCCATCCAGTCCATTGTGGCGGTACCTTCATGTACTTCACCAACCTTGTAATTAATGCCGGTATAATACAATACACGCTCCGTTGTTGTGGTTTTACCCGCATCAATGTGAGCCATAATGCCAATGTTACGCGTGTATGTTAGATTTTCCGGCATGCCTGATCAATGGTTTTTAGAACCTGAAATGGCTAAATGCCTTGTTGGCATCGGCCATACGGTGTGTATCTTCTTTTTTCTTGACAGCAGCACCTTCTTCCTTGTATGCGGCCAGAACCTCACCTGCCAGTTTTTCGGCCATGGTTTTTTCGTGGCGCTTACGGGCAAAGCTGATCATGTTCTTCATTCCAATCGACATTTTCCTTCCGGGACGTATCTCTGAAGGGATCTGGAATGTGGCACCACCAATTCTGCGGCTTTTAACCTCAACATTGGGTGTTACATTGGCAAGGGCCTTTTTCCAGACTTCGACCGGGTCTTCTTTTGTTTTTTCAGCAACAATTTCCATGGCACTGTAGAAAATCTCGTATGAGATGTTCTTCTTTCCGCTAAACATCATGTTGTTAACGAATTTTGTTACCAGTATATCGCTGAACTTTGGATCAGGAAGAATGGTCCGTTTCTTAGGTTTTGCTTTCCTCATCGTTGATTTATATTATTATTGTATACGCTTATTTCTTAGGTCTCTTTGTGCCATACTTTGATCTTCGTTGCGTACGGTCTTCCACGCCAGAGGTATCAAGTGCCCCCCTGATGATGTGGTAACGAACACCCGGAAGGTCCTTTACCCTTCCGCCACGGATCATCACAATGGAGTGCTCCTGCAGGTTGTGTCCTTCACCCGGTATATAGGCATTCACCTCTTTTCCATTGGTGAGCCTTACCCTTGCTACTTTCCTCATGGCCGAATTCGGTTTCTTTGGGGTAGTGGTATATACCCTTACGCAAACACCCCTGCGCTGTGGACATGAATCCAGGGCAGGCGATTTGCTCTTTTCAGTTAATTTTTTGCGTCCCTTGCGAACTAATTGCTGTATTGTTGGCATCTTAAGACTTGTTAATTATTTTTCTTAATCCCCTTAATATGAGATAGTTAAAATTCAATAAAATTGAAAATCTGTGGGGATTTGATACAGGAGGGTCTATGAAGACAAGTCCCGAGTACTCGGGATGGATCCTTTATCTGCCTTACTTTGTCAGGTATCCCTTGGATTTTCTGCTTTTTACGTCAATTGCGTTAAAAGCGGCTGCAAAGGTAAAAATTAATTTAGAAATTGCAATATATTTCTAAAAAAAAATTACTACTGACCGGTAAATATTTTTCTTGACGTGTTCTTATGCCACAAAACTACCCCCTGCATGGGCGGGCAGGAGGCATGATCTTTTTCAGACTTGAAGTTATTTTCAACCCGGCATGAGTGCAACAATTGTTGATGGAGGCGGGTCTTTCCCACAACATGTTAATAATTCTTTGCGGGGGTGCAAAAATTTTTGACTTACATTTGTGTATCAATCGCTATTCTTGATAGTAATGAAAGAGGAATACTTTACGAAAGACAACATTGCGCACGAATCAAATGAGATGATCGAGGAGGTAAAGTATTATTCCGGAAACAGGCTGTACATGCCTGATGTCAGGCATATGGCACTGTTGGTGGTTGATATGCAAAACTATTTCCTGAGTCCCGCTGAGCATGCATTTATCCCTTCTGCACCTGCCGTGATGCCCAATATTCTGCAACTCATGGAAATTTGTAAGGGTTATGGAATGCCTGTGATCCTAACCCGCCATATGAACACAAAGGAAAATGCAGGCCTTATGGGAGTCCGCTGGCATGAAGTGATCAGGGAGGGCGACCCACGCAGCGAAATTCATCCTGATGTTAGCGCAATAGGAGGAGAGATCATCCACAAAGGCCAGTTTGATGCCTTCCACGGTACACAGCTTGAAAAGCGCCTGCTTGCAGCTGAAGTGAAACAGATCATCATAACAGGCGTGATGACCAATATGTGCTGTGAAACCACAGCTCGCTCGGCATTTGTGAAAGGCTTTGAAGTGATCATGCCGGTAGATGCCACGGCAGCATACAATTATGAATTTCACCTGGCAACATTCCTGAATATGGCTTATATTTTTTCCAGGCCATTAACAACCGGATCTTTAATAAAAATGATGGATGGAGCCTCATGAGCAGGTGATCATTATTGGCGGAGGACCGGCCGGAATTGCCTGCGCGGTGCAATTGAAACGGTATGGCCTTAACCCCTTGCTTTTGGAAAAGGACATGCTCGGGGGCTTGGTAAAAAATGCCTGGCGGATCGACAATTACCCTGGCTTTCCGGATGGGATCAGCGGATACGAATTTGTTGAGCGGATGGAACGGCATGTAGAAAGGTTTGCGATCAGGTATCGGATATCTGAGATCAGAATCCGGAATTATCAAAAAAACAAATTCCTGCTGACGGATGATGTGCGCGAATATGTTTCTGAATACCTTATCATCGCTACGGGGACGGCAGCCAAACCAATACAACTGAAAATCCCCGAAGCATACCGCGATAATGTGTTTACAACAGTATATCCTGTAAGATCGGTAAAAGGAAAATCTATCGACATTGTTGGTGCGGGGGATGCAGCTTTTGATTATGCCATGACCCTTTCAAAGCATAACCGGGTGACCATTCACAACCGCGGCACAGTGATCAGGTGTATACCGGCTTTGCTCGATATCGCCAGGCGTGAGCCCAATATCACTTATCTTGAAAATTCCACTGTTTCATTTTCCACCGATTATACTATTTTTGCCACCGGCCGGGAGCCGGATCTCAGGATATTTTCTCCGGAATCAGCTCAAATAAAGAAACAGGCTGAGCATGACGGGCGACTGTATCTTATCGGAGATGTTGCGAACGGCATGCACCGGCAGGCTTCGGTTGCCATTGGTGATGGAGTAAAAGCTGCCATGGCTGTTGTGGCAAAGATCATAAAGAATGAAAGTAATTAGCAGAACTGAAGAACATAATATTGCCACGGTCTTTGTTGCGGAAAATGATAAAGGCCGGCGGTTTGAATTTGTTGAGTCGACACAACCGCCCATGGATATCAGCAAAAAATGGGTGCTTATCCTTTCAACACTTTATGGGTGCCCGGTCGATTGCAGCTTTTGCGATGCCGGAGGTGATTATAGTGGCAAGCTAACGGCAAAGGAGATATTTTTCCAGATCGATTATCTCGTAAAACACCGTTTCCCTTCGGGGATGCCCGAAACCGAAAAATTCAAGATCCAGTTTGCCCGCATGGGCGAGCCTTCGTTTAACCCTGCCGTTCTGGAAGTGCTGGAACAATTCCCCGCCAGGTATCCGGTGAACAACTTTGTTGGTTCATTATCCACTATTGCGCCCCACGGCACTGATGCTTTTTTTGGTCGCTTGCTGAAGATCAAAAAAGCGCTTTACGACCTGAGTTTTCAACTGCAATTTTCGCTTCACAGCACGGACGAAGACCAGCGCAATGCCCTCATGCCCGTGAAGAAGTGGGACTTTAAGAAGATGGCCGGATATGGCCGTATATTTTATACCCCCGGCGGCCGTAAGAACACCCTGAACTTTGCCCTGGGCAAAGACTCTATCCTTGAGCCCGGAAAGCTGCTGGATCATTTCAGGCCCGATCTGTTCATCATTAAAATTACTCCGGTAAACCCAACCTCCAAAGCCCTGCGAAACGGAATCGATTCCCTTGTGGTCAGGGAAGAAAATAATTACCCCGTTGTTGATGCGCTCCGGGATGCCGGATATGAAGTGATCCTCAGCATAGGCGAATGGGAAGAGAACCGCATTGGCAGCAACTGCGGCCAGTATATCAGGGCGCTGGACGAAAGCTGCGATGTGCCGGCAGGGAGCTATGTGCTTAAGCTCAGGGATATGTAGAATAGAGAATAAAGAATAAAAAACAAGCCGGCCTTGCTCCGCCGAAGCTACGCGAAGGTGATGCAGGCAGGCATGTTCCATGTTCGTTATTCATCATTCATTTAGTCGTGCAGTCGTGCCATCGGGTATTTCTGACTTCGCTTTTCTGATATCTGATATCTGATTTCAAACCATAAAAGCCATTTAGCCATTTAGCCATTTAACCCTGAAACACTGAAACCAACGAGGCTTCGGGACAGGCACCGAGTTCTCGGGGCAAGCACTGAAACCCTGATTCGAAGCTCTAAATCCTCATGTTCTATCTATCCAGCATCACTTCGTGAAAAAAACCTCAAACTCCCTGTCGGGGGAATCATCAGAATTATTCAATAATTGGCTTATTATTATCATTCTCAATCTTTCTGAGGATATTGCGGATTTCTTTATCAAGAAATGATTTAAACCGCAACTTTTGATGGTAATCCAGTTTCTTGTACATCGTAATGGAGAACCCACGACTCCCATGGCTTACCTTAAATGGTTTTTTGTTTTTTCCAGATGATTCATAGGCCAGTTCATTAAGCTGCGCACGAGTAAGGTTTTCATTGAGGAAACGTTGGTAGAGCGCATACTGTTCGTCGGATAGTCCGGCCTTATTCACTTCACCTGCCTGTCTGATAATTCGCAGCAATCGGACATCACTTGTTGGATTGTTTTTTGCAATATGGCTAATGATCCGCTTATCCATTCTTAAAATATTCATTATGTCCCCGACATAGGTTTCATCTTTACCAATAGCTTTTGAGAGCTCCTTTTTATTTGTGAAAACACCGGCATGCAGGATTTTTTCAAATGCCAGCGCTTTTTCAAAATTTGTCAGGCTTGCTCTTTGAAGATTGGCTACAAGGCTCATGGCCTGCATTTCCCCATCGTTCCCCTCCACTATGATTGCTTCTATTTTTTCCTTTTTCAGGATTTTATGTGCCATCACCCTTCTGTGGCCATCAATTATTTCGTATCTGTCGGATTTAATCCTTACGACAATTGGCTGCATAAGGCCGGTCAATTCAATGCTCTGAGCCAGTTCGTGCAGGCGATGCTGCAGATATTTGCTTTTGGATGATTCCACTG
>JAVVEM010000037.1:0-36259 GCA_032250805.1 Bacteroidales bacterium
CTCCGTTGTTATTCAACCAGGTAAAACTAATCAAAAAACAATTCATATACAATTTACCGGATTATCGCTGCGATAAACATAAAAAACCACATTCCCCAAATATTTTTATCAACAAGGCCCTGTTCTGCTGTGCAAAAGTGTGGAGAGAAGATATTCATTGTCCATTGAGCATTGGGCATTTTTCATGTTTCATTTTTTTAAAATGGCGTATGGTGCATGATAAATGGTGCATGCTCTTTGCACCCAAAATGTTACATCTGTTATAGTATTTGTTACATATCTGATAGTGATAAACTCTTGAGCGATTTAATTTTAGAAAAAATTAACTGCCATGAGAAAAAGTTTAATGATTGCATTGATTCTTGGATGTTTCTTTGAGGTTTGTAATTCAGAACCTGTATCCAGAAAAGAGGCCGAAAAAGTGGCCATTGCATGGTATAATCATGTAACCGGGACACTTGATGGGCGTATTGATAATGTCTCTGTCAGAGCAAATGATCTGGGGGTTTCATTTTATGTGTTTCAATTTGCTGAGAGCGGATTTGTAATTGTCGCCGGTGATGATGCATCAATTCCCATTCTTGCATATTCAGCCAATAATTCATTCCCTGTAGAAATAGAATGCCCTTCAGTAAGAGTGTGGATGGATAACTATAGTCGGGAGATCACAGAAATAATCAGGGAAAATCTCAGTAATGAGATCACCGTGGTAAACTGGAACAATATTCGAAATGGTATCTTTCCGGAGTCAGGTAAAAATGTTGAGCCCTTGCTGTCAACCAAATGGTCGCAGGGATGCTATTTTAATGAACTTTGTCCGGATGATCCGAATGGTCCCTGCGGTCATACAGTAACAGGGTGCATGGCAACAGCATTAGCCCAGATTATGAGATATCATGAGTTCCCTCCCAGGGGAGTGGGAATATTCTCATACCCCCATCCGGTGTATGGTGTTCAAACTGCAAATTTTGGTACTACTGATTATACCTGGGCCGCAATGCCAGACTTTCTGACATCAGCTAACCCGGATGTTGCAGAAATAATGTATCATTCCGGAGTAGCCCTGAGCATGAATTATGGTCCCAATGGTTCGGGCGCTTATATTGGAGCAATCTCCAAAGCGTTTATCGATTATTTTAATTACAAGCCGGATCTTTACATTCTTTGTCAGCAGGATTATAGTCTTCAAATGGAATTGTGGAAAGAAATGATCAGGAATGACCTGGATCATGGCCTTCCGGTATTTTACACCGGTGAAAGCAGTACCATTGGACACGCCTTTGTTTGCGATGGCTATCATTTAAGTGAAGACACTTATCATTTCAACTGGGGATGGCTGATGGGAAATCATAATGGATATTACACCCTCGGAGCATTAAATCCCGGGAGTAATTCTTTTAATAATAACAACCGGGCAGTCTTCAATATAAAACCTGGCAATCCTGACCTGGTTGTGAGGATCAATAATCCCAATGTTAATGAGGTAATAAAAGCCGGTGCATCAGTCAATATCATTGCTCAAACAGTAAGGGGGTCTGCAGATATGATGATGATCAGTATTGATGGGACGACAGTAAAAACCGGGACTTCAAATATTTTGTCTTTTTCATGGAATACTTCAACATCTGACCTGGGATCACACCAGGTCATTGCTTATTCCATTGCCGGGGATGATACCGTGAGGTATCCCCTCAATCTGAACATCTCAGATTGGATAACCCAGGCAAGCGGTTTTCCACAAACCCAATCCATGGATTATATATCAGCAGTTGATCCCAATGTTGCATGGGCTATCTCAATGGGCAACATGGGTACAATAACGCAGCAATTTACCAAAACAATAGACGGAGGGAATACCTGGACAACAGCAACGATTCCGGGATGCCAGGGCTTACAGCCTTCCATGATATTTGGAGTAAGTGATGCAAAGGCCTATGTCACAATGGTTCTTTTTTCAGGGAATAATCCGGGAGGAATTTTCGTGACCGAAAATGGGGGATTGACATGGACACGTCAGGCCACTGCTGCTTTTAATAATCCATACTCGTATCCAAATTGCATTCACTTTTTTAATGAGAACGATGGATGGTGTATGGGCGATCCAATCCAGTCAACAGGAAAGTTTGAAATGTATACCACTACCGATGGCGGAACAAATTGGCAGCCGGTGGCAGCTAAATATATACCATCACCTGTTTCAGGCGAATTTGGTTTATGTGGAGGATATTCAGTTATTGATGATACCATTTGGTTTGGAACCAACAAAAACAGGGTGTACAGATCAGTTGACATGGGCTATCACTGGGAAGTATTTAATGTTCCGTCGCAAGTGGGCGATTACCTTGTACCGGTATTCAGAAACGGGACACATGGAATCGTACATAATTTTACCGGCCAGTATTTCCATGGCAGCAATCCCCCGAAACTATACGAAACCTTTGATGGAGGCGAAACATGGTCATCAGTTCCAACAACAGGGCCCATGCATAGTGCTTCCCTGGCTTATGTGCCGGGGATGGGAGATACCTGGGTGTCTTCTTCGAATTTTCTATGGGGTGAAACAGGTGTTTCTGTCAGCTTCGATGGCGGACATGGCTGGACCGATTTCCCTGGTACCCAAGGCGCAAAATTCGGGGCCATGAGCTGGGTAAACGATTCTTGTGGATGGGCAGGAAGTTATAGCTTAAATGAAACAGAATGGGGAGTGTATAAGTTTTCCGGAAACATTTTGCCATGGCTCCAATATATTAAATGCGATTCAGTGGCTGGCACAGATGTTCATCTGAGCTGGGGCACACCAATTAATAATAACCTTAATTTAAACCTGCAGGGATATAATGTTTACCGCAACGGAGCTAAAATTAATTCAAATGTGATCACAGTAACCAACTATCTTGATCCGGATGTTGCTCCGGGATTGCATGATTATTGTGCAACGGCAGTTTATGATGAAGGGGAGTCGAACCCGAAATGCGTCGGGGTGGAGGTTCTTGATCCGGTATATATGGAAGAAGAGGCCGAAACAGAAAGCCTGCAAGTAAATCTATTCCCCAATCCTGCCAATACGGCAATCAATATCAGGGTTACCGGAGGGAAATCAGCAATTGGCAATATTGCTATTTTCAAAATCAACGGCCAGCAACTCATTTCTCAACCCATAACTGAACCCCAGACCGAAATCGACATCAGCCAACTGCCTGCTGGCATTTATATCGTAAAAATCCGGAACGACGAAAATGTGAAGGTTCAGAAGGTGGTTAAGCTATAAGAATGAGCTCACAGCAACCCATGGCGCTGTGAGCTCATGGAGGTTACCTGTTAAGCAGGATCCGCCTGCTTGAAATTCCATAAGATGTCTTTAATACCAGCAGATACATTCCTGATGGCATGAAGGCTTCAGTGGCGAGTTTCACTGAAACCCGGCTGCCGGCCGTTGCACTGCCATTGAACAGGGTTTTAAGCTGTAAACCTGTAAAATTATAAAGTTCAAGAGTTACGTAAGCATCCTGCGTTAGGCTGAACTCCACATTCGTTTCATGGCTGAAGGGATTGGGTGTTGCTTTGAAATATATTACGATATCCTCCCCGGGATTTATCCCCACCATGCCTCCATAGAGGGGGTAGAGCGTGTCGTTGACTTCGATCACCATGGTGTCTGAAGCAATGTTGTTACAGGTATCCCAGGCAGTCCATATGCGTGTCAGGGTGAAGTAGAACGGGCTCGTACTGTCGCTGACAATTTCACTCAGGCTTACGTCTATGGCGCCATCACAACTGTCGATGGCCGTAACATTGGCTGGTGGCGGGATGGAATCGGCACAACATACCCCTGTATCGGCCGGTACACCAAATAATACTGGCGGGATGCTGTCGAATACAGAAATATATTGGCTTGCCATTGACATATTCCCGCAGGTGTCTGTTGCCGTCCAGGTGCGGATCAGTGTAAACTGGTTGGGGCACAGGGTGTCGTTCATGATGGAATCAGATACCACTACATCAATATCGCCTGCGCAATTGTCAGTAATGCTGACAGCATCGGGTGAGGCTGCCGGCACTGTTGAAGCACACTGCAGGAAAAGTGAATCAGGCACATTGCTGAATACCGGGGCAAGGGTATCGATTATACCGACGGTTGTTGAGCAGGTGCTGCTACAACCATTCGGATCCGTCACATAAAGTTCGAGTGTAAATGTCGTATCGCAGTATCCTGTTCCCTGTACTTCCACTATTTGCAGGGTGCTGTCGCCAACGATCGTGGCCGGGCCATCAACCGTCCACAAATAGGTGCCCAGGCTGTCGGGGGCCATAAACTGTCCGGTTCCCAGGGGGCAAATGCTTTCAGGCCCGCTAATATCACAAAGCGGCAGCAGAAATACAGTAACGGTGGCATATTCCGTACCCGACGGACAGCCATTTACTCCGGTTACAACAACACTGTACTGCGTAGTGGTATCGGGCGAAACATAGATTGACTGTGTGGTATCGCCGGTGCTCCACAGGTAGGTGAACGGCCCGGTGCCGGATGTGATACTGGCTGTCAGCATGGCCGTATCGCCATAACATATCGAAACGTCATCAACACTTACCACAGGTGCCGAACTGATGTTGACCTGCACCGGTGTGATCACATCTTTTAATGCTGCATTGATGGCGTGTGAGGCTTTCGTTTTTGCGATGACTGTTTTAATGTTCAGACAAGAGTAATTGCCTGGCATAAGCTCATTTATGTTAAGGGCTACTTCGGTAAATGTATTTTTTTCATAACTGCTTTCACCAAAGGCGCCATAAGGCACAACAACGTTACTGTCAGCATTCACGGCAAAGTATGCTGTTCCTGCCGGAGGACTGAGCATAACATAGTCGTATACGCCCTGATCAACGCTGTCCCATGTGTATACAAATAATTCAGGATTAATTCCTCCGTTCACAAATTCGATGGTGATGGCAAGATCGCCGAGGGTGCGGCCACCATGGGGCCCCATCGAAGTAAAGGTGCTGTCGGGGTTCTGATACAATGAATTCTGAAGAAGCTCAAAATCAAGGTATGTATTCCCTTTTGCTCTTTTCCTGTCGCCGGCACCAATAAACCAAATGTTTCCAAGGCTGTCGCCCGAAAAAAAGAAAAGGATATGATTGAGGTCGTCTTTTGCAGGTGGTTTCCCATCTCTCCATGCCCAGTTATTCGGATCCATATTGAATTTTGATCCGTTGGTAAAGATGTTTGCATCTGCGTTATCGTAACCGTCAATTACATGGAAGGATGTAAGGGTGTCCAGGGGCATTCCGCTCAGGTCGAATACATAACCACCATTACCGGCAGCATTGTCGTTAGGAAGAAAGTCGCCATCGTCAGGCGAAAATGGCGGGGAGTCAGGGGTTCTGGCAAGTAAGTTGCCATCAACAGCAAAACTTCCGTCGGGTATCATCGTTGGGACAACGCCCTGCTGGGCATAAAGATTTTGATTGGAAAATCCTCCTGAAATGAATACCAGAAAAATAAAAATAAGGGGCAAAATTCTCAGTTTTGCCGCATAGTGTAGGATAGTAGTGTATTTCATATTGCTAAATTTTGATGATTTGTTAATATTTGAACATTTTTTCTGCTGAATAATTACAGAAAAAACTTCTTTCGCTCCAAAATGATGGTTTGGCTGACTTTAAGGCCTAAAGTCAACAGACCTGTAACAAACAGATAAGATACGAAATAAATGGTTGCCTGTCAAGCTGAATTATTTGTTTTTTGGCAGCCTGATGAACTGCTTTTGAGCTTGTGATCAGCTTTAAAACGCGGCGACAAAGCCAATGCTGGCCTTGTCATACTCTTCCCAGGCAAATTGCCGGGTATATTCGCAAACCAGTCTCACATTTCTCCTCAGCAGATATCCAAGGTGTACGGTCGCACTCTGGTAATCCAGATTATCGAGATCAGAGTCGATCCAGTTGCCGAGCAGGCTAAAGTACCAGTTGCTCAGATCTCCTTTCGGAGAGAAGATAAATTCCACGAAGCCCCCGTGGGTCAGGGCGTCTTTCATAAACATGGGTGCTTCACCATAAAGGTATACTTTGGAGTCGGTACGGCGCGCATACTGTACATTTACAACAAATCTGTCATCAAGGTTAAACGTGAGATTCGGCCCCCAGAATACGACTGAATTTGTAAGTGAATCACCGGCATCGGAAATGTTTTCCTTGCCAAAATAGCCAAACAGGCCAAGATCAAACAACTCGCCAATGCTTTGTGATCCCTTGATGAAATAATTTTTGTATTTGTCTTTATCAAACAAAAAATTATTTCCGGCTCCGCCTATGCCATTGCCATTAACAACCATTCCTACTAATCCTGTTCCGGTGGGCAATCCATAATCCACGATAAAACCCCTGTCGTATTTCAATGAAATGTCGGATGTACCTGGCTTCAGGGTGTAGATCCTGTAATCTTCCAGTGTCAGGCGGACTTCCCTTTTATAAAGCGGATCGCAAAGCTGGAACTGTCCTGCAGTGATATTGACCCCGCTGCCGAAAAGATCCCTGTAGTAAAGGAATGCATCTTCAATGCCTGCTACTTCACCCATTTCCGACATATAAAAATAAAAGTAATACGAAAGATTCTTTGATACCTCTCCTCCGGATATCAACTTAACGCCCCACGGAAAACCGAATTCAAAGGCATCGCTATGCTGGTTGTCATAGGTCATATGTCCTTCGAGCCTTACGGCAAGAGGAAAGTCCCTGATGAGCGAAAGCCTTTCATCACCTGTATTGACATAATAACGTGGAGATTCCTGATCTTTCAGGCGAAAGCCGTCTCCGGCAAATTCATCGCCAAATGGTTTCAGGTTAGGAAATGCGGGTGCATGGCAAATGGTACAACTCATCCGGTATTTGCGTGCAAAAGCAGGTATTGCATGCGTGTCGGGAATGAGGATCAGTAAGATTACGAATGATAGAACCGGAATAATTACATTTGCGTTTTTCATGGCAATTTATATTTGGTTTTACAGAACTGATCAGGGCAATATGGTAATATGGGTCGAGTGGGTGTTTACCAGCAGAACTTCTGATTCTTCTGCCGGAACCTTCAGAAAATCGGCAACAGGTTTCACCAGCAGTTGATAATTGAGTTCTGCGGTGATGGTCATTTCGCCCGGAGCGGTTTCAAAGGGGATCTCAAAAGTAAAGGTTTCTGTTTTTGTTTCGCGGGGTCCGATCCGATAATCGACGCCAAGCGATGCTGTGTTCCATTGCATGATGGTCATATTCCCATCCCTATCAAAATATGGCATACGGAAAATTCTGTTTCCTGCCGGAATACCATCGCGCTGCACTCCTTCAAAATCATCTATGCCCAGGGGAATGCCCATATCCTGGTAGGCCAGGTAATCGCCCGAAATGGTATATTCTTCACCTTCAAACCCTTTACTGTCGACAGGGAGATGGTATACATTTCCACTGGCGTCGGTAGCTTCAACATTCAACCATAATATGCGGTCCTCAACCGATCCGGTGGGGAATTTGTGGCCGGTCTTCTGGTTGAAAAGTGACAGGGTAAATACGACTACTTCGCCCGGCTCAACTTCCCTGATATCGGGGTTGATCCTAAGCTCGATGGTTCCTTTTACTTTTCCCGGATCATGAGCTCCGTGGAAAAGGTGAAGGCGGGCATCATCGTATTGCCGCCCCATCGAAGCGCAGGTAAAAGGAGCTTTTGGCATATGGCAATCCTGGCATCTTACCCCTTCGGTGGCATAGGGTCCTTCTTTCCATTCGATCTGGGTGCTTTTTACCCAAATTCCGTAGGGATTTTTTTCGTTATGGCAGATACCGCAAAATTCAGTAGTTCTGTGAAAAGGACTAACCTTAATGTCATGGGCCGGCGATTCGACCGGATCTTCGCGTGAACTGTATTTGGTCCTGCCGGGTTCAATCATGTAACTGAAATTATGAGGCGGGTCGCTGGAACTGCCCTGGATGAGATGGCAAACCTCACAGGATACCGATTCATTGGCCCTGGTGTTTTCTGATGGGCGGGCAGGGGGAAGTTGTCCGTTCATGAAAGCCATGGGAGTATGGCAACCATTGCAGCCATCAACGGCGTCCTTAAGTTCAGGAACTTTCTCAGCGTGTGCAACAGCCAGATCGAAATACTCTATTTCGTCCCAGTGATGGGTATATGCCTGCGACATCATCGCCTGGTTCCACTGCTCATAAAAAGCTACATGGCAGGTACGGCATTTTGTAGCCAGTTCGAAATCCTTGTACTGATATGCTCCTTTTAATTCTTCACCGGATCCCATCCTTAGCGTTGTAGCTGCAATAAACAGGACTGGTATAATAAAAGCGGGAACAATGAAAGTAATTTTCCGGGAATTCATGGCATCTCTGGTTTAATTTCCAGATAAATTTACAAAACAAGCCTTGAAAATCAAATCTACCGGGTAGTTATTATGCCTATTTAAAATCAGTCTGCATTAAATTTAACACTGAGGCACCGTCTTAACGTTAATGTTTTCAGGCATTTCCTTCAACAGATTTCTCAAGCTCTCTGGCATATCCCAGGAATGATCCGGCGCTCATCTCTTTATAGAAGACCATTCCATGGGCGGCCCTCAGTTTGGGCAGATCGTTCTGGTAAAAATAGTTTTTGCCCAGCAGCAGTTGCATATGTTTCATCTGGTCGATCCAGATCTGTTGTGCCAGGGTACTGAATTTACCGTCGAGCTGGTAGCTGGGGAAGGAAGCTTCCACCTGACTGAGATAGCAGTCGGTAAAAGCATCTTCGAGGATGGCCAGCGAGTTGAGCGAAACCGGAACGATCACATTGGCTTCGGCAGGGTGGAAGCGGTACCACACATTACGGTAGCCAATGATCCGGAGCTTACTGATATCTTCTGTCTTCTCCCACATCCTGATGGCTTCGGCCATCACCTGCAGTACCTTGTAATGGGTATCGGGGCCGCTGCCCTCAGGGTCGAGGGTTACACTGATCACTGTGGGTTTGAGCTGTTGCAGCATCTCCAGAACCGGTTTCACATCCCGTTCGCGCTTAGGTTGTTCAGTAAAAATATCTCCAGTATAGAATCCCAGACGAAGGTGGTGGACATTTTTCACCTGAACGCCGAAATGGGCCCATACAAGCTCTTCTTCAAATTCGCGAAGCATTCCCTTGAGGCGCTGGATATCTTTCGAATTCTTTTCGCCATCGTAGGCTCCCTTCAGTTCCCTGATCACAGCTTTAACCTGCAGGCGCAGCGATTCAACATCCTTTACCTTATAAATGTCGACAATGGCACGCACAATGCGGTGGCTGAGTCCGCGCCGGCGCTCATGCGGCTCGCCCGAAGCAACTTTGTCAAGGTAATGGTACACATCCTTGTCCCATTTAAACTTATATCCTTTCTCGAAAAAATCGGGATAATAGATCATCTGTATCTTTCCCTCACCCATAAATTGAAGGATATCGAGCAGGGCTTCGATGATAAAACGATTTGTCACTGCGGTAAATCCGGAAGTAAGCACAGTAAAATCAAAGCTATTGGATGCCTGTCGCAGTTGCTGTGCAATTGACGGAAGGATGCCCAGCATGATATCGTCGTGGTGGGGACCGGTATGGAAGAAACGCTGGGTTTTCTCTTTTACAAGGCCCTTGCGGATTTTTTCCTTAAAGTTATTGATAACTGCAGGAACAGTTTGCTCGTCAAGTCCCGGTATACGTTTGCAATATTCATCATGCCGCAGGTCGTCGAGGGTAAGATGATGACCGTATTTATCGAGCTTTCTCACGAGGTCGAGAACGGCACGTTCAGTTTTCTCTGTTGTCCATTCTCCTTCCGTATAATAGGCTTCGATGCTGTCTTTGAGTTGTATAGAAGCTCCCCTGGTGAGGTAGAAACGGGCATTTTTCAGCTTCTGTAAAGCGGTGGCAGGGTATGCATTCGAAGCTTCACTTTCGAGGGCATCCCTTACAATGCCGGCTTTTGCTTCGCCTGCGGCAATAATAATGCTTGTAGCATCGGGCTTAAAGGTTATGGTTTGAAGCCCGATGGTGATCACCAGCCTGTTTCGCGATATTTCTAATCCGCCAAGATCGCCGGCAGCCACTGCCTGGGTTTCGAAATTTGTTTCGGTGAGCCTGGTGGTGGAATAATGGTCGGATCCCCTGATGTTAAAGGCGATGTGCCCGTCGGGGCCTATGCCTCCGAGGAAAAACCCAATCCCGCCAAGGTCTCTGATCTTTTGTTCATAAGAAGCACACCAATTATCGATCATCATGATCGACTGTTTTTGTATATCTTCAAAGGTGTTCAGGGGTTCACGGTATCGAAGCGAGAGGTCGATCCTGTGATCGGGGAACACTTCTTTATAGGTACGTCCTTCATAAAGGGTAATATCATCTGTGTTTATCAGCAGCGCCTTGCCGGGATCCAGGCCGAAGCCTTTGATATAAAATTCGTTCACATAATAGTAAAAACTATTGTGTTGCTTCGGGTTGATGGGGTAAAACTCATCGATCTGCACAAAATGCAATCCGTCGAAGCGGGGCTTTTTCACCGGTCCTAATCCGTATTTTTCGCGGATCGTTCTACCTTCTTCATCATCCCAGTGCAGGAGCAGATGGTTTACCCATGTGATGAAATACTCGGGAGTTTTCCCGGTGGGAAGGCTGATCACCCCGTCGGGATTGTCTGAAACCCATTCGAGGAATCGAAGCGCTGTAAGTAAGCCCAGTCCGGGAAAGTTTTCAACAATGATATATGGTATCCGTGTGCCGGTACCGTTTTGTCTGACCTGTTTTCTAAAGGCAAGTTCAGTGTTTGAAAAATTTGTTCTGTGCATTGATTTTATATTGACTGGCCTTACAATATACGGCTATTATACGATTTATTTACTTTTAAAATCATTAAACTTATATTCGCACAGTTGTTTAAACCGCCATACTACATTGGCAGTTACCCGGTTATGAATGGCTTCCCAGACGCGGTTCATCAGCTTAAATCCTGTTTTCTTCCGTCCGTAGAAATTAAAACTGACCAGGCTGAAAAGTTGCGACATTTCTTTTTCCTTCCCTTCGGGGATTGAGGACCTTACATACATCGAAAATATTCCAATAGGATAGCCTCCCTTACATTCATATAACAAGTATCGTGCATTGTCGAAATCGGACGGGGCCGGGACGCTTTGTATTCGAATGACACTGAGGTCAAAGAGGTGAAAAAGATTCCATCCTGCAATTTTCTTATGAATTCCAAAAAGATGGATTTTGATCTGATCCAGTTGATCGTTTTGCAAATTAACCCTTGCCAGGTTGTTTGGCCAGCAATTTGATTCGCCCGACCATTTTAGCAATTCATCGAACACATAACTGGCCGGGGCTTCAATGCCGATACGATGCAGGTTGAGCATTTTATAATTCTCGACATTAACCCCGGTACGCTGTAAAATACTTTTGCTGATCTCAGCCCTGGCCTCGGAATTGGAATGCTTGATAAGTGTCTTGACCGACGGTTTATGAATAAGGTAATGGTAGATATCGGTGAATGTGTTGGCACTGAACCTCGGTGCCTCCGGTTCTCGCCTCATAATTATTTCTTTAGTGTTCCATGTTGTTTTTGTTGCCCGGGCGATGTTCATGCCTGCCCGGAATATAATACCTGCAATGCATAGCTGTGCTTTTCCGTTCAACTGAATTTCCCGGCAGGTCTTCAGATGATCTTTTTATTGGTTTCTCTCAGGCGATACGACATCCGTTCAAGTAACCTGTATGCAATGGATGGGTCTTTCTGTATGGTTTGGTAAAAGTTTTTCTTGTCGATGGTCAATATCCTGGTTTCCCCAATGGACCGAACAGTTGCTGACCTGACATCTTTCTCAAAAAGTCCCATCTCACCAAAGAACTCCTTTTCATAGAGCTCTGCAAGTTTTCTTTCCTGGTCAACGGATTCGTCAATGACCTCTACTTTCCCTTTTTGAATAACATAGAGGCAATCACCTGGTTCTCCCTGTTTGATGATCACTTCACCATCAGTATAATGGCGGCCTAATGTTGTGTCCTTTTTTTTTAATTTCATCGAATTATTTTGTTTTTTGTAACGATTGCAAGCATGATATAAGCAATAAAGAAGAACAGTACCCTTGGATGCAGGAAGCGGAAAAAGATGGAATTATAAGGGGCGCTACCGGTAAATGTATCCCAGAGCATAGAACTCATCATTCTTTTCTTCCGTTTGAATTTTTGTTCCTTGATCACGATGTTCAGCATCGCTGTTTTGAGAATTTCTGATCGTTGTATCAGGCTGGTAATGGCAAAAATGAACCTGCCCAGGCGGTTGTCTGATTGTAATTTATTGCAGGCAGGCTGGAAGTATTTCTGGAAATGATACTCAGATATTCCCTGGAACACCGCTGTGTTTGCTGCGGCTTTTGCTGTGATATAAGCAGCCCCGATGCCATTCTTGTAGAGTTTGGAAGTGGATGAATCGCCAATGAGCACTACCCTGTCGTTATGTGCCAGTTTTGCTCCCCGGATATTGATAAATGGAAAGCATTTGCATACTGAAGCTTCCTGCAGGTCAAGACCCGGCGGGAAGCATTTTCTGACCACGGGTGAATCGAGGAATCGCTGAACAACATGCTTATCGATATCGGAGCCCAGCAATACGAGCGTAACGTGATGTTGCTTGGGGATCAGTGCTCCAAATTTAATGTTGGGCAGGTCAAGCAGGAAAACATGCATGGAATCACCAAAGTATTCTTCTATCAGGCTTTCATCAAACTTGATCTCGCTAATGTAGGTCTTCGTAGTACGGGGTGTAATAAAGTCGGGACAGAGTTTATGGAATAGTTCAAAACTTTTCTTATTCAGTCCTACGGCAC
This sequence comes from Bacteroidales bacterium, assembly GCA_032250805.1. GTDB lineage: Bacteria > Bacteroidota > Bacteroidia > Bacteroidales > B18-G4 > B18-G4. The sequence continues at coordinate 12,874 of JAVVEM010000037.1, forward strand.
CAACAACCAGATCGTATTCCTTCACGCTGCCCTCTTTGGTCATTAGTGAAATACAACTGTCCGCCCTTTCCGCACTGATTACCCGCTCCTGAATAACTGTTGCACCTTTTGATTCGCATAATCTCAATAAATGATCATCGAAACTCGTGTTACTGCCTTCTGTGCAGCCTTTCGGGCCACCGCCGCGAAAAAGGGCAGCGATACGTTGTTCGTTGAAGGGCGCCGTGATCACTGAGCTACCCTGCTCGAGGTGAAGCGTATAGGACTCAATACCCTGTTTGATCACAGTTGAAGGCAATACGATGCCCTCAGCCGAAAGCATCTGTACCAGCGATTCTGAAACGATACCACCGCAATGGTTGCAGCCTGCCGGTCCGCACGTGTTGAAATCTTTGGCCTCGAATATGTCTATGCTGATGTCAAGACCTATCCTGTCGGCCAGTTCAAGGGTGAAATAGGTAAAAAAGCTGCCTGATGGTCCACCCCCGACAACAGCAATACTGGAACAGTCCTTTAGCTTAAGTTTATCTTTTTCTTGCTTTCCGAACAATTTATTTCATTTTAAGGGTTAACTATTATGTTAATCGAAGTACACCTATGCGTTTACCTCTTTCTTCAGCTGTTCCTGTAATGGTTCTTCAACAAAGTACATGTCGATCTCTCCGATATTCTTGGCGTATATTTTACCCCTGTGCGAACATGAGAACTGATCACTAATGAGCGAAAATGTTGAAGCAGAAACATTCAATTTTCCTGCTTCCCCATTGGATTCCATGCGGCTGGAAATATTGACCGTGCTTCCCCAGATATCATAGGCATATTTTTTCTTGCCAACAATACCAGCAACGACCGGTCCCGTGTGAATACCAATACGCAGTTCCCAGGGGATCTTGCCTCTTTGCTTACGTTCTGCATTTTTGCGATTCATAAAGGCTTGCATTGCAAGTCCTGCCTTTACGCTCGAAAGAGCATGGTGGTCGTTTTCATTGGGGATGCCTCCTGCACACATATAAGCATCACCAATGGTCTTGATCTTTTCCAGGCCATGTTTTTCAGTGATATAATCAAATTCGATAAAGAATTCATTGAGCTCTGATACGAGTTCAGTTGGCGACAGGTCTTTGGCTATCGTCGAGAATCCTTTGAAATCTGTAAAAAGAACAGATACATTCTCATAATAGCGGGGTGTGGCGAAACCAAAATCCTGTAATTCCCTGGCCACAGGAGCAGGCAGTATGTTAAGCAAAAGATTTTCGATCTGTTGTTTACGGGCTTCCAGCAGACGGTTGGATTTAACTTTCAGCCTGTAGTTTCTCAGGAGGACAAAAGCAATGATGAGGATCAGGACCAGGCCTCCAAAGAGGGCGTTCCGGAGGATACGCTGGCGTTCCATCTGCAGTGACTGCCTTTCCACCTCCAGTTCCTTCAACTCATTATCCTTTCTGAGAAGACTGATCTGGTTCTCTTTTTTCTCCAGGTTATAATTAAATTCCATGCGCTCCAGTGTCTTGGCGTTTTGAATATTAAAAAGACTATCTTTCACATCAGAGAGCAATAAGCGATATTCGTAGGCCTTTTTATACATCGACAACTCGGCGTAAGAGCGGGATTTATCCTCGAAAATATCTTTAAGCTGGTTGTTTGCATTGATCTGGATGGCGATTTTTTCTGCTTCATTCAGAACATCAAGTGCAGAACGGTTATCTCCCTGCGTTATATAGGTGTCGGCAAGCCCAATTAGAATATGTGTCATTTCCATCTGCGCATTTCGCTGCCTGGCTATTTCGTAAGCTTCCTTCTGATAGTCGATGGCTTTTTGGTGTTCACCACGCTTAGCATATACATTCCCAATATAATTAAGACTATAGGGGGTGTTACCACCTTCGATACGCTTGAAATATTTCAGCGATTCTTCAAAATAATACAGTGCCGAATCAAGCATGTTGAGGTTATAATACACCTGGCCAATATTCACTGTTGTTGTTCCGATGGCGACATTGTCGCCCTGGCGAATACTAAGGGGCAGGGCTCTGTAATAATAATCAAGCGCTCTGTCGTAAGTGGCTTCTTTATTGGAATAAACGCTGCCAATATTTACCAGGGCTGATAGTATTCTGAAGGTGTCATTGATCCCCTCAGCTACTTTGAGAGATTCAAGATAATAATCAATGGCTTTAACATCCATCGCCTGGTTAAAATAGATCGATCCGATATTATTCAGCATATTGGCTTCGCCGTTCCTGTCGCCAATCTCCCTGAATACACGTAGTGATTCAATCCAGTAATTAATGGTCTCAAAATTTTCCGATTGAAAGTAATGCCCCATGCCCTGGTATTTCAGGGCGAGAGCTTCTCCCCTGGGAAAATTTAGCTGCTCAGAAAGTTGTCTTGCCTGCGCTGCATATTGTATTGCTTCCTCAGGATTGGCCCGGACATTTTCGATGCTCAGAGCTATGAGCTCATTTACCCTATTGGTATCTATGGGAATGGAATCCTGCTCAGCAGATGATTGTGTACTTCCCGGCATCGACCAGATAACAAAGGCAATTACAAATATAAATGACAGGGTTTTGTTGATATTGTGAAATACTGATCTAATGCCCATATCAAGGATATTATAATAAACAGCGTCTTAGCTTTATTTCATATGTTTTGTCAATAGTGGTCCTGAATATTTTATCGCCTTATATTTTATAATACCAGTTATAAGTACTGGCAAATACACACAAAAAGTGTCGAAAGATAAACAAAATTACATATGACATCAAGGAAAATAATAAATTAATTTAGATGCCAGTAGTACAATACAGCAAAAGCAAGCTTTGAAAATCGGTAAATGGGGAATCTTTGGCGCTTGTATGTCTATTTCAGGGATGTTATTCCTTCTTCTCTGATCTTCACAAAATAATTATATAGATCATCAATGGGATTGGTCATTTTGTATACCTCACAGCTTCTGCAGTCTTTATAGTTGCATTTTGCTTTATCGCTATTGGTGATCCAACAGGGTGCGGTTTTATTGTTGTATGCATGACAACCCAGGCATTCTTTATCAGAGCATGCATTAATAAGAAATCCGGGGATTAATGCGTATAATGATTTTATACCTGCAATATTAAGTCCTTCGTCAATATAATTCTTGATATTCTGTAAACGGTCCAGGTCCACTTCTGAGAAAAGATGGCGGTTGCTATCTGTCTTGTATGGAAGTATTAATCCTTTATCAACATATTGCCTGATCGAATGTGACGGTATGCCGGAAAGCCTGGAGGCCACAGCCAGAGTATATACCGGCTCGCTGCTTATTATTGTTGCGTTCATCAAGAGTAATTTTAGGCTGGTAAAATTACTAAAAACTTTGTTGCAACTAAGGGTAAAACTCCTGAATTATGCGACAGCGACTGTATCAATACTTAATCCATATTGAATAATACAGTTAACTTCAATAGCCTTAAGTATTGATACAATTTCCGGGAGTATATAATTTATTATCTGTTTTGTTTAATAAATTTCAAAATTTCTTCACCCTTGGGGTATTTTGTCCTGATGAAATACATCCCGTTCTTCAGTGATGAAATATTCACATGTATTTTCAGTCCAGATTCTTTTACCAAATTTACAGCTATTTCTCGACCGAAAATGTCATATATTTTTACATCCTGCTCATTATCGATAGCATGTTGCAAATGGATATATATCAGATTGGCCGAAGGATTTGGGTAAACTCTGTCAACATTTTGTTCTTCAGGCATCTGGTCATTTTCGGATGTAATTTCAGCGCTTTTATTACATCTCAAGGATGTGGAGCTGGCTGATGAACCTACACCTGAGGGATGGCCTTGGTTGATGCTGTTCACTGTCCAGGTGATCTTGGTCCCGTCAAATAATACTTCCCACGCGGTCCCATTGCTACCACCGGCCTCAAATAACTGGGGTTGTGGTGTAAGCGGTGCCCAGCTGCCTCCAGCCTCTATGGTCAGGAGATTGTCGGGGCCGGTAAATACAAATACCGGATCATCATTATCATTATCGTATTCAAAGTATGCAATGTAAGCATAGCCTGTTGAAGGATCAGCCTCATCAACGCATCTTAACTTTGGCTTAACTGATTTAGTACCGTTATCGGCAGGATTTACATAAAGATTGATTTCCGGTTGAACGATAAATGTATAATTATCCGTTGATGCCGGAAAGATCACAGGATATATCCCTGGTTGATCAATGTAGTTGGTATAATATGCCGGACCTGATGCCCCGAACACATCGCTTTGGGTATCTCCATAAACAAATCCGCTGTAACTAAAGGTAAATGGTGGTTCGGGATCTCCTTCATTGATGACCTGGTGGTCGCCCGAAACAATAACCTCTTTTTTGTTTACAGTGAGCTCGCCAAGGCCGTATGATACATTAAAATTGGTAGCGATAAAGGCCCCGGGAGCGATGGAGTGGGTTCCTGCTGTATTACCTGTGATGAAGTTCATTGATGCCAATTCTATATTCCCTGTGGCATTTTGTGTAGTTGCTGTCACGATATCATCCTTGGTGAGGATGATGATCGCTTCTTCGTTGTTTACATCATTAACTGTTGTACTGTTGACCAGTGCCAGCGCCTGCCCGTTGACCAGTGCCAGGGCCTGCCCGTTTGAGAGGGCATCGTTATTTACCAGCGCCAGTGCCTGTCCGTTGGCTACGGTCACATAATCAGGATCGAGCCAGTTGGGATCCGGGTTGTTGACCAGCGCCAGTGCCTGCCCGTTAACCAGTGCGAGGGCCTGCCCGTTGGGTTGTGCGAGTTCCTGCTCGTTGACCAGTGCAAGGGCCTGTCCGTTGACCAGTTCATTGGCATTGACCAACGCGAGTGCCTGTCCGTTGACCAGCGCGAGTGCCTGCCCATTGACCAGTGCGAGCGCCTGTCCGTTGACCAATGCAAGAGCCTGTCCGTTGACCAGCGCGAGTGCCTGTCCATTGACCAGTGCGAGGGCCTGTCCGGCAAGGGCAGAAAGAGCATTTTGGGAAACGAAGAAGCTCACATTACTGATATCTCCATATCCATCACCAATCGTTAAAGGATCCACCATGGCAATGACATCAGTACCCATATCGCCTGTATAGGCTGTGTTGACTTCTGAATCAATAATTTGCTGGTTTGAAACAGTGATATTGCTCCTGTCATAATCATAGGTATAGGTGATATTGCCAACAGGATCGCCGTATGTTATGGTTTGATCTTCCGGGGTGACTGTCAGATCCAGCTTGTTGATGGTCAGCAAACCTTCCTCGAAGCGAAAATTGTAATTATTAAGCAGTTCTGTTTCTGTGGCCGTAAGATTGGCCATACTGCCTGTATATTCCGGGTTGAGCGGGTCATCCATAGAGGCATATATTGGCCATTGGCCCACGTTTGAAAGATCTGTTGCATTGGTGACAAGAGGAATACCCGGTGTAAAATTCGGAGCAGGGGTTCCAGCGATGCGCTGGTATTGCTCAGTTGTCAGGCCGGCATCAATCAGCGGGGTCTGGTTGCCTTCAATATCATGTACGAAATAGGCAGCGCTGTATCCGTTCTCTGGTAGACTCTCTCCATATGATTTTACCGGGTTTTCAATAATACCCACAATGGTGGGTTTCACCGTCAGGTAAACGGGATCTGAATCTCCACCGTCATCACCGCTCGTACTGATTGCAGGGTTGCTGGCCCACAATGGTGGGTACAGCTCACTGAATGGTGGAATGACTACCTCCCGCGTATTTCCAGAGTTATTACTTGAAGTTAGCAGGGTCCCATCGAAATATATTTCTGTTTCATTATCAATAAAATAATCTCCTGTTATGGTCAGTGTGATCGTTTCAATGCCGGGCACCGCATCTTCCGGGGTAAAGGAAAAGCCTGTGATTACCGGCCTGGGGTTGGCAAAGTCCATGATCGCTGCATCGGCCTGGATAAATCCATTCCCATAAACATGATCGAACAGCTCAAGGCCGTCTTCATCAATAGCTGTAGACGAGAGGATACTTTTTACTGAAGAAGGATCCAGGGATTCAGCATAATAGGCTTCACGGGCATCCAGCATTAGTGCAGCTATTGCGGCAGCATGGGGTGCTGAGGCCGAAGTTCCGAAGAAATTTGATATACCGTCATTCTCAATGTCTACGTCGGGGCCACCAATAAGTACCCCGGTATTCACACCATTGGGAGCAGTAAAATCTGGTTTTAAGCGGTCGCTGCCGTTAACAAACAATCCTCCGACCGATGAGAATGACATGATGGAAAGATTGTTGTTATAAGCGGGTGTATAATCGTATCGAATGGCACCCACCGTCATTGCGGCATCTGCATTGGCATGGCCAAATACTGTCGAACCGCCGGGGAAGTATTCAGCTGATGTCACTGGCGGGCCCCGAAAAATAATATATTTAAATTCAACAGGATTGGTGTTTGATGCATTCACGATGACCAGGTTGGTAGTAGTGGTCGTGTTCACAGCAAATGGAAGCACTTCGATGGCTTCCTGGCCTGTATTCTCTTTATTGTATCCCAGAAAGCCCAGGCCTTCACCATTACTCAGGTAAACGTCGAGGTCTGTACTGGTTTCATAGAATCCTGAGTTGTCTTCCCACTGCAGCACAAAAATATATTTGCCGGGATTCAGGGTAATCTCCTGGTAAATGTCGCCAGGCGAAAATTCGTGTGCTGTGCCATTGATGCCGGTAAGTCCCCCGGTAGCGTAATAAAAATTGCTCTGGTAGGACTGATCACCGAAATTTCCTGCAGAAGTAAAATAGGAAACCCCGTCAGTGTTCACTACTTCCTCAACTGCCTGGGCAATCACACCATCCGTAAAAAATGGCTCGGTAATATATGTGATATCGTCTACAATAATATCGCATCCGGCAGCTTCCAGTTCTTTGATCCCGTCTGCCATATCAACGGCGCCAAGGACACCTGTACGGAATGACAGCTCAGCTCCGGGGGCAACATCATGGATTATATGCATCATTGCCCTGCCTTCATCAGAAGCTTGTCCGTAAGGGAATTCTTTGATCACCTCAACGGCTGTATTGTTGTTTGCCGGATGATCGTCATGGCCGGGCAGGTCAAATTTGAGCACATCGTCGCTGGCTTCTAATTTAGTATCGAAGCTATTCGAAATCACCCCGACCTTGATCCCCCTTCCGTCAATTGGTCTGCCATTGTTCACGGTAAAGATATCGCGTGCAATATCAGACCGCATTGCACTGTCGCCCTGGCTTTCGACAAGGCCTGTATTGGTTGTGGCCGGATATAGTGGCTTGGCAGATTCAAGGATATCAACTTTGTTGAGTGCCAGCAGGTTTGCAATGGGGAATTGCCCAACGATTGATGCTTCACCAGGATCACTGATGATGTTGGTCATGCCATAGTTCAGGCTCAGCGTGTCTTTAAGATCATAATAGTAGCCTGTGAGGGGAAAAACTTCGATGATCACGTCATTGCCAACGATCTGAAAGATATCATCCGATTCCGGCGTTCCGGTATAGTGTGCCAGCGCAGTCAGCTCTGCACCGATCTTTGAATCATCGGGCATCTTGCCACCATCAGGAGGTTTATAATAAGCCTGGATCGGGCAATTCAGAACGGCAAGGAAATCCGTTTCATAAAAGGTGACTTCCAGGTTGTAATCGCCCGCTTTGGCCATACATACCTGGTCCTGTAGCCCTCCGCTAAGCGTGTACGTAATATAGAATACACCTGCCTGGCCGGAACCAATTCCATTGATACTTGAGATCCTGAAACCCGTATATGACCAGTTGTACAGGTTAGGACCTAAATTGATGCCATTAAGACTCACATCCCCGGCAATACGTTCGTAGCCCACATCAGAATAAGTGTTCTCGGCAGCTTGTACCGAATATTGGTTCAGTGGTTTACAATCAGGATCATTGCAACCATTGTGCTCTATCCTCAGGGTAATGGTAAAGCTGTTATCACCATTGTCAACGATCTGGTGAATAGAAGTAAAAAATCCTGCTCCGTGATCCAGAATTGGAGAACAAATGGACTGTGCGTTTAGATCGGGTGGCTTTGACAGGGAAAATGAAACAAAGGTGAGGGCAAGAATGAAGAATTTAGAGGCATAATTGCTACCAAATTCAATAATTTTGAATTTTTTCATAAATCTAGGTTTGGTTTTACAATTAAAAACTATACTGCCAAAAGGGGGAATGAATCCCTTTATCAGCAACTAATTCAACATCTTATGTATTATATGTACTGGTCAATACATAATATGTGAATTTGCAAATATATTAAAAAAACAGGGGATGTCAAGTCTTTTGTAAAAATTGTAAGTTAAATACCGATATGTTTTGGATTCTGATCAGGAGTTTCATCAATTAGAATTGTACCTTTGCTGTATTGAACTGAATCTATGAAAAGTACCATTATCGTTAGGGTTTTTACTTTCTTACTGTTATCAGTTTACTGCCTGGTGGCCTGGTCACAGGGGAGCTGGGAAATTATGGAAACGCCTTCTTCACAACACCTTCGCTCTGTATATTTTACTGACAGCCTTTACGGTTGGGCGGTGGGAGATACCGGGACCATCATCCACACAAATGATGGAGGCGATACCTGGATACAGCAGGATGCCGGGACCGACAATAAAATAGTCCATGTATTTTTTCTCAACAGGCAATTGGGTTGGGCTTCTTCATGGAATTTTGAAGGATACTATGGCACCCTTATACTCAAAACTACTGATGGTGGAAATACATGGACCCATCATCCTTATCCTGATGAAAATCTTTTTATGAACTGCATCCTGTACCGTGATTCAATCCATGGATGGATGGGCGGCAGCCCGCATGCCATTGTTCGCACAAACGATGGGGGGCAAAGCTGGGAGCAGGCTGCTATCGACACTACTGCCCTGGCTTTCTTTCCGGTGTTGAACATTTATTTTTACAATGATCAGTATGCCTATGCCTGCGGCGGGATGTTTGATATTGCAGGCGTTACCTGGAGTACCTCCAATGGAGGCGAGAGCTGGCAGCCCATAAGCAATGCACAGGCCCCGGCTGATGAGGTACATGGCTTGCATATGTTCGACTCGATCAGTGTTCTGGGTGCCGGCGGCGATCCCGACCTGGGTTATGGAGTAGGGATGATCAGAACATCAGATGGTGGGACGAACTGGATATATGAGGAATTATCAATGGCAGGCAATGCTTTCGACCTCGACTTCAGAAACGAAACTGAAGCATGGGCTCCACTCGGCCCGTCGCAGAAGATGATCTATAGCCTCGATGCCGGAACAACCTGGACCCTCGTACCTACGCCTGCATCAACATCGATCTTCGATATGATCTTTACAGATTCATTGCATGGATGGGGAGTCGGTTACAATGGTGCCGTGATACGCTATGTTCCGAAAACCGTTGGCATAAACGAAGGGCGGGGCATTGATAACATAACATTCAATGTCTTTCCAAATCCAGCCAGTGATATCGTAACCATTGATGCGTCAATACAGCAGGATAAAGGAATGCGATGGGAAACAGGAGCGCTGATGATCGTTGACCAATACGGCAAAACCGTTAAAAGTATTCTTTTTGAAGATCTGCCTGCTGTACAAAATATTGTTAAGCTTGACCTCACAGGTATGCCTGCCGGGCTGTATGTTCTCAACCTGACCATGGAGGGGGAACAGGCTACGCTGAGGTATTCGCGCAAACTTCTTCTAAGGTAAGCAAAGCATCTTTCGTGTAATGTGTTCGCCGCCTGCTATAAGGGTGTAAAAGTAAATGCCTGCTTCATCTAAAACATCTGCCGAACGAAAAGTAAGTTCATGACTGCCCTGCATTTGATATTCATCAATCAAAACGCAGACCTCTTGCCCCCTCGCATTAAAAACTTTTAATATAACATGTGACGGGCGTTTCAGCATATATGTGATGCTGGTTTGTTGTTGAAATGGGTTGGGGCTGTTTTGCCCGAGGATGATTGATTGATTAGCGCTTGTGGGTTCGTGAATGGCATCGAGGGTCGAAAAATTTATGGGTACCGACCATATCTGGTAAATGCCGCTTATATTATCCATCCACACCGGCCACAGCTTGTCAGGTGTGGAGGTGATGTCGATATTGTCGCCCTGGTAGCCCTGCCCCAGTCCGCCGATGGGTTCGGGTTTGAAATTATGATCGCTGATCTCGTATTCCTTCCAGCTGTTCCCACCGTCAAGCGACCGCGAAAGAAATACCCCTGTTGAATCTATGGTAGTATTCCTGTCGTCGTAGTAAATGATGTTGAGCCCTCCGTAGCTGTCGACGTGCAGTCCGGCGAAGTATTGTATGTTTTCGTCTGTTTCACTGTCGCGGGTTACCCGTATGGCCTGCGACCAGCTTTGCCCGCCATCCTCCGAACGGTTAAGGATAATATCCGGCTGAATCCCGGCAGGAGGGAGTTGTTTCTGCCCGGTTACGATGTATATCCACCCGTAGCGATCACCCCGGACAGTATCCAGAGCAATGCCGGGTAATCCATTTACCCTTATATTTCCTTTTTCGGGAAGCAGGCCCGTGATCCCGTTCACCGGAAAAGCTTCTTCATTCACGTCCCAGCTTGATCCCCCGTTTGCTGAGGAGGCAAAACCAACATGGATCTCTTTAAAGGGCGAGACATCGGTTACGCCTGCCCAGCACACATAAACCTCTCCGCCCGGACCGATACATATATCACCCCCGGCACTTCTGTTTGGCGGGTTGTTGATTGCCGCGGGCAGGCTCCATGTTATCCCTCCGTCGTCGGTATATGCCATCATCATGGGATAGGGTGGAGAAAACCTGACCCATGCTGCGTAGGTCCTGCCGTAATATGGGCTGGCCGGAAATATATCGCTGGCCAGGACGGCACGCTCTAAGTCATCGGTCGAGATCACTTTTTGTGCCGACCAGGTTTGGCCATTGTCATTGGAATAATGCGAGTAGAGGCCGGTAAAGGGCGATCGGCCCAGCCTGGTAAGGACGAATGTTCCATTTTTATCGATCGCAATACCGGGGTCGCCGCCATGAAAAGCAAGGGGGTCGCCGGTGCAGGTATCATTACCGGTCCAGTTGTCTCCGCCGTCAGTGCTGACATAAATACCTTCGCTTACAAAAAAGGGAATGAAGGTGAGGGTGTTGCAGGAAGCAAAAAGGATATTGCTGTTTTGCGGACTGTTTGTAATGAAAACTTCAGTCTGGCTTACATTGCCCGGATAGAGCCTGAAAGATGTTTCAATACTGAGTGAATGGGTATTTTGTGCCGAAATATTTATTTGGCATAAGGAAATAAATAACAATAATATGATTGCATTTTTCAGCATGGTTTGTTCTGATACAGTTGGTTAAAAGCGGTAACCTATGTTAAGTGAAACAAAATAGTTTCGTGGCTCCCCGGCCTCATAAAACCTGCGGTCGGCCGAATTGGTATTTGTAAAGCCAACATAAAGCTCATCAAGCATGTTATTCAGGCTGCCTGAAAACATGATGTTCAGTTTGCCAAAATTCATGTCGAGGCCCAGTACGGCATTCAGCAAAGCATAAGCATCTGTTTTATCGGTATTGGCATCATCGACCCAGAGCCCGCTAATGCGCGTATGGCTGAGTTTAACAAAGCCATCGAAGTTTTTGTGAATAGGATAGGAATACGCCAGTGCCAGGTACAGGTTATGCTCCGGTACACTGGGCATGATATTGTTGCCGAAGTCTTCTTCATTTTCAATGATGTTTCCCTCATTATCAACCTCAATTGTTGTTGTAATATACTCCTGGTATTCAAAGTCGGAATAGGTATAGGCTAAGGTAAAATTCAGCTTTTTATATATTTCCAGGGTGGATCCCAGTTCCAGGCCACGCCTGTTTGCTTTTGCTGCATTCCGGAAGAAGACGTCCCCGAATACTTCAAAAGGAACAATCTCATTATTGATCCAAATATTGAATAAGGTGGCTTCAAACAAGATGCGCCGGAATACATCCCGTTCAGGCTCTGAAAGGGAACCTTTAATGCCCAGCTCCAGGTTTTTCGATTCCTGGGCATTGAGTTCCTGGTTGTACAACAATCCGGGATTAACGCTTTCCAGTTCGTTTTTGGCCGGACTGTCGAAGCTGAGCCCGAAGGAAGTATACAGCGATATCCAGGTTGACAGCTTATAGTTAAAGGCAAGTTTGGGAGTGAAAGCGCTGAAATCCCTGCTGTCGGATCGCGAAGGAAGGGTTTCTTCGCGCAGGCGATAGGTAACATTGTCATATCTTCCGGTTAACAGCACAAAAACCTTGTCTTTCAGGATCTCGAAATTATCGGAGATGTAAAAGCCGGTGTTGCCGATCTTTTCGTTGGTGAGTTGCAGTATCTGGTCGTCTTTTTGACCGTTGATATTGTCATAATATTCTGTTCTGGCAGGCTGGAAGAGGAGATCACCTCCTACCGAAAACTCGTTCATCAGCTTAAGCTTACCAATACGGCTTGTGTTTACATACCTGGCCGAGATGCCCAGGCCCTGGCGGTTGATGATCCGGTATTGCCGCGAAGTTCGTTCAAAATATTTAATGGTGCCATAGGAAGTGAGTTCGAATTCATTGTTTTTATTCTTACCGAACTTTGCATTATAGCGTATGCCCAATCGTCCTTTCGTCGACAGCCTTTTCTGATCGCGGTCTACTGCCCGCTGATCGGGCTGATATGGATCTTGCTGAAATTCTTCTTTGGTGAGTGAGCCCGGCAGCCTGATCATGCCATCAACAAAATAAAATAATATTTTTAGTGATGTATTGGCCGAAGGCTTGGTTTCAACAACTGTATTTAATATATGCCAGTGCTCTGTATTGTGCTTACGGTAACCTTCGTAATGGTTATAGCTGTATGTGTTCAGCAATCCGTAACTGTCGGTACGAACCCCCATTTTAAGGCCGTTTCTTCGTAAACCAAAAGAACCAAACTGGTTAAACTGATGAACAAAGGAACGCTGAAAGTCGATATCATTGATGAAGTTGACCACACCGCCGGGGGCATTGGTATACATCGACGAGGCATTTCCTTTCGCAATTTCAATTCTTCCGATTGAATTAAAGTCAATGGCCTCTATCCTGGTTTGTCCGTCAGGTTCCGACTCGGGGATGTCGTCGAGCAGGATCCTAACTCCCCTGATGCCGGAATTTGACTTACTTCCAAAACCCCTGATGGATATCCTCACATCATGATTACCATAGCGCGACTGCATGAACATTCCGGGCACGGATGCAAGTACGTCATTCGCCCCTGTTTTTTTGTCATAGCGATAGCTCAGGTTATTGATGCGAACCACAGAATAGGGGATATCGATGATCTTTTTCGACACACGCGTACCGGTGATCACCACCTCATCGAGTTCATTGAATGCTGTATCGATGGGAGTGTAAATAAAGATGGTGTCGGGTTCGGTTTCCTGGGCAAAGGATGCGGTTCCCAAAACAAGGATCAGGAAAGCCATGGCGGCAATGGTGGTATGAATTTTTTCAGGCACGGCAATTTATTTTTCTCATTTCAAAGGTACAAAGAAAAAAAGACCTCACAGCGCCATGGCGCTGTGAGGTCTGCAAGCGCAAAAGCGCCTTGAAACTTGTATCGACACAGGGGTAAGTGATCTGTGTTACCCCTGTTCTACTCATCTATTTCCTGATGACCAGTTTTTCGATCCATCTTCCGCTCTGGTTGTAAACATTCAGCAGATATACTCCTGAGGGCTGATTGCCAAGGTCGATGCTGATGGTTTCAGCACCATTGACCGGGCGTTTGCCTTCTTCATAAACGGAAACACCAAAGTTGTTGTAAACGCTGATGTTCACTTCAATGGGTTTTTCAGTGCTAAGCAGCAGATTGAATTCCCCTTCTCCCGGATTAGGATAAAGCGTGATCGTGTTCACTCCGGCCAGTTCGCCTATTCCGGTACAGTCACTAAAGTCTACAGTAACGGAATCTGTCCCTATGCATGTATTTCCATCGGTAACGTAAACAATATACATTTGCGATCCGATGCCCACGCCGGTTGAATCGACCGAGATCTGAGCCGTTGTTTGTCCGCCGGGATACCATTCATATGCAGTAGCTCCTGCAAGAGTAGCATCAAGGGTGATCGACTGATGCGCACAAATGGCAGTATCAGGACCCAGGTCAGGTTGTGGAATATCGTTAACAGTAATTGTTTGTTCGGCCAAATTACTGCATCCATTGCTGTCTTCGTAGGTATAGGTAATGGTATGTGTTCCTATGCCAACTGCAACCGGATCAAATATTCCATTGTTTACACCGGTACCGGAATAAACGCCCCCTTCGGGCATTCCTCCGCTAAGGGTGATGGGGTCATCGTTTATACAAACATCCGGCCACGGATCCAAAGTTACTGTGGGGAGGTCAAATATCGTTATTTGCTGTGTCGTATCGTTGGTACAAGACTGCGGGTCGGTAAAAGTATACGTAATATCGTGCGTACCAACGCCTGCTGCTGCAGGGTCGAAAAGGCTGTCATTGCTTACACCGTTTCCTGAATAAATACCTCCCGGAGGTGATCCTCCTGTTAAGGCAAAGGCAGGTTCACTGATACAAACGGGATCGATAGGATCCAGCCCAACAAAAGGCAGTTCCTGTATCGTTAATGTTACCATGGTTGCAGGACTTTCACAGGCGCCCGGGCTTTGTGTTACATAATAAGTATATACTCCGGGTAATGTTTGCCCTGTTGCAAGTGTATCGCCGCTATGGACCATGTTTGTAAGGTCCGGGTCGTCGTACCATTGTATCATGCTGCCCTGTGCAATAAGTTCGGGCACGGGATCGCCAAAGCACACCACTTCATTACTGGCGGTGGGTGCTGCAGGAAGTGCAAGCACTTCGATATATGATGTTTCGGTAAGGCTGTCGCTGCCAACGCTGTTGCTCACTACCAGTTTCACATCAAAAAATCCGGGTGTATCATAGGTAATGCCGGTGGGGTTCTGGTCGGTCGAAGTTTCCGGATCACCGCCAAAGAATGTCCATTCCCATGAAGTGGGACTGCTTGTCGACTGATCGAAGAAATCAACTGTTTCGCCGGCGCATATCTGGGTTGTGCTGGCAGAAAAGTTGGCAGTTGGTGCCGAAAGCGGAACAACTTCAACCGTGGCTGTCCTGATATGGATTGGTGTTCCGTTCGGTCCTTCTCCCGTTATGGTTACCTCATAAAACCCTACAGGAACATTTCCATCAGATTCAACTTCAATTGGCAGGGTTCCCGGGAATGAAGCAAGGGTATTACCATTAGGATAATTTACTGTGAAAGCCCCTGAGGGTGGTGTTTCTACTACAGCAGTAAAGGTAACGGATTGATCGTATAGTTTCACGCTGGGCACTTCGGCAGAGAATATTGCTATATTTCCTGAAGTTTGTGCATTTGAAGGTGTAACCAGCATAGCATAATCAGGGAAATAGGCGGTATAGCTGCCAAAGTTTCCGTTGCGGAAATCGGCCCATGTCGACATGGAGGTTACCGAATTCGAAACAATGGCATTGTAATCACCCTGGTATCTTGGCGTTCCGCCACCGCCACAAGTGCTGCAATTGATCTTCATCTTTTCGTTCGAGATAGCATGATTTGTTGCAAATGACTGGCCGCCGTTATCAGAATAAGTGGCATAGATCAATGCACTGTCACTGGTAGGGGTATCGCGTGTATCCATCCACTGCACATAGAGCCTTCCTGTTTCCAGGTCGGTCCATACGGCCGGATGCCACTGGTGATTTGTATTGGAGGGGAAGTCGTCGTTTACCACTACAGCCGATGACCAGGTTGCGCCGCCATCGTCGGAATAGCGACTGAAAATGTCGGGCTTGTTGCCATTGCCGGCAGGCTGGTTGGATGCATAAACCAGGTAAAGTCTGCCGCGGTATGGTCCGTTGCTGTTATCGGCTGCAATAAATGGATATGGGCGTGTACGCATGTTTTGAACAGAGTTACGTCCGTTGACATCCGTACCAACATAACCGGCAAATTGCTGTTGCGATTTCAGGCTGAAAGTTGCACCGCCATCAAGCGACTGGTAAAAGGTATAATTGGATGCAAAAGAACTCCCTGAATTGGTTACAACGTAAACGGCACCTCCATCAACGCTATTCCAGGCTCCAACGCAAACCATCATCCCCGGAAGTGATTGTGTGCCGGGCTGGAAGGTTGTTGTAAATGAAGCACCGCCATTGGTTGAGCGGGAAAAGTTTCCCGATCCGCTGTTCGTCATCACAGTATATACATAGTTGGCATAGGGGCCATCGGTCTGGTCGGCGGCAAGCCAGTTCTTGTCGTTTCCTGATATGGCCACAACAGGATTTCCCCAGGTTTGACCGTTATCGGTTGATTTAACCAGTACGCAACCCTGGATAGATGATCCGTACATATTTTCGTAAAAAAGATTTCCATCGCCATCATAGGCTGATAAAACATCACCCCTGATATTATAGCCTCCCCACGAAATTGAGGGGTCTGTCCAGTCATGCCCATCAAGGGTAATATGTGCCTCATCAATATTAAATGCGACAAAATATTTTCCGGGCGAGGTAGGATCTTCGCTGATATGACCTTCTGCAAAATCAACGCCCAGGAAATAATTATCATATCCGTCGATGGTAACCACCGAGCTGGGCATGGGGTTACGGTTGGCTTGCTGTTGAAGGTACCATTCAGGTATCCTGTCCAGGTTTGGGTCGTCATCAAACTGACCCTTAAGGCTTAAGCCTCCCAGCAACATTAGTCCTGATAATAGAATGCTTAGTGAATAAAACTTCATGTTCATAGTCTCCGTATTAGTTTAAAAAAATATAATTTTTATGGTTGACAAATATATAACACTTTTAAGGCCAAAAAGATCAATTTAAAATATAATTTTTGCAAAATAATGGAAATATCGTTATTCATCAGGTGAAACCCGGGCATGGATTTCATATTTTCCGAAATGAAACAACCAGCAGAAAAAGCACGAAATGAAGTTATTAGAAGAATACTCTCTGTGCAGCAGATAGCCCGTTATTATTTATTTCGGCAGACGTTTCAGCATATTTACTTCGGCTTCGGAAAGCATCCGCCATTTTCCGCGAGGCGTATCTTTTTTTGTGATCCCTGCAAATACAACCCTGTCGAGGCGCATTACCTTATACCCCAGCGATTCAAACATCCTTCTAACAATGCGGTTCCTGCCACTGTGGAGTTCGAGGCCCACCTCTTTTTTGATCTTACCATCTTCCAGCCACGAGATTTTATCTGCTTTTATCGGGCCATCGTCAAGCTCGATGCCTTCGCTTATCTTTTCAAAGTCGGCTTTGGTAAGTGCCTTATTAAGCACTACATGGTATATTTTTCGTATCCCGTGGCGGGGGTGCGTAAGCTTTTTGGCGAGCTCCCCGTCATTGGTAAACAGCAAAACGCCAGTGGTTGACCTGTCGAGGCGGCCCACTGGGTATATCCTTTCCGGACAGGCCTTTTCAACCAATCCCATCACTGTTCTGCGCTCATATGGATCGTCAGTCGTCGTGATGAAGTCTTTGGGCTTATTCAGCACAAGGTAACGCAGCTTTTCCCTTCGCAGGGCCTGTCCGCCATAAACAACCTTGTCGGTATGCGAAACCTTTGTTCCCAGTTGGGTGACTACTTTGCCATTTACCTCCACGGCACCGGCAGCAATGAGTGTATCGGCCTCACGACGCGAGCATACGCCTGCATCGGCCAGGTATTTATTCAGGCGGATGAGGCCATCGTCTTTGCGCCGGTAGCCTTTTTCCCTCACCTTATCGCGATCATTTTCGGTTTTACGGTCTTTGGAAAACTGCTTTTTTTTAGGACCGCCCTTTGGTTTCTTGTAAAAAACAGAATAGTCGCCATGGCGTTTTTGTTTCTCTCCTCCACCTTTTTTTTCTGAGCTCATATTGATATTGAATTGTTTACAAAGATACTACAATAGTGGCGGGATTTGCCTAAAGAATGGCGTGACTTTAATAATCTTAATATATCCAATACCCTTGCACATTTTTACAGCGTTGGGTAAAATGCATCTTCAATATGCTTAATGCTCACCCGGTCGCCTGAAATTACTACCGAAATAATATCAAAGCGGGTTTCGAGGTGAATGTCGTGCGCCAGGATATAAGCGTTGGCTGCCCTGATCATGAAGGACTGTTTCTTTTTTGTAACGAAGATCTGGGGTTCGCCATAGTAAAGGGTGCTCCTGGTTTTTACTTCGATGATTACCAGGTATTCTTTATTTATGGCAATAAGGTCGACCTCATCCCTCATATGCCGCCAGTTCTTTTCCAGGATGTTGAAACCCTTACTGATTAAATAATCGCAGGCATGGTCCTCGCCGCTCTTTCCCAATTCATTATGTTCAGCCATGATCGTTTGCTTGATTCCTACATTAAGTAAGATGGTCATTTTGTTTCAGTGCACGGGGCAATAAAACTGCTATAAATATTGCAGGCAGAATCCCCTGCCTTACTGAATGATCCATTGGCAGGGCTTTACTTTATGAACTTCAGCGAGCACTTTTCGCCAACCTCCATTTGTACATGCCCTCCAATGATTAGTCCCAGATTTTCGGAAATGTGCCCACTTTTGAAGTTAAAAATTACAGGAAAGTTATAAACAGAAACTGTTTCGGCGATGATCTCGCGGGCTGTTTTCCCGAAGGCAATGCGGTTGTCGTTCATATCGCTCATGCCCCCAACAACCAGTCCCGCAAGGCTTTCGAGCTTTCCTGATCGCTTCAGGTTCATCATCATGCGGTCGATATGGTAAAGATATTCGTCGAGGTCTTCAATAAAAAGAATTTTATTTTTTGTATCAATATCCGATGGCGAACCAATAAGGCTGTAAAGCATGGAAAGATTGCCTCCGGTCAGGATCCCTTCAGCTTTTCCCGCCCTGTTGAATTCGTCAGGCTCAGGTCGATATTCCGGGTTTCCGCCTTCAAGGATGTGCTTAAGGCTTAAGAGAGATTGGTTCATCCCGCCTGTTGAAGGAAAATTTACCGGCATGGGGCCGTGTAAGGTTTGTATTCCGAAATGCCTGTTTATATGGGAATGGAACACGGTGATATCGCTGTAGCCTACGATCCATTTTGGCTGTTTGCGGAAGCGCGAAAAGTCGAGCCAGTCAATAATCCTCACCGAACCATAGCCGCCCCGTGCGCAGAATATAGCCCTGACGGAATCATCATCCAGCATGGTCTGGAAATCTGCTGCGCGCATCTGGTCGGTGCCGGCAAACTGGTGTTCTTCAGCATATAAATGCCGGCCCTCAACAACCTTATAACCCCAGTTTTTAAGAACTTCGATGGCAGGCAGCATTTCTTTCCTGTTTACTTTTCGTGCAGGTGCAACGATCCCGACCGTATCACCGGGTTGCAGCCTGGGAGGACGATAACTTGTTTTTTGCATAGGCTGATATAAGAAACTATGGATCAACTTATTTCTATGAATTATTCCGCCTGCGGCGGATGAAACAAATTTATATCTTTGCATTTAATTCTGCGGGACAATATGGAAAATAAAAAGAAAAACTTTAAAAGATATACCGTTACATCAGCTCTTCCTTACGCAAACGGGCCTATTCACATTGGCCACCTGGCAGGTGTTTATGTGCCGGCCGACATTTATGTGCGTTACCTCAGGTTGAAAGGCACGGAGGTGCTTTTTATTGGCGGATCCGATGAACATGGTGTCCCCATCACCATCAAGGCACAGCAGCAGGGAATAAGCCCGCAGGAGATCGTCGACAAGTACCATGGGATGATAAAAAAATCCTTTGCTGATTTCGGCATATCATTCGATGTGTATTCACGCACATCGGCACCCATCCATCACCAAACTGCTTCAGAATTTTTTACCACCCTATATAACAAGGGCGAGTTTATTGAAAAAACCTCAATGCAGTTTTATGATGAGGTTAATGAACAGTTCCTGGCCGATCGATACATTACAGGGATTTGCCCCCGTTGCAGCTATGAGAAGGCCTATGGCGACCAGTGCGAAAATTGCGGCACCTCACTGAGCCCGTCAGAGCTGACCAACCCCCGTTCATCCCTCACGGGTAACGTACCTGTGAAAAAGGAAACCAAACACTGGTATCTTCCGCTGGATAAATACGAAAGCTGGCTGAAGGAATGGATCATCGAGGGACATAAGAACGACTGGAAACCGAATGTTTATGGCCAGTGTAAGTCGTGGATCGATCACGGCCTCCAGCCCAGGGCTGTTACCCGCGACCTGAACTGGGGTGTTGATGTTCCGCTGGAAGAAGCAAAAGGAAAGGTGCTTTATGTGTGGTTCGATGCTCCGATAGGCTATATATCCGCTACGCGTGAGTGGGCTGCAGAAAATAAAAAGGATTGGGAAATTTACTGGAAAGATGAAGAAACCCGCTTGATCCACTTTATTGGTAAAGACAATATTGTGTTTCATTGCATCATCTTCCCCTCCATGCTAAAACATGAAGGAAGCTATATTCTCCCCGATAATGTGCCTGCATTTGAATTCCTTAACCTCGAAAATGAAAAGATCTCCACTTCGAGGAACTGGGCCGTGTGGCTGCATGAATACCTCGAAGAATTCCCGGGCATGCAGGATGTGCTGCGATATACGCTTACGGCCAATGCACCTGAAACAAAAGACAATGATTTTACCTGGAAGGATTTCCAGGCCAAAAACAACAGTGAGCTTCTTGCTATTTTCGGAAACTTTGTGAACCGCACACTGGTGCTGACACATAAATATTTTGAGGGGAAGGTCCCCGCTTTGAACAGCCTGTCAAATGCCGATAAGAAGGTAATGGATGAGATCAGGGCTTTCCCCGCGAAGATCGGTGGCAGCCTCGACGCATTTCGTTTCAGGGAGTCGCAGGCAGAAATGATGAACCTTGCGCGTTTGGGCAATAAATACCTGACCGATTCAGAACCGTGGAAGATCTTTAAAAATGATCCGGAAAAAGTAAAAACCATTCTGAATATCTCACTTCAGATATGTGCCAACCTCGCCATCCTTTGCGCACCCTTCCTGCCCTTTACGGCAAAACGGCTCACCACCATGATCAATATGGATACGCTCCAGTGGAATGATGCAGGAAATCCCGGATTGCTTGCCCCGGGGCACCAGCTAAATAAAGCGGAATACCTTTTTGAAAGAATAGAAGATAGCGTGATAGAAGCACAGGTACAAAAGCTGCTTGATACAAAAAAAGCCAATGAAATGGAAGAACGAAAAGTAGAACCGGCCAAGGAAATGATCGACTATGATACGTTTTCGAAAATGGATGTGCGTATTGGGAAGATCCTGGAAGCAGAAAAAGTGCCGAAAACACAAAAACTGCTCAAACTGAAGGTTGATACCGGCGTTGATGTCAGAACCGTGGTTTCCGGTATTGCCGAATACTATGATCCCGGCGAAATCATCGGTAAGCATGCCTGCTTTTTGATAAACCTTGCCCCGCGCAAGATCAGGGGAATCGAATCAAACGGTATGATCCTCATGGCCGAGGATGCCGATGGCAAATTAACCTTTGTTTCGCCCGATGATGATTTTGAACCCGGATCTACGGTGAGTTAGGGTAGTGGTTGCTTTCTGGCCTGGTGCATTAAGGTAAGAGGTTCGGGGCAGGTACTGAAACATGAAACCATGAAAACCCTAAACCCATAATAAATACAGAACGAATGAGCTTAAGTGACTAAAGTTATATTAGCCATTTAGCCATTTAACACTGAAAAACTGTCCACCTTCGCCTCTCATCAGCCGAAGCTTTAGCAAAGGATGAAAGGCTTCGGTGGATGCAAAAACACTGGAACACTGAAACACTGGAACACTGAAACCAATGAGTTGTTGGGACAAGCAGTAAAACATAATTCCATTACTTATGACCATACGTAGTACGTAATACCAAATACAAATTACGAATTAACTATCTTTGCCCCAAATCTGAACATTCATGAATTTTGTAGAAGAACTTCGCTGGCGTGGGATGATCCATGACATGACCCCCGGAACGGAGGCGCAACTCAGCAAAGAGATGACTTCGGCCTATGTGGGCATCGACCCCACTGCCGACTCGCTGCATATTGGCCATCTGGTATCGATCATGATGCTCAAGCATTTTCAGCTTGCAGGCCATAAACCCATTGCCCTGGTGGGCGGAGCTACCGGAATGGTGGGCGACCCTTCAGGGAAATCGCAGGAGCGCAACCTGCTCGACGAAGAAACACTTCGCTATAACCAGGAATGCATTAAGAAACAACTTGTGAAATTCCTTGATTTTGAAAAAGGCGAAAACGCTGCCGTTATGGTGAACAACTACGACTGGATGAGCAGGTTCACGTTTCTGGAATTTGTTCGCGAAGTGGGCAAGCACATCAGCGTGAGCTATATGATGGCCAAGGACTCGGTAAAGAAGCGTCTGGAAACAGGACTGTCGTTTACAGAGTTTTCGTACCAGCTGGTGCAGGGATACGATTTTTTGTTTTTATATGAAAATAACAACTGCCGTTTGCAGATGGGCGGTTCCGACCAGTGGGGCAATATCACCACGGGCACGGAGCTGATCAGGCGAAAAACCGGGGGCGAAGCCTATGCCCTCACATGCCCCTTGATTACAAAGGCTGATGGGGGCAAGTTCGGGAAAACCGAAGAAGGCAATATCTGGCTCGACCCGGAGAAGACCTCTCCTTATAAGTTTTACCAGTTCTGGCTGAATGCTTCCGATGAAGATGTAAAAAAGTGGATCAGGATATTTACCCTCAATTCAAAAGAAAAAATTGAAGCACTTGAAAAAGAGCACGATGAAGCACCCCATCTGCGTCCGTTGCAAAAAGCACTGGCCGAAGAGCTGACCATTCGGGTACATTCGCGTGAAGATCTGGAAGCTGCCAATGAAGCTTCACAGATATTATTTGGCAAAGGAACTACAGAAACACTGAAAAAACTATCGGAAGAAATGCTCCTCAGCGTTTTTGAAGGCGTCCCGCAAAGCGAGGTGCCGGCACATATTGTAAATGAAGGTTGTGGTATTGTTGAATTCCTTGCCGACCATACCCATATTTTCGCATCCAAAGGCGAGGCCCGCCGCATGATCAAAGACAAGGCCGTATCTGTGAACAAAGAAAAAGTCGGTGACGACTTTATCATTTCGGGGAATGATCTTCTTAACGGAAAATATGTGCTTGTACAGAAAGGGAAGAAAAATTATTTCCTGGTTAGGGTTGTATAAGCCTACACTTTATTTTTTCAATCATATTTCTTTGAGTGATTATTGATCAGATCCTAATGATTATTGAAGATTGGCATTGATGATTGACTGCACTCTTCCATCAGCGTTAATTAACTCTAAATCTG
>JAVVEM010000077.1:0-6671 GCA_032250805.1 Bacteroidales bacterium
ATAGTTTGGTTCCCTTATTATAAATTTTTGGTTTAATTATATCAAAAGCTGGATTTGCCCTTTCTTTATCATTAACATACCTTGCAATAGGGTAAGCGGCCAGGTCGGCCAGTTGTAATCCATTAATGTTTTTACGTTTATCTCTGAAGACAATATCAAAATTGTATGCTTCCATCCGCTCTGGGGTGATATAATATGTACCTCTTTGTTTGATTGATTCAAAATGATTTTTCAACTGAGCGTCTTCTTTTTTACCTCTCTTTTCAATGACGAAGTACATTTTATCTACTCTATCTTCAAGGGAATCGATATAAAACACTGCTCTTTCAACGATGAAAGAAAGAGCAATTTCATAAACATCAGTTTTTAGCTTACCATATTTCTTGATGTATTTTTCCTTCTTTATTACTGCCGAAATTATTGTGAAGTCATTTTCCTTTATTGCTTCGTCAAGTTGTAAATAGAAATCTGCTTTGATATCTATGTTAAGAAGGATTTTAAACTCTTTTTCGCATTTTCTGATATCACGCGAGTGAAAAATCACCTTTTTGTCCTTCCAGAAATGGTCTTTGATTGAATTAAAACTATCTCTCAATGAGTCATACTGTGCTTGAGATATTATTACCCCGCACAAAGCAAAATTCGGAAAGCCTGGATCTATATTCTTTAATCCATGATCACCTGATTCATCTATGAAAATGTAATAATCCATTTTTTATATAAAGATCGCATTCCCTTTAGAGACTGTAGAAATATTTGTTCTTACAAATATTTGTAAGCAATATTATTTTGAGATTTCGTACTTTCGCTGATTATTTTTTCTAACTGATCAATTGTACAGTCGACTGTACTAAAGATATCTTAAGTCCTTTTATTCTTTTTCCGATGAGGAAACCGATAAAAAGATTGGTGTCAATTACAATCCTAATTTTCTTTCTTCTTGGCATATATTTGAGCTCTTACCTCTTCGACCTCTTGATTAATTATCTCCTCTGAAAGTTCTTCAGAAGAAAAAGAATTTAACAATTTGGTCAATCTCGTATCAATAGCATCTTTTGCCAATTCCTTACTCAATCTGGCTTTATCTTTTTTCGGTAATTGACGCACCAATTCAAGAACTTGATTGTAATTTAATGATATTTTGTAGGCGTTAGAATTCATAATCAGTATTTTCTCAAATTTAATCATTTCTACGTTTTTCTAAAAATGATTTACTTTTTATCGATTGGTTATTTTTAACCTCCAAAAATGCTGAACGACAAGGTAAATGTAAATAAAACAATATTTTACTTGCAAACCACATTAACGGATATTACCCGTTCCTCAAAATCACTATCATGAACCAACCAGAAAAACCAGTCGCAGTATCTGATGAAATCATTATGCGTAAGATTTGTTGTTCCAGTTGACAAACATGGAAACAGAATGCATGTACGGTGAAGAATTTTCAGATATTCATTTATTGCTTCCTCATATTCATTTTTGTAATCCTCATGAAGCTTTTTGGTAACTACATTAACTAATCGCTTAACAAGCAGGGCAACTTTTGAATCGAATTGTGTAAAACAGGTTCCAAACTTATTGGCAGACTCCGAAAAAGCTATCTCAAGAATATACAATAATAAGTCTGCCTAGAAGACCCTGTTTTTTGATATGTATTGCTGTAGCGGGAACCAAAATTATCATAAAAATTGCCTTATTTAATTCAAAAACAATATTTATTTTTGCCAGATAACTTTGCGGGAAATTGGACGTCTATAATATCCTGAACAAGATTTATGGATCATTACATTGTCTTCGGAGTGTTGATACTTACCCTGTTGCTTTTTGGCTGGGGCCGCATACGCCATGATATTGTTGCGCTGATCTCACTTAGTCTGTTATTGATTTTCGGAATTGTTGACCCAAATGATGCGTTTGATGGATTCGGACACCCGGCTGTGATCACCGTGGCTGCCGTGCTGGTTATTGGAAAGGCGCTTGAATTCTCTGGAGTCGCTGATCTGCTTGGGAAATGGGTGATGAAACTTGGCACAAACCTCCTATTGCAGATCTTTACTCTCTCCATGCTCGTGGCTGTAGCATCTGCATTTATGAACAATGTTGGAGCACTGGCTATTATAATGCCCATTGCCATACACCTTGCCCGTAAAAGCAATAATCCCCCTTCCTATATACTTATGCCCATTGCTTTCGCCTCCCTGCTCGGTGGTATGACAACCCTCATAGGTACGCCGCCCAACATCATTATTGCTACTTTTCGTGCAGATGAGCTTGGTGAACCTTTCGGGATGTTTGATTTTGCTCCGGTTGGTGTTGTGGTTGCCATTGTGGGGATAGCTTTTGTTACCTTGGCTGGCTGGCGATTGCTCCCCCGGAGAACTGCCGAAAAATCGGAGACCGAACTTTTTGACATTGACGATTATATCGCAGAAGTGGAGGTGGTAAAAGATTCAAAGCTCAAAGGCATAAGTATTTCCGAAATAACTTCAATTTCAAAGGCCGATGTATAGATACTGGGCATGGTTCGCAATGATAGAACTTTATACCAGCATTGACTGGCCGGTGATCGTACTTCTCGGAGCAATGATACCCGTGGGTACAGCATTAGAAACCTCCGGAGGGGCTGAACGTATATCAACCCTTATTTCAGATCTCCACAACATTATGCCGCCCTGGGCACTTCTCGCCCTGGTGCTGGTTGTAACCATGTTTTTGTCCGATATTATCAACAATGCAGCCACCGTAGTCCTGATGGCACCCATAGCCATTGGCATTGCAAAAGGACTCGGATTTTCTGTTGATCCATTTCTTATGGCTGTTGCCATTGGCGGATCATGTGCATTCCTGACGCCCATCGGCCATCAGTCCAATACGCTTGTTATGGGGCCAGGTGGATATAAATTCACCGACTACTGGCGCATAGGCCTTCCGCTTGAATTTATTATTGTTACCATAGGCGTACCAATGATCATGTGGGTGTGGCCCTTGTAAAGACCCGGGTCCAAAGCTCTAAATTCCAAAAGTAAACAGCGTTTGCCAGTGGTTGATGATCTTCAGCTCAGATGAGAATGAAATAAAAAAAGCTTACAGTAATCAGAAGAAAAAGAATTGTCAGGCCTCCGCCCCCTTTTATAAAGTCTGCGTTTCGGTAGCCACCCGGCGTCATCAACAAGGCATTGACCTGCTGGGTTGGAAGAATGAATGAATTTGAAACGCACACTGCGGCCATCAACACTAGTGGGCGTGGATCAAGTCCCCCGATTTCAGCCATGCCAATAATCATTGGCGCCAACACCACAATAGCGGCAAAATTTGAAACCAGCAGGGAAAAGATGGTGGAAATGATCCCAACAGTGAGTATCAAAAAAAGGGGATGTCTTCCGGAAACCATCACCATTATTTTTTCCGCAAGGAACATGGAGGCTCCGGTTTTCTGCATCGCTATGCCCAGGGGTATCAAACCAGATTCGTCGGGATCGCGCAAGCGGGAAAAACGTTTCAATGGCGGTTCAGAAATTAGTTTGAACTCCGATGCCAGAAGCCTAATGCTTTCTTCACTGCCTAAGAGGGCAATTTCCTGTCCTGCCTTCAACCTGGTTTCCCGCCATGGTGCTTATATTACGTCGCGTTCCACTGAAATACCAATAATATTCACATTGAAGCGTTTCCAGATGCCGATTGTTCGGTTGTTTGATTTATCAAAGGACTGTTTTCTGAGATTGAATAATGCCATATGTTACCGGGCAATTGAAGATCCTCAATAAGTTTTTCCTGTGCTGAAGGAACCCTGACGCCTGTTTTTGGCTGGGGCAGCACAGATTTGCCGAAAACATAAAAAAAAGCTATGCCTGCTGCAAGCAACAAAACACCAAGTGGAGTAACACTGAATAACCCATAGGGTAAAAGTCCCGCATTCAGGAGCAGGTCGTTCACCAGTATAAGGTGGCCAGAGCCGACCATGCTGAGTGTGCCTCCAAGAATTATTGCAAATCCTATAGGCATTAACAATGCCGATGCAGGGATTTTGGTTCGCCGTGAAACATCAAGCATGCCGGGTAAAAAGAGCGCCGCGGCACCAATATTCTGAATAAAACCGGAAATAATGCCAACGATTAACGACATGAAAGCAGTAATTGATCTTCTGCCAGGACCCGCCATTCTGATCACAGCAATGGAAAATTTGTCCATCAGGCCAGTCCTGGAAATTCCCCGGCCCATGATCATTACAGCCATCATGGCCACAACTGCATTACTCGAAAAACCTGAAAACATTTCCTGTGGCGTTAAAATACCTGTCCACCCCAGGACAAGCATACAGCTGATCGCAACAACATCAATGCGAACCACATCGAGTATAAGCATCAAAACCGTAGCCGAAAGTATTAACAGTACTATTATGATACCTGCATCCATAGTCATTTGATTAAAATGCAAGCACTTTATTCCATGTCCCGGTAAGGTTCGGATGAATTTCATACCGCCTGGAAAATTCAGCCAATGATTCACGCTCTTTGAGTGCGACAATAGCTACCATTGCTTCAAAGACAAATGAAAATTTTCTTCTTGGTCTTTTCATACTTCAACAGTTAAAGTTAAGGTTTTCTTTAATATTATATCGGAAACCGAAAAAAACCAGTATAGGTTTGGGCTCCGAAAAACTCATTAGCTGAAACAGAAATGAATAGTCCCAACAATCTCGATATTAATGATAAAAAGGTGATCCAGGGCGTTTGAATGAAATACGCCGTCCGCATCGTTTGTCGCGCCAATATCCAGGATTTTGCCGGTTTTTGCCTGGACTTCAGTATCGAGAAATGTAATCCGGGGCATAGAACTAAAGTTAGTCGCAATGGCTGAAGGTGAAGATAGTAAAAATATGAAATCACTTCAGATTCAGCATTTCAACAACTATCATTTTTGCAGGATACTCAGTGTAGCGCGCAGTACGTTTATGCGTAGTTCCTTGTCAATTTATTGGTTTTATATGCCTGAATATCGATGTATTCAGACACTGTTCAATTTTGCCAGTTGGAACAGCCTCCGTCCAACGCTTATGTTCCAGATCCCAATTAGGAGTACCACAAGCACCGACAAGAGGGTGCCAATCTCAGGCAGGTAGAATCCGAACCCGGCGATGCCCGTGATTATCGCTAAATTTGCTGTCGACCTGCTAAACAGTTCGCCCCGGCGCATGACAACACCGATTAAGATATACGCTATATAACCAAGAATGTAGCTCACCTGGAAAACCATACCGTAATATGCCGAGAGCCTTGCCTCACCTGCTGCAAGGAACATATTGCGATTCATCTCTGTTATTGCGGCAGCGTGAGCTTCACTCAACAACAACAACTCCCAGGCCGTATTCGAAAGCATATGCAGGAATACCCCTAATACTGCAATAAATGCAGCAATGAGCATAAGTGAATGATTGTATTGCCTGAGGGATATATATAAAGCTAAGTAAAGTGGGATACATACAACCAGCCCAACTTCCATGGCTAAATCAAGATTGAGGAGTCCCACGAGCGTATTGTCCTGCAAGTATGCAAACCATTCATCTGCAGCACCTGGTGACCAGGACGGCGGGGGCCAGGCGATGTGAGAGACAATTCCAACTGGGATGAGCAGTACCGTAAACCATGCGGCGAATGCTCATATTCTGTATAACAAAGCCCATTGGGGATTGCTATATCGCATTTCTGCTTGGGTAGGGTTCATAGTGTAAGTGTTGATAATTTAATT
The DNA here is from genome assembly GCA_032250805.1 of Bacteroidales bacterium. Taxonomy (GTDB): domain Bacteria; phylum Bacteroidota; class Bacteroidia; order Bacteroidales; family B18-G4; genus B18-G4. Next base: position 5,749 of record JAVVEM010000077.1, read on the forward strand.
TACTATACGGAACTTCTGAATAAGCACACCTGTTTTTATAAAATAATTCTCTGCTGACAACCGAATCGTATTCCCCTCAATAGCTTCTCAAATAAAAGTAGACTTTTTATGCATAGAATGAAAGAAATGTTGTCAGGTTTTTTAACATTTCCATGCATTGAGGTCACAAATTGTGACCCCAGGTTGGGATGGAACCAGGTAATTACCAATGGCTTTCACTAAACAGGGTGTGGCATTGATTTCTTTTAGATAAGTAATTTTTTTATGTTTTTATCTTTTCTATGAGATATAATTAAGTATAAAAATTTTATATTTGAGAAAACATTGCAATGGATAAGACCACGCTTAAGAAAATAATTGTCCAGAACCATGAATTTATTCTGAACCTGGACCTGGTTTCGCGGCAAGAACCTTTAGAGCCTGCGGCCAGCTATGTATTTTGCGGAATTCGAAGGTGTGGAAAGAGTTTTTTACAGTATCAGCAGATTCAACGACTCATCAAAAGTCAACACACTGCTCATTTCATCTATATAAATTTTGAGGACGAACGGTTAATAGAGTTTCAATCTGCCGATTTTGATCTGATACTGGAATGTGGCATGGAGTTATATGCAGGACAACCCATATTATTTTTCGATGAGATCCAAAATATTGATCACTGGGAAAATTTTGCAAGACGCCTGGCAGATCAGGGATACCAGGTTTACATCACCGGAAGCAATGCAAAAATGCTTAGCAAAGAAATCGGGACCACCCTGGGGGGAAGATATTTTATTAGAGAAATCTATCCTTTATCGTTTTACGAATTTTTACATTTCAGGGGAGTTCAGCCAGTAAAGAATTTTGCATTTTCAAAACAAAGATTCGAAATTAAGAAACAATTTGAATACTATATGCTTTATGGTGGCTTCCCTGAAATATTG
>JAVVEM010000004.1:0-14894 GCA_032250805.1 Bacteroidales bacterium
ATCATGAGCCGAAGGCGAATAACAACAAAAATCCGGCGAGCCAAACTTGTTTGAGGGAGCTTGGGGAAGGGCATAAAATTCTGAATTGTCAATTTTTCATTCTCTATTTTATCAGGCTCATTTTCCTTGTTTGTGAAATATTACCGCTACGCAACTGGTAAAAGTAAATTCCGGCGGGTTCATCTGAAGCATCCCAGCCAAGTGTGAATGATCCCTTGTCGTAATCCCTGTTGGTGAGCGTTTCCACAATCCTGCCAAGGTGATCGTACACCACGATACGAATATGTGAAGGCTCGTTTACTTCGAAGGGGATCAGCGTATGGCCATTGAGCGGGTTGGGAAAATTCTGTCCCAGTTCGATGCCCGAAGTTGGGGACGCATTTGCAGGTTCATCGATATCTACCAGCTGCCAGGCACATACATTGTCAATAAAGAATTCCTGCCCACCAATCAGTAACTTTTCCACATTGCCCTGGATTACACACTGACCAATGTTGCCTGTCATGTTCACACTGATGCTGTATCCCGGTATGCTTGCCGAGGAGAGCTCTCCGGTATAGACGGTTCCGCCATTGATCGCAATGTTTTCGTGGCCGCCATAATCGGCAAAATCGAAGGCAACGATCTCAGAAAACATTCCTATCTCAGTAAAGTCGAATACAAGGTTGATGTTGCCCTCGCGCATATCCTGCCCTGTTCCAATTCCCGATCCGGTAGTAACTTCGGCAAAGCCAAAAGTGCTGCCACCGCCGACGTAATAAAATTCATCAACCATCACAGGAATGTTGTTCTGTGTAAATATTACATCTCCCGGACTATTTATTCCCGATCCATACATACTCCCAAGGCCAAGGGTCTCAAAGTCGATACAGCTGGTCATAAAACCCACCTGATTCGGGCAGATGTTATCAATAGCAAACTCCTGTCCGCCAACAATAAGTTCCGTAATGCTACTGCTGTGGCCAATCAGTTCGGCCCTCTGGTAATCGCCCATATTTGTGATCATTAGCGAAAAACCCGGTGGCATCGTTGCTGTCGAAAGTTCACCAACATAAACAGGATAACCATTCACAGAAATATTTTCCACTCCGCCCTGGTCTTCAAATTCAAAGCTCACCCAGTTTGGTAAAGCTCCCAATTCACTGAAATCAAATCCGAGGTTGATGTTGCTTGTCCACATGGCCTGACCGCTGTTCATGGCTGCCCAGTCTATGACCGAGGCATTTCCAAAGGTACCTCCTCCCCCGGGCCATTCAAAGTATTCAACGCTGACCGGAATTTCATTCTCGACAAAAATCACATCACCCTGGGCATTAATTCCATTACCAAAGGAGGCGCCAGGTGGCAGCACTTCAAAATCGACGCAATAAGAAGGATCGGTAATATAGCTGGCACAAACATTATCGATGGCAAACTCCTGGCCACCGATCAGCAATGAATTTATCGATCCCGAAAGGGTAGCCCTCCAATGCACACCCATATCAACAAATGTGATGGAAATTCCGGAAGGCATGGGTGCACTCATGAGTTCGCCCGCATAGATGGGCATTCCATTCACAGAAATGTTTTCTTCGCCGCCCGAATCGGTAAAATCGAAAGTTACCCTGTTGGGAAGAAATCCGACATTGAAAAAGTTAAATTCCAGGTTCACATTGCTGGTCCACATGGCCTGAGGCGATCCGAAATTCGACATCCCGTCGATAACCGTAGCAGTTCCAAATGTTCCGCCTCCCGAACTCCATTCAAAGTATTCGACAGATACCGGTATTTCATTTTCGGTAAAAATTATTTCTCCCTGGCTGTTTATGCCATTTCCGAATTGAGCACCCGGGGCGAGAGACTCGAAATCGACACAATTCTGCGAAAAAAGACTGAAAGGCATTGCAAGGCAGACCAAAATCATAAGGTAGTTTTGCTTTTTCATAAAAATTGGTTTTGAGGTGAATACTGGTCATATTCGATTTGGGACAGATAAATATACAACAGAAATACATGAATTCAAAATATCTGAGCTTTTTTGTGTTATCATATCGCCGGTCCAATCCGTTGCATGATGGTGGCATGCCTTATCCGGCAAAGCCTTCCGGCTGAAATATTTTATGAAAGAAAATTTTTTGATTTTAAGAAATATATTTATCTTTGCAGCCCCAAATTGATGGGTACAAACATTTTAACAGCATAACAAAAAGGTATATGGCAAATCATAAATCAGCTTTAAAGAGGATCAGGCAAACGGTTAAAAAACGGACACAAAATCGCTATTATGGAAAAACCATGCGAAATGCTGTCAGAAAATTCAGGGAGATGGACAATAAAAAAGAAGCTGAAGATAAGCTTCCTGAAATCGTTTCACTGATCGACAGGCTGGCCAAAAGGTCTGTTATTCACAAGAATACTGCCGCCAACCTTAAGTCGAAATTAACAAAGCATGTCAATTCCATGTAATTGATTAATTATATTTTCTTGAAAAGTCCTGCCTGTAAAAGGTGGGACTTTTTTTGTTTTTGGGTACTAATAGTCAGGAGGCATTATGACTGACTATCACAAAAACATCCCTATCAGGTTTTGGGCAGAGGATGATCGCCCGAGAGAAAAACTACTTTTAAAAGGCAAACGGGCACTCAGCAATGCAGAGCTCATCGCGATCCTGCTGGCAACAGGAGGCAAAGAATTTACGGCCCTCGACCTTTCAAAGAACATCCTGGAAGGATCGGGCGGCAAGCTAAGGGCCCTGTCGAGGCTGACCGTGGCCGACCTTACCCGCATCAAGGGCATCGGAAAAGTAAAGGCCATAACACTTATTGCTGCACTTGAGCTGGCCAACCGCTCAGGCATTGAAGAGGGGTCGAGCAAGAAAAAGGTAAGCTCCAGCCGCGATGTGTATGCCTATTTCAGGCCGGTACTGCACGACTCAAGTTATGAGGAATTCTGGATCCTGCTGCTCAATCGTGGCAATAAGATACTGAGCAGTATCTGCATCAGCCAGGGTGGGCTGTCGGGTACCGTTGCCGACCCCAAGAAGATATTCAAGATGGCGCTTGAGCAATATGCCTCCAGCATAGTGCTGTGCCACAACCACCCTTCAGGCAATATCAGTCCCAGCGAATCAGATATCCGCCTCACCCAGAAACTTAAAAAAGCCGGAACCTTCCTCGATCTGCCCGTGATCGACCATATCATCCTTGGCGAAGACAATTATTTCAGTTTTGCCGATGAAGGACTTTTGTGATAGGGAAAAGTGAACTAAAGTGATCTAAAGTGACTAAAGTGAGCTAGAGTAACGATATAAATCTTTCTATGACAAATAAAGAATTTGCTGCCAGCCTTGAAAAAAGAACTCAAGTCTTCACCATTTTGATTCTTCACATTTCAAAAGATTTACCGGACACCGTTGAAGGAAGGGCGATAAGGCATCAGCTATCCAAATCAGGATCCAGTATTGGGGCCAATTATCGGGAAGCCAACAGATCAAGGAGCAAAGCAGATTTCATTAATAAAATCAGAATATGTGAAAGCGAAGCAAGCGAAACGGTTTATTGGCTAAATATTATTTCTTCAATGAACTGGGGTAAGCCAACACTTATCGGTGCAGGCCTAAATGAAGCCAGTGAAATTCTTGCCCTGTTTACAGCCATTAGCAAGAAACTTAAACTTTAGTTTTAACTTGAATTTCCGCCAACTTTAGTTCACTCTAGCTCACTTTAGTCACTTTAGCTCACTCTGTATGATTAAAATATTTGATTATCTAAAATATCCTATATTTGATCTTTAAAACAAACGCTATGCTAAAACTCCTCACCATCATCGGTGCCCGGCCGCAAATTATTAAGGCTGCTGCGCTTTCGAGAGCGATCGGGAAGCATTATGCTGATGCCATCGAAGAGGTGATCCTGCATACGGGTCAGCATTACGACGAGAATATGTCGCAGGTATTTTTTGATGAGATGAGCATTCCGGCGGCCAATCATAACCTGAATACAGGTTCGGCATCGCATGGAAAGCAAACTGCCGCCATGATCGAAGGTATTGAGGGGGTAATTGAAAAAGAAAATCCGGATTGGCTCGTCCTTTATGGCGACACCAATTCGACACTTGCAGGGGCATTGGCTGCTGTGAAGCTGGGCGTGCCTGTGGCCCACATCGAAGCCGGCCTGCGTTCCTTCAACAAGTCGATGCCGGAAGAGATCAACCGCATCACCTGCGACCACTGTTCAACCTTGCTGTTCAGCCCGACCCTGGCCGGCCTTGAGAACCTCCGCAGGGAAGGTTTTGCGATCGACACATCCCCGCCCTACGATGCCGATCATCCCGGAGTATTCCATTGTGGCGATGTGATGTACGATAACGCACTATACTTTTCGGACCTGGCAGAAAAAAAATCAGACATTCTCAAATCCCTTGATATTGAAAGCGGCAGATTCATTCTGGCTACCATCCACCGCAACAACAATACCGACATCGCCAACCGGCTCAGGTCGATCTTCAGGGCCATTTACCGCCTTGCTGAAGAAAGTGGAGAAACAATATTGCTGCCTCTGCATCCCCGCACAATGAAAATGCTCCGCACACAGCTGGATGATGAATTGTATTCAAGGATCATGGCCTCAAAACGACTAAAGATTGTCGCCCCGGCATCTTTTTTGGAAATGATGTTGTTCGAAAAACATGCTTCAATGATCCTTACCGACTCCGGAGGGGTGCAAAAAGAATCCTATTTCTATCATAAACCATGCATTATCCTGCGCTCCGAAACGGAATGGGTTGAGATCGTAGCCCAGGGCAGTGCCATCATCGCTGATGCAGATGAAGCGAGGATACTTGCTGCATACCGGCACTTTAAAGAACAGCCTCCACACTCCTTTCCTCCCCTTTACGGTAATGGAAGGGCAGCGCAGTTTGTTCTTGATAAAATAGCAGGGGATGCGTAGGCACAGCCCTCTGCATTTTGCTATACAATATGCAGTATATGGTATTGAGTATTGGGTAAACAGAAACAAGGGACCCTCCTCCGTCCTTCGGACTCCGGCGGACAGGCAAGGGACAAGGGAATAATGAACATCGAACATGGAATGATGAACAAGGAAGTTTTACAGTTTACACTTTACAATGTACATTTTACACTCTACCCAGCATCCAGTACCCAGTAATTTCCCCTTTCGTTTGCGAATTAAATAATTTGTCTTACCTTTGCACTCCGTTTTTCACGAAACGGATATAAAACAATATACATTAACAATAATCTTAAAACATGAACCAGTACGAAACCGTTTTCATTATGACTCCCGTTTTGTCTGAAGATCAGATGAAGGAAGCGGTTGATAAGTTCAGGAAACATCTCAATGCGAAAAATGCCGAGATTGTTCTTGACCAGAGCTGGGGTTTGAGGAAACTCGCCTATCCCATCCAGAACAAATCAACCGGGTTCTATCACCTTTTCGAATACAAAATGGACGGAAAAGAACTTCAGGAATTTGAATTGTTGTATAAAAGGGATGAGCGTATCCTGCGTTTCCTCACTGTGAAACTCGACAAGCACGCCATTGCATACAACGAAAAGAAAAGAAAAAAGGCTGCCGAAGAGAAAGCCGTTGAAACAGAATCCTGATCATTTATTCATCTAAAAATTCAGAACAATGGCACAAAGTAACAGCGATATTAAATATCTGACCCCTATCGCAGTCGACACCAAAAAGAAAAAGTATTGCCGTTTTAAAAAGAGCGGCATCAAATACATTGATTATAAGGATGCTGACTTCCTTTTGAAATTTGTTAATGAACAAGGCAAAATCCTTCCGCGAAGGATTACCGGCACTTCAACAAAGTACCAGAAGAAAGTGGCCCAGGCCGTGAAACGCGCCCGCCACCTTGCCCTCATGCCTTATGTTGCTGACCTGTTAAAATAAGGAGGATAGAAAATGGAAGTTATTCTTAAACAAGACATCCCAAGCCTGGGATACAAAAATGACCTCATTACCGTAAAGGACGGTTATGCCAGGAATTATCTTATTCCCAAGGGCCTGGCCATCTTCGCGAATGAAACCAACAAAAAGGTTCTTAATGAAGTGAAAAGGCAAAAAGCACACAAGGAAGAAAAAGTCCTGAACGAAGCACAAAAAATGGCTAAGGCACTGGAATCGCTCAACATAAAGATCGCTGCCAAAGCAGGTACTTCAGGAAAGATATTCGGGTCGGTTAATGACGTACAGATCGCCAATGCGATCAAAGATCAACACAGCATCGAAATCGACAGGAAAAATATCCATGTTGATGGTGAATCGATCAAAGAACTTGGCGACTATATTGCCAAAATCATTCTTCACAAAGAAGTTACAGTTGATTTAAAATTTCAGGTCTTTGCAGAAGAAAGCAAGATCTGATCCTGATCAGCAATACAATATTATTAAGCCATTGCGGGTGCACCCTGCGATGGTTTTTTTTACAGGCAGTTTATCCCTGGTTGAAAGTAATAAAGAAATTTGCCAGAAAATTCCAGAGGGTAACCACGCATATGGCAAAGAATTTGGCCACATAGAAATTGATCCTGAAGCGCGACACAATAAGCCAGAGGATAAGGTTATTGAGACCCAATCCGATGAAGGAGATGATGAGGAACTCGCTATACTCAAGAACAATATCAGGATTTTCGCTCTCGAAAGTCCAGATCCTGTTCAGAACATAATTGGAGCTGGCGGCAATCGTAAACCCTATAGAGTTTGAAACATACTTCTGTACCTTAAAAATTTCCTTGAACAGATAGGTAAAGGCATAATCGACAAACAAACCGGTAAGGCCGACAGCAGCAAACTTTAAAAATTTAAGGATAAAGCCAGGGGATAGAAAATCAAACATGCCTTTTAAATAAAGCGCAAAGATATGAAATCAACGCAGGATCAAAACTAAAGTTGCACAAGTAAAACAACTTTCTTTTTGTCGCGCATGATATCAACTGTAATGATCTGTCCGGATTCGAGCTTTTTCAGGCGCGCCATATAATCATAAATATTGGCGATCTCCATGCCGTTAATGGCTACGATGAGATCACCTTTCTGCATTCCCGCACTCTCGGCCGGGCCACCGCTTCTGACCCCCCCCACACCCAGGCCATTGTTTTCGCTGCTCGTAAAATCGGGAACAATACCCAGCGTTACCTTGAACTGCATCCTGCTTGTGCGGGCTTTTGCACCCGCCTCCCTGAAGGTCAGGGCTTCATCCCTGCCGGCAACATCCATTATTAAGGCGTACGACAGCTCGGCAACACTCTTTTGTCCTTCGAAGTTAATGTATTCTATATCATCATTTGGTGTATGGTAATCCTGGTGTGCCCCTGTAGAAACAAAAAATACAGGAATATCCTCAGCATAAAAAGCAGCATGATCGGATGGGCCGAAGCCTTCTTTTGAGAATGAACCTTTCAGTCCGAACTCATCAAGATAACGATTGAGTAAGTCCTCTGTCTCGACAGATGTACCAGTTCCGCCAAAAGCCACTGATCTTTCCTCACTCAACCGGCCAATCATGTCGAAGTTGAACATGGCCACAACATGATCCATATCGATGATCGGGTTCTCCACAAAATATTTCGATCCGATCAGGCCCATCTCTTCAGCTCCAAATGCCACAACCACAACAGTTCTTTTCAGTTCCTGCTGATGGGCTTTGATCTTTTCGGCCAGCTCGATGATCGCGGCCACCCCGGAAGCATTGTCATCGGCGCCATTATGAATGGTCTCCTTATCGGGCTCGCGCGAACCTGAACCGGGTCCTCCCATGCCAAGGTGGTCGTAATGTGCTCCGATCACGATGATCTCATCACCATGAGCCTGGTCGAAGGATTCAATACAGCCGATTATATTTGCCGTTTGTACTTTTTGATGAACCACCTCCGACCTTCCCTCAAGAATGGCATCGCTTACAAATGAGTGTGGTTGCATGTCGGTACTTATCTTGTTTTCGAGGGAAGATATGCTTTTCCCAAAAAGAGAATCGGCCAAATACCGTTTGATATGAAAAACCGGAAGTCCTGCATCTGCAGTAGATTTATCGTAAAACATACGCATGAGGGCATCATCTTTATCAAAATCCGCACCCGAAACGATAAGCACCCCCCCGGCGCCATTATCTTTGGCCGTAAGCACTTTCTCCCTTAAACCCACATGAGCAATAAACGGACTGTTGGTATTTTCCTCACCGGGCTCGCCACGAAGGATTACAAGCCATTTGCCTTTCACATCAATTCCGGCATAATCATCCCATTCGAGGGTATCGTTTTTTACCTGGAATCCGTAGCCCACAAATGCAACAGCTGCTTTTAATGAGTCATTTTTTGAGAAAGAAAGTGGTATAAAATCTTCGCCCTGTACTCCGTCCATGCCATTAAAGCTAAGGGCATTATGTTCGCCGGCCTCAACACTGGTGATCACGTCGAAATACTGAAAGCCATTATTGGCCAGCAGTTCAATACCAGCCCTTTGCAATTCGCCGACAATATATGCCTGCGAAAGTTTATCGCCGGCAGTACCGGGCAACCTGCCCCCAAAGTCATCAGAAGCAAGAAACCCAATATGCTGTTTCAGCTCTTTTACAGTGATCTCTGCATCATCCTGGGCATAGGAAACAACAAACAAAAAAGCAAGGAGTAAACTAACGATCGGGCGGCCGTGAATTTTCATTGGAATAATAAGTTTATGAGGCGAATAAATGTTCAGCCTGTTAATTTATGAAAACGCAAAATTACATAAAATCAGTAAACTTCAGCTCGCATAATTCTTCACTGAGTTTCCAGAGGTTTTTTCGCAATCCCGGGTTGTAGGCATAAGGAGATGCTTCCACTTCGCGGCTGTTAACAAAATATTTGCCACTGATATCAGACACGATGTCGGCGGAAGCAAGATATACGGAGGTTTGACTGCCTTCCTCAACCGGGTCGCCCGACAAGCCAAAACCAGCCTTCAGCAGTTTAGTGTTGATCACACCAGGGTGCAGGCTGTTTGAAGTAACATTTGTGTCGTGAAGTTTTTGCGCCAACTCAACAGAAAAAAGTACATTGGCAAGTTTCGACAGGGCGTATGCACTGTAATCCATATATGAATTTATTTCCTGCAAATCATCAAAGGATATCCTTGGACTGTTTTTATGCACCATAGAACTTACTGTGATGATCCTCCCCTGTTCAGATTTCAATAATAAAGGTAAGAGTTGCAGGCTGAGTGAAAAATGGGCAAGGTGATTTACAGCAAAAGTAGTTTCAATACCATCAGGCGTGAATGTCTGCTCGCGCGAAAAAATACCTGCATTATTGATCAACACATCAATATGATCATATTTGGAATGAATTGTAGCAGCGAGACTCTTCACCCTGGAAAGTGAAGATAAGTCGGCATTTACATACTCAGGCACTCCGTTTCCACTATATTTACCCATGAGTTCGGCCGTTTCCTTCCCCCTGTGCTTATTCCTGCCATGTGTGATCACCTCAGCGCCCATACGTATAAGTTCTGTAGCGGTATGCTTGCCTATTCCATCGGTTGAACCGGTAATTAAAACAATTTTCCCTTTCATAGTATTATCCTTGATGATCAAATAACAACATGATCAACATGAATGTTCAGCCGCGAGGGCACCATAAAGTCAAATTAGAATACTCAAAAATCCATAATGGGAAATGTTTTCCAAATTTGGGACAATATTTATCGTATCAAAATTTTTATCCTCTTGATTTACAATATTTTGGGCTTTGGCATTCTTTTTGGTATTAGTTAATTGCCTTATAAAGATTTGGTTTTGTTTATTTTGAGAGGAGCTGTCGTGACCAGACGGCTCTTTTCATTTTTAGCCTGAACGAATGAGGCAAAAAAAGGGTACGACGCAAATGCCCCGTACCCTGAAAAAACGATTTTCCAATCGCTTTATTTATCTTACAATCAGTTTTTTATTCGCCATGAGGCCATTGGCCCAGAGGCTGCAAATATATGTTCCGGCAGGAAGGTCGCTAACATCAATGCCGATCTTTACGGTTCCTGCATTTACATTTGTCCTGTGAACTTCCTTCATTTGTTTACCTGTGATACTGGATAGGATGATACGGATATCTGCACTTTCGTTGATGTCGAAAGAAATATTGAGTTTATCCGCTACAGGATTTGGCGATAGCGAAAGGTTCAGGCCGTTATCAACCGGAAGATTTTCGTTAACAGAAGTGGCAATATCCATTAATCCGTATATCGTTCTGTTCTGATGATATTCATGGTCGCCGTTAAAGCCGTTACCCGGAGCTATATCGGCATTATAGATATAATGCAGATGAGGTCCGGAAGCTTTTCCAATTACCGGGTAGATGCATTCATCAAAAATATGGGCAATATTTTCTGTCAGGTCGGTAAAATCACCCCATTGCTGGTTTGAATAGGAGCGCATCCATATATGTTTGTAATTTACGGGTTCATCGCCGCCTGAATACACGAAGCCTTCGGTATTTGACGAATACAGCACATAAATAATTCCAAGCTCGTCGATTGCCAGGCTGGGCATTGTCGACATTCCGGTTGAATGATAATTCATGATCCCTTCAAGCTCAACCACACCGTTTCCGTCTACATCCTGCATCCAGCCGATATAATTCACATCCTCTATCAGTTCAGAGCCTTCATATCCAAGCTGTGGTGGAGCCAGGGCATTGATATCGTTGGAAAAGGGCTCCATCATATCATTCCAGTAAACAATTCCGTCATAATCAGGATTCCAGGCATAAGTACCATAGCCGCTTTCGTCGGAGATGGCCCGTTGTAAAGCAAAAACAACATGCACATGACCCTGGTTATCAATTTTTAATTGTGCTGTACGGTCCATACAGAAAAAAGTATCGGCCTGCATTGTTGCAGGATCGATCATTGGGTAGGGATGTTCCCAAACAAGATGTTTTTCCCAGTTATCCCCATTATCGTCTGAACGCATATAAAAGAGGTCGATCCAGGTGCCGCCAACAAGAAAGCAAACGGTATTTCCATTTGAATGTGCCGTGTAGCCATCAGCATCGATCTGAAAATAATCTTCATCTCCTGTTCCGTCAAGTATTACGTTGTGCGGATCCCAGCTGGCACCGCCATCGCTTGAGCGTGAATATAGCAGTGCTCTGGCCTGACCCATGTATTCCACGTAGGAGTTTACAATTAGATGAATATATTCATTATTTTCACCCGAAGTAACCATCCTGGGCCAGGTAATGTCATTTTCAATCCCGGCAGGTCCAATAAAGTTCGTCTGGGTCCAGTCGCCGCTTCCCTTTACATCGCGTTGCGACCACTCCAGCCCTGACACCCCGTTATGGGCAACAACGATCTCGCCTGTTTCTCCCCAGGCAGCAATGCTGGGCCACCCTGTACGGATATCCTCAATACGTTCGTCGGGCCAGGGACCCCAATCACTGCCATCAAAATAATTATAGCCGGTACCCCTGTTCGGGAAAGCTGAAGCTGTCATACCACGGGTCCACACCGCAGCCATGGTACCATCGTCGAATACAACAAAGCGGTTGTCAATGCTGGCATTTGTTTGCAGGTCGTAAAATGTTTCACCAATTTCAACCTCTGTCGGTGACACCATTCCCCTGTTGCTGACAATGTTCGGCTCCATGATCACAAAGGGGCTTGCATGTTTCGTAGCCTGGTGATAAATAACTTTTTCTGTTTTTCCATCCTGTGCACATTGAACGGGAGGGATACTTTGCGCTGCAAGAAGCATGCTCATGCTTATCAGCACAGCAAAGAGTAATGACTTTTTCATATTTCAATTTTTAGTTAATAATCAGTTCGTCAGATAAAAGTATAAAATAATCAAATATCTATGAAAAAATACCTCCGCCCACAAACATTTTCTGTGATGGAGTTTATCAATTACAAATTGATGTTTGTATTCATCCAATACTATTTTATGATCATTTTGTGTGTATGCTCACTCTTTCCGGAAATTACGGTATAGAAATAAATTCCAGGTCCCAGTTGGGTACCATCGATGTTAAAGGAATGATTTCCTTTTTCAACGTGGCCTTTATTGATCCACAGCACCCGCTGTCCGGTCATGTTGGTAACTACCAGACTTAAATTTGTGTTGCTTTCGATCGTCACATTTACGCTTGATATTCCACTAAACGGATTCGGGAAATTTTGCGAAACAACTGCATTGCCGGTCACCTGCTGTTCCTGAATTCCGGTTAAGAGGTCGGACTTGGGAAGCATCCCATAGATCCAGTAGTTATCATGTTCATCATGGTCGCCATCGATTGAATTTCCCGGGGCGATATCTGCCTGGTACATATAATGAATATGATCATCAGATGTGCTGGCGATCATGGGATAAACACAATCGTCGAAAATATGGGCGATATCTTCGGTAAGGTCCATAAAATCGCCCCAGACACCATTTGCATAAGCCCTGCTCCAGATGTGCTTGTAATTAACGGGTTCATCGCCTCCGCTATAAACAAAACCTTCGGTATTTGCAGCCCAAATTACAAAGCGCTGGCCATAATCATCAACACTGATCGAGGGTTGGGTACTCATTCCGTAAGTTCTGATGGCAAAGATACCTTCCAGTTCAACCACTCCATTTCCATCTACATCCTGCATCCAGCCTATATAATTTTCATCCACAACCAGCTCCGACTCCGGAACGTTCAGGTGCGGAGGAGCGAGCGCATTAATATCGTTTGAAAAAGGTTCCATCATATCATTCCAGTATACAATTCCGTCATTATTCGGATTCCAGGCATATACTCCCGATCCTGATTCATCGGAAATCCCTCTTTGAAGGCCAAAAACAACATGGGCATGGCCATTATCATCGATGGTCATACTCCCCGACCAGTCAGGGCAGTAGAAAGTATCGACGTACATTGTTGCAGGGTCGAAAAAAGGTATGGGATGTTCCCATACAACGGTTGTTTCCCAGGTATCGCCATTATCGTCGGACCTCACGTAATACAGGTCAGTCCATACATCAACATACAGAATGGCAACAGAATTTCCATTGGCAGCCATAAAACAGCGGTCCTGCACAACATTCAGGTAGTAATCCTCGCCCATGCCATCGATAACAATATCATGCGGATCCCAGGTAAGACCACCATCAACAGAGCGGGAATAAACATAGGTAGGGTTTTGTCCCATCCACTCCGCATTGGTACAACCGATCAGGTGGATCACTTCATTGTTCTCGCCAGAAGTGATCATCTTTGGCCAAACCAGGTCGTCGGGCCCACCCGGGTGCGGGAACATTGATTCGCTCCAGAGGCCCTCACCTTTTGTCTGGCGTTTGAGGATGTACAATTCCTGAGCAGCGAAGTCGTGACTGACAAACATCTCACCCTCAGCGCCCCACGGAGTGTAGGCAGGCCATCCGGTCTTGATGCTTTCAATACGGATGCCAGGTTCAGGGCCCCAGGAAGCACCGTTATAATAATTATAACCTGTTCCTCTGTCAGGAAAACCTGATTCGAGTGAGATCATAAATACGCCTGTAATTGTTCCGTCTGCGAAACGGTGAAAGCGGTTTCCAATGTTATAGTTCGAGAAAAGATCGTAAAGCGTGGTTCCGATATGGGTTTCGGAAGGGCCCAGGTTTACGGTGCTTTTGATCATTGCAGTTGAGGGATTCTGAAACTGCGACACATCACCTAATGCATGGTCGACGGCATTATATGAACAAATTTTCTTTGCATTAAGGTTGTTTGCAAGCCTGGTTTCATGCTGGCTGAAACCAGCCTGGCACATGCAAAAGATCAAACTGAACAGGAAGAATTTTTTCATAATACATTTTTTTGGTGAATAATTTTTTCTGTTGGCAAGGCTGAAGGTTAAATAATGATGGATCAAGAGCAGCAATTTGAATTTAGTAAGCATAAAAATAGCACGAAATGAAGTGAATTGCAAATTAATGGATCACAATAATTTTCGTCCACCAAAAAAAGCCTCCCCGAATTAACGGAGAGGCTTGTAAATATATGAACTACTAAAGTCCTATTCCACGATCATTTTTCTTGTCACCTGGCTGTTGCCTGCAGTAACGGTATAGAAATAAATACCTGACTGAAGGTTTGAAGCATCGATGGTGAAAGTATGTGTTTGAGCAGGAACATTCCCTTTATTGATCTCAAGCACTTTTTGGCCGGTCATGTTTGTAACGACCAGTGAGAGGTTTGAAGCCTCCTCAAGCTCAACGTTAACAGTTGATGTAGCGTTGAAGGGATTGGGGAAGTTTTGTGAAACATGTGAATCATTGATCAATTCTTGTTCAGCAATACCTGTGATGAGGTCTGACTTGGGAAGCATTCCATAAACCCAGAAGTTATCGTGATAGTCGTGGTCGCCATCAAGTCCGTTACCCGGAGCAATGTCGGTTTGATAGATGTAATGGATATTGGCATCGGATGAAGCACCGATCATCGGGTATACGCAATCATCAAAGATGTGAGAAATATCGTTGGTAACATCCATAAAATCGCCCCATACGGTATTGGCATAAGCCCTTGCCCAGATGTGTTTGTAGTTGGCAGGAGCATCACCGCCGGTATAAACAAAACCTTCGGTATTTGCAGCCCATATTACAAAGCGCTGGCCATATTCATCAACAGTGATGGCTGGTTGCGTTGAGCTTCCATAGGTACGAATGGGAAGGATACCCTCCATTTCGATGACACCGTTGCCATCAACATCCTGTAACCAACCGATATAGGTTTCATCAATAACCAGTTCTGTTTCGTCAGGATTGTAAGGAGGAGGAGCAAGTGCATTCAGGTCGTTTGAAAAAGGCTCCATCATGTCATTCCAGTAAACGATCCCTTCCCATGCAGGGTTATAGGGATAATAAACGGCACCTTCGTCTGTTGCCCGGCCTCTGGTAAG
>JAVVEM010000004.1:14994-32626 GCA_032250805.1 Bacteroidales bacterium
AATCTGAAGGTAATAGTCTTCTCCCATTTCATCGAGTACAACATTTTGGGGATCCCAGGTAGCTCCACCGTCGCTTGAACGTGAATAAACCATAGTGGTTAACTGACCCATCCATTCCCCGTTAGTATTTACGAGCACATGGATCACCTCATTGTTTTCACCAGAAGTAATCATTCTTGGCCAGGTAATATCGCCTTCAATTCCCGGAGGGCCAACAAAGAGTGTCTGTGTCCAGTCGCCGGTACCTTTGGCGGGGCGTTGGATAAATTCCAGTCCTGTGGAACCATTGTGCGCAATGCCAATTTCACCATCTCCCCAGGCAGCAATGTTCGGCCAGCCTGTTCTTACATTTTCTATACGTTCGGTAGGAAACGGGCCCCATGAGGTTCCGTCGTAATAATTATAGCCTGTACCCCTTTCAGGGAAGGCTGATGCCGTTGTACCAAACATAAATACACCGGCCATGGTACCATCTTCATAACGGTAAAAGCGGTTTCCGGTGTTGTAGTTTGAGAACAGGTCGTAAACGGTAGTTCCGATCTGTGCTTCAGAAGGTCCCAGATTGGCAGTACCCTTGATGGCGCTTACCGGATTATTGAAGTTTACAGCGTCATCGGTAGCGGTGTTAACTGCGTCGTAAGGAACACTTTCAAATGCGCGTGAATCTTTGCTGATCCTGGTCTCAAATTGGCTATACCCTGCCAGTCCCAGGCTAAGAATCAAGCTTAAAAGTAACAATTTTTTCATTGTGTGAATAGTTTTAGTTAAACATTAGATTAGATTGCAAATATAAATAATTGCATGATTAGGTTACAAGTACAAATTTACAAAAAAACTTTTACAATGACAAGATTTATTCTATTCCGGCACCTAACTCTATGGTTTTCATGCGTTTTGCTTCTTTTTTCGGATCAAACAACTTACGCATTGTCCAGTGACGCATAGCGAAATGCCCACCGACAGCTTCGTGCAGTGCCCTCATTTTCGTATTAAAATCGCCTACCCACGACATCTCGATGGTATCGATGTGCGGCCTGGTCTTCATCACCTCATCCATTTTTTTAAATATGGCCGATTCGATCCCATGACGCTGATATTGAGGAATAACGCCCATAACCGTGATGCGGGTGCGGGTCATAACCTTAGCTTGCTTATAATACAGGAAACGCAGTTTATTCAACAGATGAAGCTTGCCATTGAGGTGTTTCAATATTTGATTTACATCAGGAAACATAACCAAAAAGGCAATGGGCTCACCCTTATGGTAGGCGAACCAGATAAATTCTTCGACCAAAACAGGCTTTGCCTTTTTCATTGCCTCAAGCACAACCTCTCTCTCCAGGGGCTGAAAGTGTTCGTGGTATACCCATGCTCTGTCGTATACCGAGATAAGGTCGGCTATAAATTTATCGGCTTTTTTATACTCAAAATGCATTACCTGGTATTCGGACCTGCTCATGATCCTGTCGGCAATTTTCCAGAAACGCGCAGGGAACGGCTTCCTCAGATCGAGGTGGTTCGACACCTGTTCGTAGAATTTATAATAACCATACGCTTCGAACTGATCCTTGTAATAAGGGAAATTATAATTCATTCCGTAGGAAGGCTGGATGAAACCCTCAACAAGCAAGCCCCAGAAATTATCGTTCTCACTGAAATTGATCGGACCGTCCATGGCTTCAGCACCTTTTTGCTCAAGCCAGTTTTTACAAGCATCAAACAACATAAAAGAGGCTTCCCGGTCGTTGATGCATTCGTAAAAGCCCATCCCCCCGGTAGGCTGTTCAAAGTTTTTTGATTTCTTCTCATCGAGAAAAGCAGCGACCCTTCCAATCAATTCATTGTTGTCGTCGACCAGAACCCAGCGAATGGCATCACCATGGTTGAAAAAAGGATTTTCGTTCCGGTCGAAAATAGAGTTAATATTGCTGTCGAGCGGACAAACCCAGTTGGGATCGTTTTTATACAATTTCCGGGCTACATCCAGAAACTGTTTTGCCAATTTTTTATCATTTACTTCGATGAGCTTCATGGTAGCAAATATAGAGATAAAAAAAATACTCCCATGGCATGAGTATCAAAGAAACCAAAAATATTCGAACATCAATGCACGACGTTCCATGCAGGCGTCGCCCTATTCAATTTTTGTTAATTTTGCATAAATTAAATCCCGCCAGACAATAAATTTCAAGGCGATGCATTAGAGCTCTATGAAGAAGGTGTATCTTCTGGTAATAAGGTCGTATCTGGGTCCGTTGATCCTGACTTTTTTTGTAGCAGTATTTATCCTGCTGATGCAGTTTCTTTGGAAATATATCGACGATCTGGTCGGGAAAGGCCTTGAATGGTATATTGTTCTTGAATTGCTGTTTTATGCCTCTTCAACCTTTGTTCCCCTGGCACTGCCACTTGCCATTTTGTTGTCCTCGATCATGACTTTCGGGAATCTGGGCGAACACTATGAGCTGGTTGCCATGAAATCATCAGGGATCTCTCTCTGGAAGATCATGCGCCCGCTTATTGTGCTGTCAATTGCGATCAGCGGCATTGCATTTTATTTTTCCAATAATGTTTTGCCCATCGCAAACCTGAAATTTAAATCGTTGTTGTATGATGTTCGAAAGCAAAAGCTGGCCTTCGACATTAGCGAGGGAATATTTTATGATGGTATGGACGGTTTTGTGATGCGTGTCGGGAAAAAAGAAAACGACGATCGCACCATCCGCGACATAATGATCTATAACCACACCGAGCGCAAGGGAAATACCGAGCTCACCCTGGCTGAACACGGCGAAATGGCGTCGACACCCGACGGACGGTATCTCATTTTCCACCTTTACAATGGCTATTCATACCAGGAAATGCATGATCAGAAATACTACAGGCACAACCGCCAGTTTCAAAAAACAAAGTTTGCTGAGCAATACCGCAGGTTCGACCTTTCAGGCTTTGCCATGACCCGAACTGATGAGAACCTTTTCAAAAACAATTATTCGATGCTCAACATTGCCCAGCTCAAGTATACCATCGACTCGCTCGGCCTTCAGTACAAAAAGAGAAAAGAAGATTTTTCGAAGAATTTTACAAAACATCACCAGCAATACATGGCCATCGACTCATCAGCTTTCAGCGAAACATCAGCAGAAGACTCGCTGGTTTTTGCCCTGGATGGCCTGTCGAAAAACGATAAGCTCAGGGTTATTGAGCGCGCGCTGAACAAAGCCAGGGCCATAAAAAGCAATATTGAATGGCACATCAGCGATTATGAAGGCAAACGCGAATGGCTGGCCAAACATATGGTTGCATGGCATAAAAAGTTCACCCTTTCATTTGCCTGTCTGGTATTGTTTTTCATCGGGGCACCCCTGGGAGCCATTATCCGTAAAGGGGGGATCGGGCTGCCGGTGGTGGTATCGGTCTTGTTTTTCGTTTTATTCCATATCATCACCATTACAGGCGAAAAATCAGCCATTGCCGGTGCATTAAAGATCGAATACGGCATGTGGATCGCCTCCTTTGTTTTACTTCCACTTGGTATTTTTCTCACTTTCAAGGCAACCTCCGACAGTCCCCTGCTCGACTTCGACATCTGGAAACGAAAACTGGGCCGGCTTACAAAAGGAAGGATAGGGGGAGAATAAAGTTGGAAAAATAATTTCCCAGCCTGATTGTACAACTCCACTCATTACTGATTACGCGGCGTGCGGTCCCAGGTGCCCGAGTGTATCCTTTTCATCGATCTGAAAAAACCAATGAATAAAGCCAGGTTCATGGCATAGAAATGCGTAACCATGCGAAGAAGCTTGTTATGGATATTCAGCTTTTTCAAGATAAAATCGAGCAGCGGCAAGGAGAATAATATCAATTGTAAGGCTAAAATTACAATGTAGATATTGGCATAAAATGCAAGTGCAATATTTAATATCAGGGTGGCAAGGATAAAGAAAGGGCCCATCCAGCGCAAAACCTTATGTGATAAAAAGCAAAATCCCAGGCGGGGCCGGAATAGCAGGCCGTAAAATGTCCTTAAGTTTTGCCAGTTTCCGGTTGCGATCCTCACTTTTCGCCTGAATTCATCCTTAAGCACATTCGACACATCTTCAAACACTTTGGCTTCCAAATCGTTGATTGCTTTCCTGTATTTTTCAAATACCTTCATGTTAATGTAAAAGTCATCAACAAGATAATTGGGAGGCACCTTCGAATAGTCTTCTTTTCGTATGGCATAGCAGCCGCCAAATGGCCCCATCATGGTACCCCACAGCCGGCCCTCCATATTTTTAATATGAACTTCGCGCGATATATATGCTTTCTCCTGGTAGGAGATCCCTTCGATCTTGAGGCCTTTGTTGATCATGTTGGTGTCGACCAGCCCGATCTCACTGTTTTTGAAATGCCTGACAAGCTTAAAGATGGTGGATGTATCGAACATCACATTGGCATCAGTAAGGATAAGTATACTTCCTTTTGACTCGAGAACCAGGTCATTGACCACGTTCTGTTTTCCGCGTCTTTCTTTAAAATCAATAAAATGCAGACTTTTATGCTTCGCAGCATAGTTATTAACGATACCGGCCGTCCGGTCATCAGAATGATCCGACCCGATCAGCAATTCAAATTTTTCAGGAGGATAATCACCATTATATATGCTTTCAATCTTTTCTGCAATAACCTCCTCCTCGTTAAAGGCCGATATCACAATTGACACCATGGGCAACTCGCCGGTACGTTCGTACATGACCTGATTACCCTTTTTCCTGTATGAGAGTATCTCCAGTATCAGTGGATAAAACACATAGGAATGAAAGATCAGGTAAACGCAACACCAGAAAAAAACAGCCAGCAGCAGCATCAGATCAGTTCATTATAAAAGCCTGTAAGGGCCTTTGTGATAGATAAATTATCGTAATTCTTTTCAACAAATTTTCTTGCATTTCTGCCTATGGCCTCAAATTTATCAAAATTATTCAAGAGGCTTTCTATTCCTTCAGTAAATTTTTCATGATCATCGGCAATAATGATATCGGTTCCGGAGGTTACACTTATCCCTTCGGCACCTATCGATGTTGACACAATGGATTTTCCGAGAGCCATTCCTTCAATGATCTTTATCCGCATGCCACTACCCGACAGCAATGGCACGATCATAATGGCTTTATCCTCCATGAAGACATAGGCATTGTCGACCTCGCCCTTGAAAATAACATTGGGTGCTTTAATATTTTTGATATGATCAGGGGCATTGCGTCCGGCAATATAAAATTGCAGGCCAGGGTGTGAGGCATGTAAGCCCGGCCAGCACTTTTTTAAAAACCAGTCGATCCCCTCCTGATTAGGCGACCAGTCGAGTGCACCGATATGAAAGAGTGACGGAAATGCCGGCTTTCCGTTATACTTAAGGAAACCTTCCATATCAATCCCCGTAGGTGAAACATGTGAAGGCAAATGGCATCCGAGCGATTTTAAAATCTTATCGTCGCGCGAAGTGATCGGCACAATCGCATCGAAGGTATTCATGCACTTCAACTCCATTTTTCTTACCCTTCTGGCGATCAAGCTGGTATACAGACGTGCAAATCCTGATCGTTGCTTTACGGTGCGCTGCCAGATTTCGTGTTCGATATTATGGGCCCGCATACTGACCACTGCCTTGCTGTGCTCTCTTATCAGTGGCACATAGGGTGCAAGATACAGCCCCTCCAACTGGATCACGTCAAAATGTTCATTCCTGAGCAAGGCTTCAAGTTGTCTGCTGAATTCCCTTGTTATAAAACGTTCAGCATTGTAGGGCATACTTGAAAATAAAAGGTTTTTTATGGCACGAATGGGCGAAAGGCGTGTATCGACATCCACAAGGATAAAACGGATGTCATTTTGTATTTCTTCAGGAATATCCTCTTGCTTTACCGGATGCTTGGTGGTACTCATGGCCAATACCACTACTTCATGGCCCAGCGCCCTGAACCCCCTGGTCATGGCAAATGTAGCGATCGAGCCACCATCCTTCGGTGGATACGGCACCTTATTGGCTATCTGGAGGATCTTCATTTATGCTCTATTTATTGGCAAATATATGCAAATGTTCTTATTCGTAGCCCGGGATGCTTCCAGAATATGAAGTGCCTTGAATACACGTTATATTTTCACATAAAATTAGTATCATTGCAATATACATACATCGGTTTTATGAAAAAAATGATTCGGCTGTTACTGTTTGTTTTTGTGATGCTTCCGGCATGCCGGAATGACCGTGCATTTATTCAGGCTGATGTTATCATTCCCAGTCCGCAACAGATCGCATATCGGCAAATGGAATTTATCGGTTTTATCCATTTTTCCATCAATACCTTTACCGGTAAAGAATGGGGACTGGGAGATGAATCCTCCGAATTGTTCAATCCCACCAGGCTGGATGTCGAACAATGGTGTAGCATCGCCCGGGATGCCGGAATGAAACAACTGATACTTACTGCAAAGCATCACGATGGATTTTGCCTCTGGCCCTCGGCCTATACCGAACACTCAGTAAAGAACAGCACATGGCGTAACGGGCAGGGCGACCTTGTGAGGGAGTTTACTGATGCATGCCGCAAATACGGTCTTAAGGCGGGGCTCTACCTGTCGCCATGGGACAGAAATCATGCAGATTATGGTAAGCCCGGATATGTCGGCTATTACAGGCAACAGTTAAGAGAATTACTGAGCAATTATGGCAAGATCGCAGAAATATGGTTCGACGGGGCCAATGGCGGATATGGTTATTATGGAGGGACGTACGAAACCAGGCATATCGATCGCGAAACCTACTACGACTGGGATAATACCTTTGAGCTGGTGTACTCACTGCAACCTGACATTATCATTTTTTCAGATGCAGGCCCCGGATGCCGGTGGATTGGAAATGAACAAGGCCTGGCGGGAAAAACAAACTGGAGCACCATCAAAGGCGATTCGCTCACGATAGGGGCCTCCAGCCAGGAATACCTCAACTGCGGTGACCCCGAAGGCGATGACTGGATCGTTGGCGAATGTGATGTATCGATCAGGCCTGGCTGGTTTTATCATCAGGAACATGATGATCAGGTAAAAACCCTCAACGAGCTCAAGGAGATCTATTATGGTTCGGTGGGAAGAAACGCTGTTCTTCTCCTGAACATACCTCCCAACAAACAAGGGCTCATTCATGAAACTGATTCGGCACGCCTGATCCAATTCGGAGCCTTTATCAGGAATACCTTTGAACACAACCTTGCGGGTGATGCCAGTGCTTCATCAGAAAACATTCTTGCTCCAAAATACCATCCCAACGCCATGCTCGACCAAAACATGAACACGTTCTGGGCAGGTAGAAAAGGACTAGCCAGCTCATCAGCCGAATTGTGGCTGCCTGATGAAAGATCATTTGACCTCATCATGCTGGGCGAAAATATTAGCTTTGGCCAGCGGGTAGAACGTTTTAACGTTGAGGCATATATAAATGGAGAATGGTCGGTTGTTGCCTCAGGAACCACAATTGGATACAAAAGAATATTATTTACCGGTACTGTAAAAACTACCCGGCTCAGAATTAATATTTTAAAAGCAAAAGCCGATCCCCTGATCTCAACATTCGGAATATACACCGAAGCCAACCTAAACCAGAATAATGGAAATACTTGATAACAATCACTCGCTGAAAGACATCATTTTTGAGGTCGCTGAAATTGCCGGATTCCTTTGGCAGCGTGGATGGGCTGAACGCAATGCCGGGAATATATCTGTAAATATTACCGGCCTGATCAACGGAGAAACCGGCAATACCGGCGAATTTCCTTCATATGGTCTTCCCCAAAACTACACCGTATTGGCGGGAAATTATTTTTTTGTAAGCGGTACAGGCAGGCGCATGCGCGACCTGGCTCGCGAGCCACTGAGAAATGCGCTTATCATCAGACTCGATGAGAAGGGCAGCAGTTACTCGGTCATCAGCAGCAGCAACAAAGAAGCTGCAAGTATGTTCAGTCCAACGTCTGAACTGCCAACACACCTGGGCATTCATCAAATGATCGGTTTGCGGGCTTCGGCCGAAAAGGTGGTCATCCACACCCATGCCAATGAACTGGCAGCCCTTACACAAATTGAAAAATACTGCAATGAAGACGCATTAAACAAACTGCTTTGGGGCATGCACCCCGAAACCATCGTCTTCATCCCCGGGGGAGTAGGTTTCGTGCCCTATGTTACTCCGGGCACCACGCATATTGCAGAAGAAACCATCAGGGCCCTGCATCACCATAAAGTTGCCCTGTGGGAAAAACACGGTGTGTTCGCCATAGGCGAAACTGTGTTTGATACTTTCGATCTCATTGATATCCTCGTGAAATCAGCTAAAATATTTTTTCTTGTCAAAAGCAGTGGTCATGAACCACAGGGACTTGATGACGAACAACTGGAAATACTAAAGAAATTATCTGCAAATTTTTAGAGCGCAGCATCCCGGCCAAATCATAAAATTGCCAGTTGCAAGCCATGTCCGAAGGGGTCGGGAATAGTCAAAAAAACTTACTTTTGCAGAATAAATATTGCTTATGGCAACAAAAAAACCATCCATACCCAAAGGCATGCGCGATTTCTCTACTCAGGAGATGGCCAGACGGAATTATATTTTTGATACGATCAAAGAGGTGTTTTGCCATTATGGCTACGAGCCCATCGAAACACCAGCCATGGAAAATCTCTCTTCACTGCTTGGCAAGTACGGAGATGAAGGCGACAGGCTGCTGTTTAAAGTGCTTAACTCAGGCAATTACCTCGATAAGGCTGATGAGCAGGTACTGAAAGAAAAAAACCAATCGGAGCTTACCTGGCAGATCAGCGAAAAAGGGCTCAGGTACGACCTTACTGTACCCTTTGCCCGTTACGTTGTACAGCACAGAAATGAGATTAACTTTCCTTTCAAGCGCTACCAGATACAACCGGTATGGCGTGCCGACAGGCCACAGCGTGGCCGGTATCGTGAATTCTTCCAGTGTGATGTTGATGTGATCGGCAGCGATTCATTGCTCAACGAAGTGGAACTCATACAGATCATTGATGAAGTATTTGGCAAACTTAACATAAAGGCCGTTGTTAAGCTCAACAACAGAAAGATCCTTGCCGGAATTGCAGAGGTGATTGGTGAAACTGAAAACTTTGGCCATATCACAGTGGCCATGGATAAGCTTGATAAGATCGGGCTCGAGAAGGTGAATGAAGAATTGCTCGGGCGGGGAATTTCGCAGGAAGCCATCAACAAGCTCAGGCCGATACTTACCCTCGAAGGAAAGCTTAAAGAAATATTTCCACGGCTGAAAGAAATATTGAAAAACTCGGAAACCGGCCTGAAGGGATGCGAGGAGATGATGACCGTTATGCAGCATCTTAAAAACCTGGAAGTCAAAACGAAATTTGAACTTGACCTGAGCCTTGCCCGCGGCCTGGATTATTATACCGGGGCGATCATTGAGGTGAAAGCAACGGATGTACCCATGGGCAGTATATGCGGAGGCGGAAGGTACGACGACCTTACCGGGGTTTTTGGTCTGGAAGGCGTTTCGGGAGTGGGAATATCATTTGGCGCCGACCGTATCTATGACGTTCTTATGGAACTGGATGGATTTCCGGAAACAGTGACAGCATCAACCAAAGTGCTGTTTGTTAATTTCGGCGAAACAGAAGCAGGCCATTGTCTGCCCATCCTCGACAGGGTAAGAAAATCAGGTATACATGCCGAAATTTATCCCGATGCCGCGAAGATGAAAAAACAGTTGACCTGGGCAAACAACAGGAATATCCCCTTTATTGTCATTGTAGGCACAGAAGAAATGAAATCAAATACACTGATGCTGAAAAATATGAGCACAGGTGAGCAGACTGCGATAACTGAAGAGGAACTGATTAAAAAGCTTAAATAAGCGCGTATATCCAAACATATTTTATAATTTTACCACCACAATTTAACAGCAGTATCATGATGAACTGGATTCTTAATTTCAAGATCAAGATCAACCGTACCGCCCTTTTTTAACTGATCGCATCGGGGGTATCCCCCCGTATTTCATTTCCATTAATTATCAGTTCTAATAAAAACAGGAGATCATTATCATGACATTAATTATAAAAGGTGCCGGGCTCACCATTGAAGACGTTGTTAACGTTGCCCGTAATAACGAAAAAGTTGAACTTCATCCCGATGCGCTTGACCGCATTATAAAATGCCGTTCCATGCTTGAGCGGAAGATCGAAGCCGGAGAGATCATGTACGGCGTAAATACCGGTATCGGCGAATTCTCTGAAGTTGTGCTCAACGACGATCAGGTAAAAGATTTTCAAAAGTATTTGATCTACAATCATGCTGCCGGTATTGGCGATCCCATGCCCATTGATCATGTGCGCGGGGCCATGCTGGGCAGGATCAACGTGCATGCCCACGGCAATTCGGGTTGCCGTCCTGAGATCACACAAACCCTTGTCGACATGCTCAACAAGGGGGTTACACCCTGGGTTTGCGAAAAAGGTTCGGTGGGTGCCTGCGGCGACCTCGCCCCCATGTCGCAGATCGCCCTGCTGCTGATGGGTGAAGGCAAAGCCTATTATAAAGGAAAACTTTACGATGGCAAAGAAGCCCTCGACCGTGCTGGCATCCCTGTTCCGGGCCTGAAAGCACGCGATGGCCTGGCCACCATCAATGGTTCGAATGTACTCACAGCGATGAGCGCTCTTTTTCTATATGATGCCAACAACTGGCTTAAACAGGCCGAAATTGGTGCAGCCATGTCGCTCGAAGCACTCAAAGCCAATATGAAACCCTATACCTCAAAGCTCCACGAGGTCAGGGGCTTTAAAGGTGCCATAAGAAGTGCCAATGCCATCAATAAAATGGTATCGGGCGGAGATCTCAAAGAGGGCCGCATCGCATGTAAGGTTCAGGATGCCTATTCGATGCGGTCAACACCGCAGGTAATCGGTGCCGCACATGATGCCATGGCCTATGCGCGTTCACAGGTCGAGATCGAATTGAACGGAGTGGGCGACAATCCCATTTTCTTTCCTGATGAAGACCTTCAGCTCTCCGGCGCAAATTTTCAGGGATCGCCGGTATCATTGCCAATGGATATGGCAGGAGCAGCCATTACCATGATCAGCGTACTCTCCGAAAGAAGGATGAACAGGCTCAACAACCCTGCATTGAGCGTAGGACTGCCTGCTTTTCTTACCAAGGGTGCCGGGATGTTCTCAGGACTGATGCTGAGCCAGTATACGGCCGATATGCAGATCGTTGAACAAAGAATACTGTCGGCACCGGCATCCATTCAATCTATCCCTGCTGCAGCCGACCAGGAAGATTTTGTTTCGATGGGAATGAATACAGCCATCAAAAACTTCCAGATCCTCGACAACGCCTACGGCATTCTGGGCATCGAGATCATGGCTGCCGCACAGGCACTCGATTTCAGGGAATATAATTTCGGAAAAGGCACTACCAAAGCAAAAGAAGTGGTACGCAGGCATGTTGAATTCCTCGATATCGACCGACCGCTTTACAACGACCATAATACCATGAAAGCACTCGTAAAATCATGCGAGATACTCCACGAGGTTGAAAAAGAAGTTGGCAGCCTGGAATAAAAACAAATCAACCTGTGAGGTCAACAAATCCTATATGGAAGAAGACAATCAGATACAGCAACCAAAACCAAAGCGGCCTCAGCTGCTGACCATTCTCTGCATCGTAACATTTATCGGAAGCGGACTGGCAGCTTTCAGTTACCTGGTATTTGCAGCCTATTATACCGACATGATCGAACTCATGGAGTTATATTATGCCGACAGGCCTGAATTTAACTATTTTCTGAATGCTCCACGCGGGTTTTTCATTTATGCTTTTCTTCTTTCAGCGGCTTCGGTGCTTGGCGCACTTATGATGTGGAACCTGCGTAAAGTCGGCTTTCACGTCTATACCGTATCACAACTGATCAGCCTGATATTGCCTTCGGTTTATTTCGGGGGAGACGTGAATCCTCTCCTGAATATCATGTTTACCGCTTTTTTCGTATATTTATACGCAAGGAACCTGCGGTTTATGCACTAGATATGTCGTTATGAGAGAACATGGTAATCATAAAATAAAACCCAAAAGGCCGTTTATTCTCACCTTTATGTGCATCATTGGGTTTACCTACACTGTACTGTTTTCATTACTTTTCCTGATGGGAATGCTTTATTCAACAGGCATTAGCGGTATATTTGATCAGTATTTTCGTATCTACGACCTGTCGAGGTTAAATTTCTTCCTTTTTGCCCTGGCGGGATTTCTTGTTTTCTTTGCCTCTTTTATCGGTGTTCTCCTGATGTGGAAAATGCAGTTCCTTGGATTTTTCATTTACTCTGCTGCAACAATTTTGTTTTTGCTCCTCGAACTGATCATTTCGGGCTTTTATCTGCCTGATATTATCATAAACGGAATCTTCATACTCCTTTTCTTCATCATCTTCCTTTATATTAATTCGAAGAAAAAAGCACTCAGAAATGCTGCAGCACAAGAGCATGAAAAAAGTAATGAAGCAGATCAGACGAATTAATGTGCTAAAGGAATTTTTTCAAGAACCTTTATCAGGCTGTCGCAATGTATGCGGTATTCATTATAATATGCGCTATCGACCGGTTTGGCAGGAGGCGACTTGACTTTCAGGGGATCGATGGCTTTTCCATTGCGGTAAAAGCGGAAATCAAGATGAGGGCCGGTAGCAAGTCCGGTGGCACCAACATATCCGATCACCTGGCCTTGTTTTACCGTAGCTCCACGTTTAATCCCTTTGCCAAATCCCGAAAAATGACAATATGAAGTTGAATATGTCCCATTATGCTTGATCTTCACCGTATAACCGCCCTGATCGGTCCACCCGGCCATGGTAACAACGCCATCGCCCACGGCATGTACGGGTGTTCCTGAGGCAGCAGCATAGTCAACGCCAAGATGGGGCCTGCGATATTTCAGTACCGGATGCATACGACTGTATGAAAACCCGGAACTCACTCTTCGGTAACGGAGGGGAGCTTTAAGAAAGGTGCGGCGCATGCTTCCTCCCTCATCATCAAAATAATCGCCAAGGCTGTCCTGCACAAAATAACAGGCAAAATGATCCTTTCCGTAATGGTTAAAAACTGCTGCGTGCACTTTTCCCAAACCAATATATTCATCGTCAACATAAAGTTCTTCGAAAACAACCTTGAAATTATCGCCCGATTGTATGCCAAAGAAATCGATGGTCCAGGCATATATCTCTGAAAGCTCGTTGGCAAGATTTACATCTGCTTCAATCTCTACCATTGTATTCCAGAGTGATGAAGTAATGATGCCGGAATTGCTGGTCAGCCGTCGTTCAATTTCTTTTTCACCCCTTGAAATTTTTAAGGTATCCGTTAAGTCAATGATCACATACTCGGTGGGTGAATGTTCATAAATAAAATATTGCAAAACCGGCACGGAGTCGAGCGTTTTTATAACAGAATAGGGGCGGCCGGCGCGGATCCTGCGAACGTCGAAAACCTCGCGTGGTGAACGTGCTATCCTGTCGATCAGCGAATAATCAAGCTTGTGATCAAGAAGAATATCGGCTAAAAACTGATTTTTCTTTACCCTTCCCCTGATCACGTCGAGCGAATCAACAATGATCCCGTATTCCATCCTGGGAATGACCGGCACCGCCTCAAGGTTTTGGACGCTTTCGGAATCCTTTTCGGGATGCAGCAGCACAATGCCTCCAACAAAAATGATGGTGATAAAAACAAGCACCATCAATTCGCTCAAAAGTATATATTTCCTCGTTGTATTCTTTCCCATATCAAATGATAAACGCAAAGATGCGTATTCCTGTATTAAGCGGTCAAAAATAATTATTATTTTTTCAGCGTAGCTGATATACCATCGTAAATCCCGGATGGCCTCCGGCCGAAACAGCGGGGATCATGACCAGCTGAGGGCACTTTACTGTGCTCATATATACAAACTTGCCTGTGAAGAAACCAAGGGCCGAACCAAAAATAACATCCGATGCCCAGTGCTCATCCTCGTAAACACGCGATATGGCAACCAGTGAAGCCAGCGAATAAACGATTGCCGGCACCCATATCCCCTCATTATACTCCGAAGCAATTACTGCCGCAAGTGCAAAGACAACGGATGAATGGCCACTGGGGAAAGAGGTGTTCTGAAAACTACCGAACGGGCCTTCCCATATCCCGGGATCGGGTGGGGTGTTATCGGGTGGATCATGCCGCTGTGATGCATACTTGATGGCATAGGTGAACACGGATGTAAGGGCAATGGCCTTTACTGCTGTAAGACCGGCCCGCTTTGCACCCGCCTGGCCGGAAATTTCTCCAACGGCATAAAATCCTGCACCAACCGATAGGGCAACAATCCCTTTCCCAAGGGGTTCAAAAAAATATTGGGCCGCTTTATCGGCACGATGGATGCGATGGCGTTGAAAAAAATCCCTGATCACATCATCCTGCGTACAGGCAATGATGGTGGCACCGCTCACTGCACCGGCAATGGCCCACTGTTTGGCGCGCCAGCGAACCGGCGATTTCAGGATGTTCCAGCTATCGGTCAGGTATGACTTAATGTATGGTTTGTTGAGCTCAACATCACACCTCTTATAGTCTGTATGGTGAGGCTGTGCCTGTGAGCCTATACTGCCAAGAGTAAAAAAGATGATAAGAATATGTCGGAAAGAACTCAATGTTCATCAACTTTATTTTCAAGTTGTTTGGCCTCCTCCCAGTATACATCCATTTCATCAAGTGTCATATTATACAGAGCTTTCCCGGCTTGGCGTGCATGCTCCTCAAGGTACTGAAACCGTCTTTTGAATTTTATATTGGCCTTTTCAAGGGCATCTTCAGGGTTAACATCTATAAAGCGGGAATAATTCACCAGGGCAAAAAACAGGTCGCCCATTTCTTCTTCGGCTCTGCCGTGATCAGGTTTGTCAGCTTCTTCTTTTAGTTCTTCCAGTTCTTCGATCACTTTTTCCCACACCTGTTTACCGTTTTCCCAATCAAAACCAACACCACTGGCCTTTTCCTGCATCCTGAAGGCTTTCACTAACGGCGGCAGTGACTTGGGGACGCCGCCAAGAACCGACTTCCGGCCTTCGTTGGCAATCTTGAGTTTCTCCCAATTGTCGAGAACTTCCCTGGCATTCGTCACTTTTGTATCGCCGTAAATATGCGGATGACGTTCAATAAGTTTATCATTGATGGATTCCAAAACATCGGCAATACCAAATGCACCTTTCTCCGATCCGATCTTCGAATAAAATACGATATGCAGCATGAGGTCGCCAAGTTCTTTCTTAATGCTCTCAAGATTTTTCTCCATGATCGCATCTGAAAGTTCATACGTTTCTTCAATGGTAAGGTAACGAAGGCTTTCCAGCGTTTGCTTTTTGTCCCACGGACACTGTGTCCTTAATTTATCCATAATCTCAAGCAAACGGCCAAATTCCGCAAGTTCTTTCTTCATAAAAGGTATTTTATTAAATATAGGCAAAGGTAATCATTATTATCCCACAATAATTAAGGTGTATGGCTGTTAGCAAAAGGAGAACAGCATGAAATTGTGTAATTTTGCCTGGCAAATACCGGCAAGGCTGCTGATTGATAATGAATGGACCTGAAAAACACAGATATAAATAAACCGGAGGGCAGAAATAAGCCTGCATCTTATTTTTCGGCTGCCTTACTGTTTGTTTGTATGGCCTTTCCCTTTGTCATTTTTGCACAGAATAAACAACATAAACATATCCAGTCGAACCTAATGCTGGAAGGAAAAGCCGCTTATGGCTTTCTCATCCCCCACCGTCTGGAAATGGAAATCATGAATGCTCATTTCCCCTCCTTCGAAATAAACCTGTCGAAAAAAACCGACGGACAGAGCCGTTGGGAGTACATGTACGATTACCCGGTCATTGGTATGGCTTACTGGTATTCAAACATGGGAAAATCGCCCTATTTGGGCGATGCACATGCCTTGTTCCCATACATAAATTTTGCGCTTACTCCCAACAAGCCAACACGCATATATTTCAGGACTGGAGTTGGGCTGGCATACCTCACAAAAAGCTTTCACCGTATCGAAAACTATAAGAATATTGCCATTGGCTCTAAGCTGAATGCAGCAGTAAGCATATCGCTGGAGTTGCGTGCCCGTATAATTGAGCGTATGTACCTTACTGCAAGTGTGGGACTTATGCATTTTTCAAATGGCTCAATGAAAACACCCAATTACGGGCTCAATATTCCCTCTGTTTCTGCAGGCATTGTATATAAGCTTACAAAGGAAAATCCCTATAAGAAAAGTAAACTGATGCCTGAATTGTATCCCTACGAGTTTGATGGAAAAAAGTTTTTTCAGCTGCAATTCGGAGCAGGCATGGGATATAAGAATATGGATGCTGAGATCGGAGGCAGTTACCTGGTATATGCGATCTATACCAACATAATGAAACAGGTTTCATTCAAGAACAGGTTCGGGATCAGCCTGGATGCCAGCTATGATGGCACCGACAGAGCCTATCTTAATTATAATTCGGAAGAAAAGGAAGAACGGTTTTTACCCATAGTCAAAACCGGAGCTGCAGCAGCCTGG
The DNA here is from genome assembly GCA_032250805.1 of Bacteroidales bacterium. GTDB lineage: Bacteria > Bacteroidota > Bacteroidia > Bacteroidales > B18-G4 > B18-G4. The sequence goes on from JAVVEM010000004.1 coordinate 31,670, forward strand.
GAAGTAATGATCTCGCGCGTATCACTGATGTTTAATGTAGGGGCATATATTAGCGGCGCCTATCAAAGTGAAGGCACAATCTATGAGAAACTCGCAATATGGTATTATTTCAACCCTAATATATATGCCTCACTTACTCTAAAAGCACATTATGCCAGGGCTGATTACATCACATTCGGACTTGGCTATAACCTGAACATAAAATACTATTAGATGCACAGGAACAAACATATATTCAGCTTGCTTCTCATTCTGCTCGTGAGCTTATCATGCAGCAAAATGGATCCGGTCGACTGTTTCAGGAACTCGGGGCCTGTAAGCACTGAGATGAGGGGATCGGAGCCGTTCAGGTTTGTTCACATGAAAAACAATGTAGATGTATTGCTCCGCTACGCCCCCGAATATGCCATCGAAGTAAGGGCGGGAAAAAATATCATTCCCGGCATAAAAACAGAGATCTCCAACGAAACACTTACAATAGAAAACGAGAACAACTGCAACTGGATAAGAAGCTATGAGTCACCCATAGAAGTACATATCAGCGCACCACAGATCGACAGTATCATCTACCAGTCATCGGGCAACCTGACTTCTGTTAACAAATTTATAAACGACAGCCTGAAGCTTGATGTGATTGAAGGGGGAGGAAGCATTAACCTGTGGGTAGACCTGAGGATAGGACAGTTTAACCTGCATTATGGCACAGTCGACCTCACAGTGAGGGGCTATTCACATATCAGTTATTTCTTTTCGGGTGGTTATGGCCCCGCCAACCTCAGCGGGCTGAACACCGAGTTTACTTTCATGACCAACAACAGTTTAAATAATTGCCGGGTACGGTCAAACTATACCCTGCATGTTAAGATCCTTAATCTGGGCGATGTATATTACTCTGGCAACCCTTCGGTTCTGGCTACAGAGATAAGCGGAGAGGGAAGGCTGATCAAAGAGCAGTAA
>JAVVEM010000004.1:32726-118803 GCA_032250805.1 Bacteroidales bacterium
GCTCGTGCAAATACCACCCGCTGCTCAGAAGGCTTCCCGGTGAGAATACATTTGCCACTTTCCTTTTTACCATCAATGGGGATCAGCCTTACAGTAGCTTTGGTCTTTTCTTTAATCGCCTGCTCGGTTTCGGCAGTGCCATCCCAGTGGGCGTATATAAATCCACCCTTATTCTCAAGAATATCAATAAACTCTTCCCAGCTATCAGCCCGATGGCTGTTATCTTCCCTGAAGTTAAGAGCTTTACGGTACAGGTTGTCCTGGATCTGGTCAAGCAGGTGATGTACTTTGTGCTCAATATCAGCAAGCTGCAGCACTTCTTTTTCAAGGGTATCCCTACGGGCTACTTCAATGGTGCCATTTTCCATATCCCTGGGACCGATAGCCAACCTGACAGGAACGCCCTTAAATTCATATTCGGCAAATTTCCAGCCCGGCTTATAGGTGTCGCGGTCGTCATATTTCACACTTATGCCAAGGTTTTGCAGTGATTCCCTTATCTCATTAGCTTTAGCAGAGATAGCTTCGAGCTGTTCGCGTTTCTTATAAATAGGTATGATGACCACCTGTGTTGGAGCCAGTTTGGGTGGAATCACCAGGCCCTGGTCATCAGAATGCGCCATGATCAGGGCACCCATCAGGCGGGTAGATACACCCCACGAAGTGGCCCACACATATTCAAGCTTGTTTTGCTTGTTGAGGTACTTCACATCAAAGGCTTTCGCAAAATTCTGTCCCAGAAAATGTGAGGTGCCTGCCTGGAGTGCTTTCCCATCCTGCATGAGAGCTTCAATACAATAAGTATCTACGGCACCTGCAAAACGCTCACTTTCGGTTTTAACTCCCTTCAGTACGGGTAAGGCCATGAATTTCTCAGCAAAATGAGCATAAATATCCAGGATCAGCGCTGTTTCCTTTTCAGCTTCTTCCCTGGTTTCATGGGCTGTATGGCCTTCCTGCCAAAGAAATTCGGCTGTGCGCAGAAATAGCCTTGTGCGCATTTCCCAACGTACAACATTGGCCCACTGGTTTATCAGCAGAGGCAAATCGCGGTAAGATTGAATCCAGTTTTTATAGGTATCCCAAATGATGGTTTCGGATGTTGGCCGTACAATGAGTTCTTCTTCCAGCTTTGCGTCTTCGTCCACCACAATACCCTTCCCATCTTCAGAAGTTTTTAAGCGGTAATGTGTCACCACTGCGCATTCTTTGGCAAAACCTTCTACGTGGGCAGCTTCGCGGCTGAAAAACGATTTGGGGATGAAAAGCGGGAAATAAGCATTGCTGTGACCGGTATCCTTAAACATTTTATCAAGGGCTGCCTGCATTTTTTCCCATATCGAATATCCGTAGGGTTTGATCACCATACAGCCCCTGACAGCTGAATTCTCAGCCAGATCAGCTTTGATCACAATGTCGTTGTACCATTGGGAATAATTCTCTTCCCTGCTTGAAAAATCTTTCGCCATCTATTTTTGGTATAGTATTTGCAATTTTATTAAGTGAATGCGACAAAATTAATAAAATGAAGCAAACACAACATAACAATACACCAAATATATACCGAAAGGAGTACACCATGAAAACTTATCTTAGTCTGATCGTAATTGTAGTATTTATCCTTGGCGCCTGTTCATCGCAAAAAGAAACAGGTCTTGCTTACGATGATATTTACTACTCAACTCAGTCCCAGGGGATTGAAAAAGGAACACTCAAAGACGAACCTGCCTATAAGGCCGATGAAGTGTATACTTCTTCCGAATATATCGAAACCCGGAGCACTTCCGACGATTTTGATTATGGCGGGGAGAATACATACACCACTACGGAAGTTGAAGGTGAAGAGTTCGAAATAGAAGATTATTATGATTACAGCTATACTGCAAGGATCAGAAGGTTTCATGAGCCAAATCCCGGATATAGTTATTATGATAATTATTATACCAATAACTATTATTATGAATACGACCCGATGACTTACGGGACCAGCATATATTCCAACTATTATTATGGTTATCCGTCATATTTCGGTCCTTCAATTTCTATAGGTTTCGGTTATGGCTGGGGATACCCTTCATACGGCTGGGGATACCCATACTACAGGTGGAACAGGCCTTACTACAGCTACGGCTGGGGATGGCCATACTATAGTTATGGCTGGCCTTACTACGGATGGGGTGGCTATTACGGTGGCTATTACGGTTGCTGCTATCACTACAACCCCTATTATTACCCGAGCCCGTATTATTATAACAGTCACGACTACAACTCATATTACTACGGACCAAGAAACAGCTACGGCATGAACTCCGACGGAACCGGTTCACGGGCTTCCAGAGAAGTACGTTCATTTGGAGAAAAATATGAGGATGCCCTTGCTGTAAGCTCCGGTCGTGTATCACAGAACAATACTGCAATGACTGGTAACGAAAGGAAAAATGCAATAACTCCCGGAACACGTACAAGGGCAGATCAACCCTCTGCCAGGACAAGTACTCCTGAAGGCAGGGTAAGCCAGGAGCAGCGCACGCGCACAACAGCCACTGCTGAGCGTCAATCGCAGGTAAGTCGTGAAGCTACCGCACGACAGGCAGCTGAAAAATATGTACGTCCTGAGCAGCGTTACAGCAAGCCAAGGTCGTACGAAGCTCCCGAACGCCGCACATCTCCCTCACAGCGTTATCAGGCACCGGCAAGCAACAGAAGTGTTGAAACCAACAGGCAGGCTGCAACCCGCAGCCCACAACAATCACCGCAAAGGGTGACCACCAACAGGACTGACAACAGCCGGACCTATACTACCCCTTCGCGCACACAGAGCAGAAGCTATTCGCCGCCGAGCCGCACAAATACAAGCACGAGGACTTATTCAACTCCGAGCAGAAGTTATTCGCCATCGCGGAGCACAGCTTCACCCTCCCGCAGCAGCGGAAGTTTTTCTGCTCCGAGCCGTAGTTCAGGTTCGGTAGGAACCAGCAGTGGAAGCAGAAGCAGTAGCAGCAAAAGTAGCAGCAGTGGAAGCAGTCGTGGTGGAAGAAAGTAAAATCAATTGTTTAATATCGTAGATGAAATAATTATGAAAAAAACGCTCATAAGTATTGTCATAGTAACTTTATCCCTTTACGGATTTGCTCAGAATGCAAGTGATGCCTTGCGATATTCGAAATTATTCATGGGTGGCACTGCCCGTTATATGGGTATGGGAGGTGCCTTTGGTTCGCTTGGTGCCGACATTACCACATTAAGCACCAATCCCGCCGGAATAGGCGTATACAAAAGCTCAGATTTCAGCTTTACCCCTTCAGTGCATATGGGGGCCAGCAATTCACTCTATAATGGAATGAGTGGCAACGACAGCAGGGCCAATTTTGCAGTGGCTTCGGTAGGTTATGTCCATACCAAAAGATTATCAGCCAGGGAAAATCAGCCCGGCTTCAGGTATTTTCAGTTCGGTATGGGCATTAACAGGCTGAATGATTTTAACCGCCGCTATGTGATGCAGGGCGAAAATACTGAAAATTCGCTGCTCGACACCTATGTAGAACAAGCAAACGGTATCAATTACCTCGATATTGAAGACAATTACAGAGGACAATATGGCTTTGATCTTTATCCTGCATGGTGGACTTACCTTCTTGATATTGCCGACACCAATAGTTTCTCCTATTTTTCGCCCATCCCCTACGCAGGAACATTACAGCGGAAAAGTATTGATCAATGGGGCTCGATGAATGAATGGAACTTTTCAATGGGTGCAAACTTTGAGGAAATACTTTACCTGGGGATGTCATTCAGCATTCCATGGATAAGATATTTTGAACAGTCAACATATACCGAGATCGATGTTGCCGATACCATTTACGATTTCAGGCAATTCAATGTACACGACCGCCTGGAAACAAAAGGAACAGGATTTACCTTCAAGTTTGGTTTTATCTTCCGGCCGGCCGACTTTATCAGGATTGGCGGTGCCATTCATACTCCTACATGGTACAGCATGCGCGACACATGGGACACTTACATGGAATCATCCTTCGACAACGGGGATTATTTCTCAAAGGAATCGCCCATTGGCAAATATGATTACTCCCTTACCACACCCATGCGCTTGCAGGGAAGCCTTGCATTCATTTTCGGCAAATATGGCCTGCTTAGCGGAGAATATGAATTTGTAGATTATGCAACGGCTAAATTCAGGGCTGCGGACTATGGTTTCTACGATGAAAACAGCAACATTGAATCAGGCTACGGCAAGGGTCATAATTTTAAGGTAGGTACCGAATGGCGATACGGACAGCTTAGTTTCAGGGCGGGATACATGCTTCAGAACAGTCCCTACCGGGATAACATCAATGATGCCAGTCTCAATGCCTTTACAGGCGGTATCGGTTATAAGGACAAGTTCTATTATATCGACCTTGCCTATGTCTTTGCAAAATCCATTGAGGATTATTACCTCTACGGAACAGAAAATATCAGTGTAAATCCGGTCGAAAACGAACTGACCAACCACAGGGTAATGCTAACATTTGGTACACGGTTCTGATAATACTTTTCAGGATTGAACCTTTTGATCTGATTTCTCGTATACTGTATTCTATTTTTCAGCTTGATTAATACGTATATTTACATTTCGAATAATGTAATATGGAGAAGAAACAGATCATTGAGATCATCTGCGTTATCGCAGGGTTCACATTAGCCATTAAAGCCATCGACTACCTGCAGTTCTTCATTACAGGAATATTTCAGCTTCTTGAAGGTCAGGGTTATGCCGAACTTTACTATTTCTTTATTTACCTCACTACAATTGCAATCTACATCGTTTCCGCCTATTTGCTTATCACAAAAGCTAAAGGGGTATCTGTTGAAGTCAGCAAGCGACTCGATCCTTCTGATATCCTTATCGACCTGAATTCTTCTTCAGCTCTTGAATATGCATTGATCATTATCGGGGGTATTACGCTGATCTCGGGCCTGTCGAATTTCCTGACCAGCGTTATCAGAACAGTTACCATGGAAGGCGTGCTTACGATCTCGGGCAATATGATCTGGTTAAACGGCCTGATAAAGATCATTCTTGGGATACTGATCATTTATAAGGCCAAAGCCCTCAGCAAACTCATCAAATAATATTACCGTTCTTCATCCTCCTTATGTAACAGCTTATTTATCCTGTTCAGTCCGGCTTTTGCCTTTTGGCGAATGCTGTTTTTGTATTCCTGATTGTCCATTTTCATACAGAAACGATAATAATTACCGGCTTTCTCAAAATTACCGTCCGACTCGTGGATATTTCCGGCCTGAAGGGCTGCATTCGCAGCAAAATAATAAGGCAGATCTCTTCCAAGATAAATGGTAGTATCGTAATATTGAAGCGCTTCGTCATGAGCACCTATGGCATGGCAAATACGCCCTCTGCGGTAATGATATTCCAATTTGTCGCGCTCCGCTGTAAGCATGCAGTTTGCATTAGCAAGCACATGACCGGCCTGTTCATAAAACCCTCCATCGAAAAGCAGCCGGGCTTTCAGCAGGCAAATGTTGGGCACAAGGTCTTGCTGAGCCTCACGTAAGGCCAGTTTATCACCATCGGAAATATTATTGCCATAAATTTTTACCTTTTCCATATTCTTCCGGTAGGCCAGTGTATCTCCTTTCAAAAGAGCGCACCAGGCCCTACGCTGGTATGCCGACCTGATGTAGCTCTTTCCTTTGAAATTGGTTGTAAATCGCAGAAAATAAGTATCTGCATCTGTATCAAGCCGGTTTAATTTGGCCAGACCTGTGAGGTAGTCGAGATAATAAAATGGATAATAAGCATTGCCCGATGGCCTTTTAATCAAAAGATTGATGGCATCATCAGTCCGGCCTGTTTGCATGTATATCTTCGATAATGAAAAGATCAGCATCAGGTTGCTGTCGGCCGAATTTTCATAGTATTCAAGTAATTCCAGGGCCTTGTTTTTATCGGCCTGCAGGTTCAGGTCAATGAAAGAAAGAAAAAACAAAGCTTCATCGCTCAGGTAGGGATGGCCCGATTCACCAGCTTCCGCCAGCACATTAAAAAGCTCCTCACGTCCACTGTCCACCGAGCCTTCCATGTTAAAAAGGCTGGCAATCCAGCGCATGTTGTCGGGGATGGTGCCAATAAGTGCATGCATAACACCCAGTCCGAGTTGGTCGGGCAGGAAACCGGGATAGCGCTTATTGTTTTGCTCAAGGATCAAATAGGCTCGCCTGGCTTCCCTGGCAGCATTTACATATGAACCAAAGCTCATATGTACAAAAGCCCACTGCAGATTGATCATGGCAATAGACGAAAGGTACCAGGGCGATTCGGAGTTGCCATTGCGCAGAATATCGATACGTTGATTTTGTATGGCCCGCAGGCTTTCGTAATCATCTTCATTTTCGCCAACGATAAGCATGAGGAAATCGCGGTAACCCTCAAGCATATGCGGGACAAGATTTTCGGGCATGGCTTTTTTTTCCGCTTTGATCAATATCGCGGCTTCGTCAAATCTCAGTGAGCTGATCAGTTCATGCGCTTTTACGCAACGCGGCGAATAATTATATTGCCCTTTCGCAAAGAATGAAAGCAATAAGGCAATGATGAATAAGGCCTTTTTCATTTGCAATGATTTCTTTTGGATAAAGGTAAAAAAAAGAGGAGTAAGCTATGCCCACCCCTCTAAAATCAATTATTCTATTTTTAATTTTTATCGACCATTTCAGCAATATTGTCATCAACCAGGATACGGCCACAGTATTCGCAAACGATGATCTTCTTGTGCATCCTGATATCAAGTTGGTGCTGCGGCGGGATCTTATTAAAGCAACCCCCACAGGCATCACGTTCGATCTTTACCACTGCAAGGCCATTTCTTGCATTTTTCCTGATACGATAATAGGCGGTTAGCAGACGTTCATCGATCATCCCATGTTGTTGTTCGGAAAGTTTGACAAGATCAGATTCTTCTTTCTCAGTTTCGGTAACAATGTCGGCCAACTCGCTGTTTTTTAAATCAAGGTCTTTCTGACGCTCGCTAAGTATTTCCTTCGATCGTTCGATCTCTTCTTTTTTTGTTTCAAGCGCAATTTTGCTTTCGTTGATTTTCTTTTCAGAAAGCTGGATTTCGAGGGTTTGAAATTCAATTTCTTTTGACAAAGAATCGTACTCCCTGTTATTCCTCACATTCATTTGCTGATCTTCGTATCGCTTAATAAGCGCAAGGCTGTTAATAATTTCCTGCTGTTTGTCGGTAATATTTTTTTCGATCGCCTCTATATCGGATTGAAAATTGTTTACACGTGTTTCGAGGCCAACGATCTCATCTTCGAGATCACGAACTTCAAGCGGCAGCTCACCCCTGATGATCCTGATCCTGTCAACCTGTGAGTCGATCTGCTGAAGGCTGTACAGGGCTTTCAGCGTTCTTTCAACCTTTTGTTCAACCTTTTCTTCTTTCACTTTCTCAACTACAGCTTTCTCATCCTTTTCAGGTGCAGACTTTTTTTCCGGAGTTTTCTTTGCTGCAGATACTTTACTGCCTGTAGCCTTCTTAGCAGCCGGTTTAGCATCTTTCTTCGTCGTTTTTGCCATTTTCAAACGATGGATTTAATTTAAAAATAATGAACCGCATTGGTATTGCTATGCGAAATTCGGAGTGCAAAGGTAGGAAATTTTTCATTAAGAACATTATACAGCAATTCTTTTGTAAATTGTTCTGTCTCGTAATGGCCTGCATCGGCAATAAGCATCCTGCCATCGGCTTCAAAAAACTGGTGGTATTTCACATCAGCAGTAATATAGGCATCGGCCCCTGCAGCCATTGCCCTTCCGATGAGAAAGTCGCCCGAACCGCCGCAAACCGCAACCCTGCTTATTTGCCTGCCGGTTAAGGCAGAATGCCTGATCACGCCGGTACCCAAAATATTTTTTATATGTAACAGGAACTCCTCTTCGCCCATTTCCTGGTCGAACATGCCAATCATGCCCGCTCCTGCTTGTTCATAGGCATTCATGAGCGGATAAATGTCGAATGCCACTTCTTCATAGGGGTGGCTATGGCGAAGGGCGGAAAGTAATTTTGAACGCAGGTATTCAGGAAAGATCACCTCTATACGCATTTCATTTTCGCGATGCAATTTGCCTCTTTCACCCACAAAAGGGTTGGTATTTTCTCCTCCCCTGAAGGTCCCAAAGCCCTCGAGATTATAACTGCAGCTATCGTAATTACCGATGTGTCCGCCACCGGCATCGAATAACGCTTTCCGTACCTGATCAGCATGACCATCCGGACAAAAGGTTACCAGTTTGTTAAGCTTTCCTTCGAGGGCCTGCAGAATTCCGGTATTGCGCAAGCCAAGCTGCCTGCATAACATGGCATTTACACCATTCCATACATTGTCGAGGTTGGTGTGTACGGCATACACGGCAATCTTATCTCTGATCGCCCTGATCACCAAACGTTCTACAGCGTTGGCTCCGGTAATCTTCTTCAACCCGCCGAATATTAGCGGATGATGCGAAATTATCAGGTCACACCCATGCTTTAATGCCTCATCCATGACCTCTTCAGTAACATCCAGGCAGATCAACGCAGAGCGAACATCCTCATCAGGGTTTCCAATAAGCAAACCAACATTATCATAGGTTTCTTTCAGGGCAGATGGAGCGGCCTCCTCAAAAAGTGTTATAATTGATTTAATTTTCATGGTTGAATTCTTTTAATTCAAAAGTAGGATTTTTTGCTTAGTCGTCAGTAAAAGCACTTAATCAATTCAGTCAACTCATTAAAATCCCTTCAAAGAATTGTGAATTTCAGAATATTCGTTTATATTTGGTGAAAATACGCAGCTTTCTGAACAAGATTAAGGTAGAGTTTATATTAATTTAATATTCATTCTATTTAGAAATTTTACATTGCGATAATGAATCTTCTACGTTTCCTGCTGCTCCCTGTTGCTTGGATATACGGGCTGATCATGCTTATCAGGGGTAAGCTTTTCGACTGGAATATCCTTCCTTCACAATCTTTTCCGATTCCCGTAATTTCCGTTGGGAATCTTTCTTACGGAGGTACAGGAAAAACACCCATGGTGGAATATCTTATCAGACTGTTGCAAGATGATTTTAAGATTGCCACGCTGAGCAGAGGATATAAAAGGAGCACAAGGGGTTTTGTGCTGGCTGACAAAACATCCACATTTGAAGAAATTGGTGATGAACCCCTGCAATACAAAAACAAATTCAGCAATATAGAGGTTGCTGTTGACGAAAGAAGAAGGTCAGGAATAAGAAAACTTATGGAACGCTTTGATGATCTCGATGTGGTATTGCTCGACGATGCTTTCCAGCACCGTTATGTGAAGCCGGGATTATCCATACTACTTACCGATTTTCATAAACTATACGTTAATGATTACCCACTTCCCGCAGGAACACTGAGGGAGTTCAGGTCGGCTGCAAAAAGGGCTGACATCATCATAATTACCAAAACACCGTCAGTGCTGTCGCCGATCACCCGGCGCCGTCTCACGGGGCTCTTCAAACTTAAGAAACATCAAAAAATACTCTTTTCGTATATTAAATACGGAAAGGCCGAGCCCGTGTGTGAGAAATTCAGGGACTTGCTCAAAGACAAGTATAATACTATTTTATTGTTTTCGGGTATTGCTAATTCATATCCCCTTCAGGAACATTTGCAATCGAGGTGCCATGAGCTTCATGTGATGGATTTTATGGATCACCACAAATATTCTATCCAGGACCTCGAAAAGATCAAGGTCAATTTCAATAATATGTTCACGCGCAATAAAGTGATCTTTACCACCGAAAAAGATGCGATGCGCCTTGATAAATCAGCCCTGAAAGATGTGATCAATGATATGCCCGTATTTTACATTCCCATCGGGATTGGCCTGCATAACGGAGATAGTATTATCTTTGACGACCAAATTCGAGAATATGTTGAAAAAAATACAGGAAACAAATCAATTCCTTAAAGAGAAAACAGAAGGATTTACCCCGGATTTTGGAATTATTCTTGGCACAGGCCTGGGTGGCCTGGTGAATGAGATCGACAGCCATTACATTATTGAATACACTGAAATTCCGAATTTCCCGGTGTCGACCGTAAAAGGGCACCATGGAAAACTTATTTTTGGCACCCTCAGCGGAAAAAATGTCGTTGCCCTGCAGGGAAGGTTTCATTATTATGAAGGATACAGCATGCAGGAAGTTACTTTTCCGATCCGTATTATTAAGGCCCTGGGAATAAAGCACCTTATACTTTCAAATGCCAGCGGTGGCCTTAACCCTGGTTTTGCCGTGGGCGATATTATGATCATTGAAGATCACATCAACCTGATGGGAACCAACCCACTGATAGGCCCAAATGACGACAGGCTCGGCCCCAGATTTCCGGATATGAGTGAACCCTATGATCACCGCTTGCGCCAAAAGGCAGAAAGTATCGCTTCGAAATTGCATATTTCATATCACACGGGCGTATATGCTGCTGTAACCGGACCTACCTTTGAAACGCCGGCCGAATATAAATATGTACGGCTTATTGGCAGTGATGCCGTTGGCATGTCGACGGTACCGGAAGTGATCGTTGCACGGCAGGCCGGCATACCCTGCCTGGCATTTTCAGTCATTTCAGATCTGGGCGTTGAAGGGAAGATCGTTGAAATCAGCCACGACGATGTGATCGATGCCGCCAGCATTGCTGAGCCAAAAATGACAAAGATCATAAAAGCATTTATCGAAGAAACGGACTCGTAACCTCTTCATCCATCGAAAGGTTCAATACCTTGATACGCCAGCGGTCGCCAATTGTTAATTTTCTGGTGTGCAAGGGAACAATGGCATAACTGAATGCAACAAGGCTGCCACTGATGATCAGGGTATTTTTATCTACCATAACTTCATGATTGATCGCGTTATTCACAATGTCGAGAACCAGATATCCTGCTCCGGCATAACGCGTAAAACCCGACAAAAGGCCAAATCCCCACCTGGGCTTTAAAACACTTTCGATCTCGTTTAACATGATCTCCTGATCAAAATCAACTACGATACTGCTATCGGTAATAAAATGGATGGAGCCGGCAATCTTGTCATTAAAAGGCATGGTTTTAAGGATGATCTCATCGCCAACAAAATACTTGAAGTTTTTAAATGTGCCCGGCTTTTCGACAAGCAATATTCTTTGCGCCTGAACATTGAATACCATCAGGCAGGCAACAGATATGAGGGATACTTTTAACAAGCTTTTCATTAATCGCACAATAATGATGATGAAATTACACATAAAAACAAATTTCAGAAAGCTTTTTGTTCACTAATTTCAAATACTATATTTTTGCAGCATAACAAAAGGTAATATTTCCGGGCATATATCGTTCGGATTATAAATCTGCTGAAGAACTTATCATCATGAGAAACTTAATCATTTCGCTTGTATTGTTTATCGCTTCCCTGCTTTCTCTTGTATCCTGCCAGCAAAGCGGGAAAAATACAACAAAAGCTGTGATCAGGGGCAATTACTTTCCTTTTGAGGAAAAGGTTTTTCTGAACGAGGTTACATCTGCTAATGTAGAAACGCTTGATTCGGCAGACATCAGCAATGGAGAGGAATTTTATTTTGAAGTTGAGGTCTCTGAGCCTACAGTATTCAGGCTGGCGCATAAAACATTATATCCGATCATGGTCATTGCTGAAACCGGCGATACTGTAAGCATTACCCAGGCAGATGAGGAGGCCTGGCCGTATGAGGTAAAAGGGGGACCGGAATGCATGCTGCTTGTCAATTATCTCGAGCGCCTGAACCGTGATCATCATAAAGTCGACAGCTTATCGCTAATCTTTCAAAACAGCCAGAGTCACCCTGATTTTGTCAATATCAGGGAAAGACTGAATGAGGCATTCACCGAAATTTATGAAGGGCATAAGGAATATGCACGAAAGTTTGTTACAGAGCATCCCGCTTCTATTGCATCAATTATCGTTCTCAATGGGTTTTTCAGGGAGTTTGCTCTGTTCCATCAACATGATGATTTTAAATTCTATGAGATCGTAAACGATGCCCTGGTCAAAAAAATGCCTGACAGCAAGTACACCAAAGATTTTACTGCGCAGGTAGAAAACATCAGGGCATCAAGAGATTATGAACTTGAAGCAAAGATGCGGCTTTCGCCCGGCCGACTGGTTCCTGATTTCAGCCTTCCAACAACCGATGGCAGCAAGATCGGCCCTAAGGATTTGGAAGGCAATAACCTGCTTATTTATTTCTGGGCATCGACGGATGCGCCTTCGCGCCAGGCCAACAAAATCGTTAAGAAAGCCTACGAAACTTTTAGCAGGTACGGATTCCAGGTATTGGCAATTTCATTTGATAAGGATCCCGGGTTCTGGGAAGCAGCCATTGAACTCGACAGTTTGCCTGGCATTCATGCAACCGACCTGAAAGGTGCAGGATCGCCTGTACAGAAACTTTTCAACCTGAAAATGAGGTTGCCCGCTTACTTTCTCATCGACACAAAAGGACGTATCTTTGATCATGATCGTGATTTTGGTAAATTGCAACAAAAGATCATTGAATTGTACAACCAAAAACAAGATTATTAAGCACAATTTACTATCATTGTAAAAAATGGCAATGCAATAAGTCTTGGAAGACAGGAAAAAAATATACTTCGCCTCAGATTTTCATTTCGGCATTCCGGATCATCGCAGGAGCCTCAAAAGAGAAAAGCTTTTTGTTAAATGGCTTGATGAGGTTAAAGCTGATGCCGCCCATATTTTTTTAATGGGCGACATCTTCGATTTTTGGTTCGAATATAAAACAGTTGTCCCAAAAGGTTTTGTAAGATTGCTCGGCAAGCTTGCCGAGATCACTGATGCGGGGATCCCGGTAAGTCTGTTCAGGGGCAACCACGATGTATGGGCTTTTAATTATTTCGAGAAAGAGCTTAACATTAAATTATACCGCGAACCCCAAATCATTCACTTGTCAGGAAAAGAATTTTATCTGGCACATGGCGACGGGCTTGGCCCCGGCGACAAGGGGTACAAGTTCCTCAAGAAAGTTTTTGCCTGCCACCTGAACCAGTGGCTGTTTCGTTGGCTCCACCCCGATATTGGAGCACGCATGGGACTGTATTTTTCGGGAAGAAGCCGCCTGGCAAATATTGCAAAAGATGAGAAAAAAGATACTTCGAATAACATCCACGACGAGATGTTGTATCAATACAGTATTAAAGTCTTGGAAGAAAATCCCGGCATCGATTACTTTATTTTTGGCCACCGCCACCTGCCAACCAATGTAAAACTGAACGAAACAACCAAACTCATCATCCTTGGCGACTGGATCACAAATTTTACCTATGCTGTATTTGATGGAAAAGAGCTTGTTTTAAAACAATATAACCATATCACTGATAAAGACAAGCCATGATCAGTGGTTATTCATGTTATGGTGTCGCAGGGTTTATCTTACTCACCAGGTAAGCGTGCGTAACTGCAAGTTCAGCAGGGCTGTATTCGTCGAAATCCTTATGCACCTTTATCTCTCGCAGCTTATCCATATCACGGTCAAATATCTTATCCTCTGTTATAGGGATGTTGAGTTTTTGATAGAGTGCGGTAAAATCTTTTAATCTGTAACGGTTTTGCGGCTGGATACGATTATCAATGCACTTCCAGGTTTTCTTGCTGTATTGTAAAAAATTATAAACATTTATCTTTTTATCGAAGTGTGCAAAATGATCCGACATATCAATAAAATGACTCATCACGCCCCCGGGTTTGATCAATCTTTTAAATTCATTAAGGATGTCTTCAAGCACCTTCGCATGGATATGTTCAAAAGTATTGTTTGAACAGATGAGATCGAATTCCTTGTCGGGCAACCCGGTGTTTGCAGCATCTTTTAAGAGGGGCTTAAAGAGCATGGTCTTATTGATATCATCCATTGTGTATTGTCCGGGATTTTCATGAATATGCAAAAGCTTTGCCCAGCGTTCATCATCAAAAGAGCCGGAATACTCAACCAGTTTGCCTGTTTTATCCCATTCCACAAGTTTGCTTATCGTATTAAGCTGCCTTTCGCGTGTCATCCATGACCTGATATCAAGAGAGGTTACCATTCCGCTTTTTGTCAGGAACATAAACACCGGAACTACCGGGTACCAGCCTGTGCCCAGTTCGAGAATCATTTTTTCCGGGCCCGGGCTCCCATACTTCCTGAAATAATGAATATGGTCCCATGCATGGCCAACCTTAAAGCCAAAGTGTTCATCTGTAAGGTCCACACCGTGGGTAACGTGTTTCTGAAACAGAAAATTCAGCTGTTCGCGCATAGGCAGGAACGAAATACACTTCTGTACAACCGCTTTAAGTTTCCATTTTGAGACCATTCGGGCTCCTCCATTATATATTTCTACACAAATCTTTCAATCAATTCAACCAGCCTGTGGGCATATCCTGTTTCATTATCATACCAGGCCACCACTTTAACCAGTTTGTTCTTGTCGCCAAGCACAGCGGTCAGGCCGGCATCGAAAACAGCCGAATGCGGGTTTCCGATCACATCGACCGAAACGATCGGGTCTTCGGTATATTCCAGGATGCCTTTGAGGCTGTTTTCAGAAGCTTCTTTAAACACGGCATTGATCTCCTTCACACTGGTAGGTTTGGATAGTGTACAGGTAAGATCGGTGAGCGAGCCATCCGGAACCGGTACCCGTATACCTGCTCCGCCAAGATTGTGTTCAAGGTGAGGGAATATCTTTGTGGCCGCTTTGGCAGCCCCTGTGGTTGTAGGGACTATGGAATATGCTGCTGCACGCGCCCTGCGAAGATCCTTGTGTGGTGCATCGAGCAGGTTCTGGTCGCGGGTGTATGAGTGAACGGTGGTAATAAAGCCCTTTTCCACTCCCCACAACTTATCAAGAATCATGATCAGGGGCGCCACATTATTTGTTGTGCAGGATGAATTGGAGATGATTACATCATTCTTATTTATCAAATGATCGTTTACGCCAAGCACAATATAGGGTACGCCGTCGCTTTCACCTTTTGCCGGGGCTGAGATGATCACTTTCCTTGCTCCGGATTCTGTTACATGCCTTATCGCATCTTCTTTTTTTACGAACAGGCCTGTTGATTCTATCACCACATCGACATTCATTTGCTTCCAGGGAAGGCTGCCCGGGTTTTCTTCTTTCAGCACCCTTATTTTCCTGCCCATGATATAGAGGTGCTCATCATCCCAGCTAACTTCACCCCTGAAAACCCCGTGTATCGAATCATATTTGAATAAATGCCCCAATGTTGCCGGACAGCTGAGATCGTTGACTGCCACCAGCTCCATTTGTTCATTGTTACACATTGCCCTGTAAGTGATCCGTCCTATCCTTCCGAAGCCATTAATGGCCACCCTGATCTTTTTCATCTCTCGTTTGTTTAACTTAACAGCTGCAAAAATATTGAATTATGGCATGCTGTGCCCCTAAATCCGTCAGGATTTATTAATTTTGGCCCTCACTTACTGAAAATCAACTAAAATTCAATTATATTATGGAACATGTAAAAAAGTATATTGCAGAAAACAAGGACCGTTTTCTTGATGAGCTCTTTGCACTGATCAGAATTCCTTCTATCAGTTCGGAGTCGGCCCGAAAGGACGACATGAAAAGGGCTGCTGAGTATTGGAAAGAATCAATGCTGAAAGCTGGTGCCGATAAGGCCGAAGTGCTGCCATCAGAAGGCAATCCTGTTGTGTATGGCGAAAAGATCATTGATCCTTCAGCACCTACAGTATTGGTTTACGGGCATTATGATGTGATGCCCGTTGATCCCGTTGAACTCTGGAAAAGCGATCCTTTTGAGCCGGAGATCCGCGATGGAAAGATCTTTGCACGTGGTTCCGACGATGACAAAGGCCAGGCTTTTATGCATGCCAAAGCCTTTGAGCTGATGGTAAATACCAACACCCTTCCTTGTAATGTGAAGTTTATGGTTGAGGGAGAAGAAGAGATAGGATCACCCAGCCTTGGCAAATTCTGTGAACAAAACAAAGAAATGCTCAAAGCAGATATTATTCTTGTTTCCGACACCAGCATGATCGCTCCTGATATTCCCTCCATCACCACAGGTTTGCGTGGCCTGGCATACATGGAAGTAGAAGTTACAGGGCCGAACAAAGATCTCCACTCAGGACTTTTCGGGGGAGCTGTTGCCAACCCGATCAACATCCTGACCAAGATGATCGCTTCACTCACTGATGATAACAACGTGATCAACATACCCGGTTTTTATGATGATGTAGAGGTGATCAGCGATGAAGAACGTGCCGAAATGGCCAAGGCACCATTTAATCTGGAAGAATATAAGAAAGCCCTTGATATTGAGGAGGTATGGGGCGAAAAAGGATATAGCACAAACGAGCGTACCGGCATTCGTCCATCACTGGATGTGAACGGTATCTGGGGTGGTTACACCGGTGAAGGTGCCAAAACCGTGATCGCCTCCAAAGCATATGCAAAGATCTCTATGCGACTTGTTCCTCATCAGGACCACAACAAGATTGCCGAACTGTTTGAAAAACACTTTAAAGCCATCGCACCTCCCTGTGTAAAGGTAAATGTTAAGACGCTTCATGGCGGGCAGGGATACGTTTCTCCAACCGACATGGTAGCTTACAGGGCTGCCGAAAAGGCATACACAGAAGTATTTGGGAAAAAGCCCGTTCCCGTGCGCAGTGGCGGAAGCATTCCAATCATCTCCACATTCGAGCAGGTACTTGGAATAAAATCCATATTGATGGGATTTGGTCTGGAATCGGATGCGATCCATTCACCCAACGAGAATTATCCGCTGGAGCAGTTTTTTAACGGGATCGAAACCATACCATATTTCTACAAGTACTATACGGAAATGATGAAATAGCCAAAAGGGAGCACAATAAAAAGCTCCCTTTATTTTTTTATAAATTTTTGGATAGAGCCAGATCCGGCATGATACAGGCGAATAAAATAGATGCCTTCACTTAAGCTGCTGAGGTTGATGGGAACAGCCGTCCGGGTGCGGCCTTTGAGCAACATTTGACCGTTCGGGCTGATCACCTCATATTTCATCTCCCCTTCCTCCGCTGAGCGTACATACAGCATATTGCTGGCAGGAGTGGGATATATCCCGTACAGATCTTCTTTGTTAACCTCAGGGATCGCTGTTTGAACGATCGTAAAGCTCCTTTCCTCGCTGAAAGCAGAACCGGCAAATGCCTGGTCGATCGTTTGTACGCTCCAGAAATAAGTTCCTTCAGGAAGGCCGGAAATGGTCCGGCTTGTTTGCATACAGGCATTTCCGATCGCCTGAATAAACCGAAAGCCTGATTCGATATCAGCCATCGGGGTGATCAAGTCATGTTGGCCGGTATGCATGCCCAAACGAAGGTTATAATATAAGCCATCACGGGGAGTTTCGTTGTCGTAAGCTTTATCCCAGAAAAAGGTCACTGTCTGGCCTTCGATAAGTGTTTCGGGCGATGCCGGAGCATCAGGAAGGGTATTTATACTAAATGCATTTGCACCGGCTTCATTCCGGTAAAGTTTAGTGAACGGATATTCGGCAAGTGTCATCCCGCTGATCACGAAATCAAGATCCCCGTCGTTATCGTAGTCGGCCCAGGCCGCATTGCACCTGATGGCGCCTTCCATCTGAGCAGCGTTTTCCATCATAAAGAATCCCTCATCATTCCTGTAAACTTTTGCAATACTGGCACCACATGCGGCATTTTTGCCCGCCATAAGGATATCCAGGTCGCCATCATTGTCATAATCACCAAAATCGACAGTACTTGTGGCAATGCCTTCCATGACTGTAAAATACGGAACAACAGTACCATCGCCAGGGTTCTCATACAGAAAAAACTGAGGTTCCAGGTTCAGGTCAAAGCCGCTGATGGAAATATCCAGGTCGCCATCGTTATCGAAATCAACCATATCTGCCGTGCCTGAGATCACACCGGTCATATCGAGATATGCGCGGTTAAAGGTGCCTTTGTTATTGAGGAATACATCAGCCAAATAACCCCCTCCTGTATCTCCTGTAAGGAGGATATCGAGGTCGCCGTCGTTATCAAAATCACCCCAGCAGGTTTTTGCATTCTGAAGAAAGCCAAAGTCATTATCTGTTTCAGTGAAAATTCCATTGGTATTTTCATACAATTCAACAATCCAGTTTCCGGCAATGAGAATATCCAGATCGCCGTCATTATCATAATCACCCCAGCGGGCCTCTCCATATCCAATGCCGGGCAGGCCGGCATCGTATTTAGTAAAAACGCCCCCGGTATTCTGATAGATCAGGCAAATATCGCCATCCTCTTCTGTTTCACCGCTGATCAGCAGATCGAGGTCACTATCATTATCGTAGTCGCCCCATGCAACAGAGCCATCCTTTATGCCGGCGATCACCGGGGAATCGGCAACAAAAACCCCTGCATCGTTACGGTAGATCTTTGTGAGGTATGATCCATCCGGTGTCAGGCCGCCAAGAACAAAGTCAAGATCGCCATCGTTATCATAATCGCCCCAGGCAAGGGCCGGGCGGCCGGCGGCATGCACCGGTATACTGACTTGTTCAAATGGTTGTGCCTGAAGGTTAAGCATTAATGACAGGCAGGCAAAGGCAAAGAGTAAAAACAGCTTTTTCATCGCATGGAGATTTGATCACAGATGCGAAAGTAATAAAAATATGTACACATATTCATATGTATAATGCAGGGATGATGAGGACCCGAACACTATCTTCTGTTTTGCAGACAGGTTATTCTCCGTATAATTCGTAGAATTTTTCTTTCCCTTCGTCGAGGAATTTTACAAAAGCATCTACATTGAGGTTATAGGCCCTTGGCTTGGCAAGTATCTCACCATTATGTCCAAGCAGCACATAATATGGTTGGGCATTGATGTTAAAGTTGTGAATCTGCAGGTCGGCATAGATCTTTCCGATGGTTTTTTTGAGTTTGCCGTCGTAACTGGAAAGCACCCAGTCTTTCTCAGGCAGAACAGTTTTATCATCAACATAAAGCGCAACAACCACATAGTCGTCCTGCAGTCGCTTTAATACTTTGGGATCCGACCATACATTGGCCTCCATTTCCCGGCAATTCACACATCCGTGACCGGTAAAATCGATGAATATTGGTTTATTCAGGCTTTTGGCACAGGCGAGTGCCTGCTCATAGTCGAAATAGCCATCGAGTCCGTGAGGCATATGCAGGAATTCATGGTATTTGGCCGTTTCGCATTTAGTAGGGCTGGCATCGCCGGGGATCACCAATTTCACGTTTTCCCTTACAATGGCATTGATGTCGAAATCGTGTGTTTGTGCCGGAGGCAGATAGCCTGATAAAAACTTCAGTGGTGCACCAAACATTCCGGGAATAAGGTACATCACAAATGAAAAGGTGATGATCACAAAAGTAAGCCTGGGTACACTAATAAACTTTACATCGCTGTCGTGAGCAAATTTTATCTTTCCGAGGAGATAGAACCCCATGAGTACAAATATCACGATCCATATGGCCAGATATACTTCCCTGTCGAGAAGTCCCCAGTGGTAGGTCTGGTCGGCAATACTAAGAAACTTCAGACCCAGAGCAAGTTCAAGAAAGCCAAGCACAACTTTCACAGAGTTAAGCCAGCCTCCGGATTTTGGCATTTTGTTAAGCCAGCTGGGGAAGAAAGCAAATATGGTAAACGGCAATGCGAATGCGAGGGAGAATCCAAGCATTCCGATAATCGGTTCCAGCCATGCTCCCGTTGCCGACTGTACAAGCACAGTACCAACCAGCGGACCTGTACATGAAAAAGATACAAGCACCAGGGTAAAGGCCATAAAAAATGGCCCTGAAATTCCTCCCCTTTCTGCCCGTTGATCGGATTTATTGATCATCCAGCTGGGCAATGTTATCTCAAACATTCCGAAAAAGGAAGCTGCAAAGATCACAAATATCAGAAAGAACAAAATATTAGGCAGCCAGTGTGTCGACAGCCAGTTGGCAAAGTTAACACCCAAAGTGAGGGCGATCACTGTACCGATAACGGTATAAATAAAGATGATGGAAAGTCCGAAAATAATGGCCTGGAACTTCCCTTTGGCCTTGTTTTCACCATCATGCATAAAAAAGCTTACCGTCATGGGGATCATCGGGAACACACAAGGTGTAAGAATGGCCGCCAGTCCGGCTATAAAAGCAAAGAGGAAAAGTTCCAGTATCGAAGAATATTCCAATTCTTCAATTTTCATCTTATCGAGGACACTTTTATCCGGGATGACCTCTGTGGTTGGTCTGTATTCACCCGTACTCAAGGCATCTTCAGCTGTTTCGGTTGTTGCAACGGCCCCATTGAAAGCAAAACTAAATTCAACGTCTTCGGGGGGAAGGCAGCGTTTATCGTCGCAGCACATGTAATTCAGAACCCCTTTAACGACAACAGGTTCATCGGTAAGCAATTTTATTTTTTGCCGGAAGAAAGCCTCATCCGAAAAATATTTTAAAACCATATCGAAGTTTGGATCGAACTCTTCAACGGATTCCGACTCTGCAACTTCACCAACAAGTTCATACAGGGCGGTATCGCCTTCAAAATAAAAGGTTGTTGCCGGTGGCGCCATGGGAATATCCTGTGAGTAGAGGTGCCAGTTTTGTTCAATATCGGCTTTGAAAATAAGTAAGGCTTCATTTTCGCCTGTTTTCTCACTCGAAAAACTCCATTTAACCGGTTCCAGAATTTGCGACGAGGCCGCAAAAGTAATTAAGATGGCAAGTGAAAATGTAATAAGAAATTTTATTCTGTGGGAGAAACTCTTAATTTCCATAATTACTTTAAATTTAAATGTGCAAAAATAATATAAATATAGATAGCTAGATTACTACAGTGAGATAATTTGGGAAAGTAATTTTTAAAAAATGTTAAATCAACAAAGATTTGGAAGTCATTGTAGAATGGAAATCCTGTATACCTTATTTGTTTCGGTTGATATTTTATAGCGTTCGTCGATCCGCTCACCCACAATCCAAACGATATCGCTGCCCGAACAAAGCACCCATGCATTCTCTTTTTCAATGCGCGAATATTTTTCATCAGTGAACAGGTCGCTCAGCTTTTTCCGGTGTTTCATTCCGAGCGGCATAAACTGATCGCCTTGCTCCCATCTGCGCAACCTAAGCGGAAAAACCAGTTTAGTATGATCAAGCGAAGCCGTATCCTTATCAGTTGGAATGTCGTAACCATCGGCAGGCAAAATACTTAATTCGAGCCGGAAGGGGCCGGAAAATACCCTTTCTGATTCATCAATATAATAATGGGCTTTATTTGTATTTCCCTCGTTTTTCGGAGTGATCAGGATCTTTTTACGGTCGATGAGCAACTGGTGGCCGGAGCTGATGAAGGTTTTCCCGGGAGAAGCATCAAGGGCGCTGATGATATTGTCGAGATCGTTTTCCTTAAAGCCATAATCCCTGATCAGTTCAAAAAGAATGGTGCGAACAGGGCGGGCAGACTTCAGTTTTGCAATATCCAGTTGGATCAGGCCATCCTTTTCAACAATAATTTCCTCCTTTATGCGATCAATTTCCCGCCTGAATATTTCTTCAACATCTGCCAGCCGTGAAATATTTCCGGCCATTTCCTTCTGAAAGTCAGGATTTATCTCCATAAGTGCGGGAATGACCTGATGCCTGATCTTATTGCGCATGTATTTGGTTTCAGCATTTGTATGGTCGACGCGGAAGGGAATATTTTTCTTTTTTACAAAGGATTCGATCTCCTTACGCGTGGCAAACATCAAAGGCCTGACAATTTTGCCCTGCCTGAGCCTGATCCCGTGCAGGCCGGCTATTCCGCATCCTCTCAGCAAATTAAGAAAGAATGTTTCTGTCTGGTCATCAAGGTGATGGGCTGTTGCAATACGGTCATATCCATGTATCCGGGCCAATTCATCAAACCAGGCATAGCGCAGGTCTCTGGCTGCCATTTGTACAGAGATATTTTGTTCACGGGCATAGGTCCCGGTATCGAACGAACGGGAGTAGAACGGCACCTGATAGTGATCAGCAGTTTGTTTTACAAATGCCTCATCAGCATCGGCCTCTTTACCCCTGAGCTTAAAATTACAGTGGGCAATGGCAAAATCAAAGCCTGCGAGTGAACAAAGGGCGGCCAGGGCCATAGAATCCATTCCGCCACTCACAGTCAGGAGTATGCTGTCTGATACAGTGAAGAGATCATTCTCCCTGACAAAGGATTTAAACTTTTCGATCACAAAACAAAGTTAGTGGATATGATCCATATTCGCAATCACCGGTAAAAGATGAAATATTTTCAAGAAGGATGTGATCAATCAACGATGAATGACTTCTCATTGATCAGTTCCTGCACCGACTTCATTGTAGCATTTTCTTTAGCCCGTTCAACCTGAAATTCAAGTTCTGCCTCATAGGTATTATAACATTCACACGCGCGTATCACCCCGGTAGCAATGGGATATTCGGACAGGGTCATCCTTACCAGCATATAATGCGTTGTATCGTCAGGGTTGTGGGCATCGTGAATCAGGATATCCTTTTCGGTGATGCCATTTTCTCCAATGGTAACTACTTCCAACCTTGACCCGCGAAGCACGAGTCCTTTATTCATTTCTTTTCCGAACAACATGGGTTTACCGTGCTCAAGATGTATCTGATGGTCATCCCTGACATCTTTTCCGGTAATTGCTGAGTGTATCCTGTTATTGAAGATCACACAATTCTGCAGTACTTCAACAACGGATGTTCCCTTGTGTTTAGTTGCTTCGAGGAATACTTCCTTCATTCTTTTGGGCTCTGTATCAACAACACGCGCAAAGAAAGTCCCCTGTGCGCCCATAGTTAGTTCACCGGGCCGAAAAGGGTTTTCGATCGTACCATCGGGCGAGGTTTTGGTGATGCTTCCTCGTGGTGTGGTAGGAGAATACTGGCCTTTGGTAAGTCCATATATCTTGTTGTTGAAGATCACAACTTTCATATCGATGTTTCTTCTCACAAGATGGATAAAGTGGTTTCCGCCAATGGCCATGCTGTCACCATCGCCGGTGATATGCCAAACATCAAGTTTTGGATTGGCTACCTTGATACCCGAGGCGATGGCCGCTCCGCGCCCATGTAAGCCATGGAAGCCGTATGTATTCATATAATAGGGGAACCTGGATGAGCAGCCGATCCCCGAAACGAATACCACATCTTCCTTTCTGACTTTACTTTCAACCAGGCAACTTTGTATTGCCGAGAGTATGGCAAAGTCGCCACAACCGGCGCACCATTTCACAACCTGGTCGCTTTTATAATCAGCCTTTGTAACCTCAATCTGTTCAATTGTTTTCTCTTCAGCCATTCTCTATCCCTCCAGAATTTTATTGAATCTTTCCTTCAATTCTGAAATCATGAAAGGAAGACCCTGAATTTTATTGTGTTGCTGATAGTTATATCCGGGCAAAGTCATCCGCAAATAGTTGGCAAACTGGCCCAGATTAATTTCACAAACCACGATATGTTTAAATTTCTTAAATACCTCCTCGGTATTGGCCGGCAGGGGTTTGATATAATTGAATTGTGCAAGGCTGATCTTTTTACCTTCCTCCTGCATATCTTTAACGGCTGATATCAGGGCACCATATGTGCCTCCCCACCCGACAACGAGCAGATCACCATTATCTTCACCTGAAACTTCGAGTTCGGGAATATAGTTTACCACCCGCTGTACTTTTTCTTCCCTGGTTCGCACCATTTTTTCGTGGTTCATGGGGTTATGCGAAACATTTCCCGTAATATCTTCCTTTTCAAGTCCGCCAATACGATGCCGCATCCCTTCCTGTCCGGGTAAAGCCCAGAAGCGTGAAAGTTTCTTTTCATCCCGCCGGTAAGGCTGATAATCTGCATTATCGGGCACAAAGGGTGGCTTAATGTCGGGGAGTTCCTTAATATCGGGAATATTCCACAGTTCCGATCCATTTGCCAGGTAACCGTCGGTAAGCAGGATCACGGGGGTCATATGTTCAAGTGCGATCTTGCTGGCCATATAAGCATAATGGAAGCAGTTTGCAGGTGTGCTGGCAGCGATTACCACACATGGGCTTTCGCCATTACGGCCATAGAGGGCCTGCATCAGGTCGGCCTGTTCGGGTTTGGTAGGCAGGCCGGTAGCAGGGCCACCCCGCTGCACATTTACGATCACAATAGGTAATTCGGTAATTACAGCCAGGCCAATGCCTTCACTCTTAAGTGCCAGGCCGGGGCCGGATGTGGAAGTAACGGCAAAATCGCCGGCAAAGCTGGCTCCGATGGCAGAAGTAATCCCTGCGATCTCGTCTTCGGCCTGAAATGTTTTTACACCAAATTGCTTCATCTTTGAAAGCTCCTGAAGTATCTCCGAGGCCGGAGTAATAGGATATGATCCAAGAAAGAGTTCCATCCCGGCACGTTCTGCAGCCGCAACAAGCCCCCAGGCGGTAGCAATATTGCCTGTAATATTTCTGAAGCGCCCTTTACGGTTCTTGATGGGGTTGATCTGGTATGTTGTGCGGAGGGCTTCAACCGTTTCAGCATAATTATAACCTGCCCTCAGCACCCGCTTGTTGGCTTCGGCAAGCAAAGGTTTTTTGCTCCCGAACTTATTATCAATAAAATCCTCTCCGTATTTAAGGTCTTTATTAAATAACCAGTAAAGGATACCCAGGGCAAATTGATTCTTGGTCCGCTCGGCTGATTTGGGATCCACGGCAAGGTCTTTTACCGAAGTTTTACTCAACTGGGTGATTGGAGCTTTCACCACATTATAGCCCTTAAGTGTGCCATCACCAAGAGGATCCTCAATATAGCCAGCCTTTTTATAATATTTATTATCGAAGTTATCGATATCGATTATGATGGTGGCTCCGGGCTTAACCCATTTCATATTGGCTTTCAGCGCCGCCGGGTTCAGTGCGACCAAAACATCAGCCAGGTCGCCAGGTGTATCGATCTCTTTATGGCCAATATGCAACTGGAAGCCCGAAACACCGGCTACAGTGCCCTGAGGGGCACGGATCTCTGATGGATAGTCGGGAAAGGTGGCCAGGTCATTACCGGCAAAGGCAGATGTATCTGAAAACTGATTTCCGCTTAGTTGCATGCCATCACCCGAATCACCCGCAAATTTTACGACTACAGCATCAACTTCAATTACTTTATTTACTTTTTTCGACATCGTTTCTGTTTGTTTAAAACATCCCTGCAAAGTTATAAGTTTTATACATTAACCATGAGCAAATCTTAACAAAATTTAAATATATGCAGCCTAATTGGAACATTATTAAAATAAGATCGATCATGAGCCCGCTATTTAGAAAAGAAATAAATTAATAAAAGGCTTTCCGAAAACATTCGTTCATAAAAAATATGTGTTTTATATTTGCATCGAATCTTTTTTAATTCATTAAAAAAACACAATTATGGCTTACAAAATCACAGACGACTGCACAGCATGCGGAACCTGCATTGACGAATGCCCTGTTGAAGCGATCTCAGAAGGTGATATCTATGTAATCGATCCGGATATTTGCACCGACTGCGGTTCTTGCGCAGATGTATGCCCGGTAGATGCAATTATCCCGGACTAGTACCGATCTGTTCAGAATCTTATTATAAAGAAGTCCCGCCAGCGGGACTTTTTTTATACCCTGTGAACACTTGTTGTGCCCTGAGTGTTATACAAATTATATTGAACCATTCTTAATTATTCATAACTTTGCAGGTCTGCAGCATTACTGATCATGGATATACATTCCTTTATAAACAGCTCCGATCCGGATGCCATCGATAAGTTATACCAGGATTTTCTGGATGATCCGGCATCAGTTTCCGACGACTGGCGGCATTTCTTCGAGGGGTTTGAGTTTGCACGGCAAGACTATAAACCCAAATCAATCACCGATAAGGATTATCCTTCTGAATTCAAGGTTATAAACCTCATTAATGCTTACAGGCAGCGAGGGCATTTATTTACGAAGACCAATCCTGTGAGGACCCGGCGTAAATACACCCCGACACTGGATCATGAGAACTTCGGTTTAACGGAGAAGGATATGAATACAATTTACCAGGCCGGGAACGATATAGGCCTGGGCCCGGCCAGCCTTCGCGAGATCATTGCACATCTTCACAAAACCTATTGCAGCGCGATAGGAGCCGAGTTCATGTATATCAGGCATCCTGAGGTTGTAGACTGGCTGAAGCAACGGATGGAAAGCAGCCGGAACCAACCGTCATACAGCAAGGAACAGAAACTACAGTTTCTGGAAATGATCAGCAAAGCTGTGCTTTATGAAAAATTTATCCATAAAAAATTCCCCGGACAAAAGCGCTTTTCGCTGGAAGGGGCTGAATCGCTCATCCCTGCACTGGATGCCATTACACGCACCGGCGCTGAACTGGGCATAAAAGAATTTATTATCGGGATGCCGCACAGGGGCCGGTTAAATGTACTTGCCAATTTTATGGATAAGCCTTATGAGAAACTTTTCCACGAATTTGAGGGTGAAGAGTATGAAGAAGAATATTTGCTTGGTGACGTGAAATACCACCTTGGATTTACCACACAAAAAAAAGTTGGCGACAAGCAGATCAAACTCACACTCTCGCCCAATCCATCTCACCTTGAAGCTGTTGACCCTGTTGTTCAGGGAATATCCCGGGCCAGGATCGACCAGGATTACAAAGGCGACTATAAACGCCTCGCCCCTATTCTTATTCATGGCGATGCAAGCATTGCCGGGCAGGGAGTGGTATATGAGGTATTACAAATGTCGGAACTCAGCGGATACCGCACAGGGGGCACCATTCATGTTGTAATCAACAACCAGATCGGCTTTACAACCAATTACCTGGATGCCCGTTCGAGCACATATTGCACTGATGTGGCAAAGATAACGTTAAGCCCTGTTTTCCATGTGAACGGCGACGATGTGGAAGCACTGATTTATACCATACAGCTTGCAATGGAGTTCCGGCAGAAATTCCACAAAGATGTATTCATCGACTTGCTATGTTATCGTAAATACGGCCATAACGAAGGTGACGAACCGCGTTTTACACAACCAATATTATACAAACTCATTGAAAAGCACCCGAACCCTCTTGAAATATACCGAAAACAGCTCATCTCTGAGGGAATAATCACCGAAGGTGAAAGCAGGAAAACCGAGAAAGAAATCAATGCCCTGCTGGAAGCAAATCTGGAGAAAACCAAAAGCATGGGAAAAGCCAGCATTGGTTCCTTTTTAAAAGATACCTGGAAAGATATCAGCAAGGCTGGTCCCACCGACTTTATTCAATCGCCCGAAACAGGCGTAAAAAAAGAAGACCTGTTCCGGATAGGTAAACATATCTGTTCCATTCCTAAGGACGAAAAGCTTTTCACCAAGCTTGTCCGTTTGCAGGAAAACCGTTTAAAAATGCTTGAAGAAGGGGATAAACTTGATTGGGCAATGGGCGAATTGCTGGCCTACGGAACACTTCTTGATGAAGGTATTCCGGTAAGGTTTAGCGGACAGGACGTGGCCAGAGGTACTTTTTCGCACCGGCATGCAGTGCTCAAGATCGAAGATTCGGAAAAAGAATATGTCCCCCTGAACAATATTAGAAAAGGTCAGTCCAAAATTGAAATCTTCAATTCGCCATTATCTGAATATGGTGTTTTGGGATTTGAATATGGTTACGCTCTGGCCTCACCACATACACTTACGATATGGGAAGCACAATTTGGCGACTTCGCCAATGGCGGGCAGATCATCATTGACCAGTTTCTTAGCAGTGCTGAAGATAAATGGAATGTGATGAACGACCTGGTGATTCTGCTTCCGCATGGCTACGAAGGTCAGGGTCCTGAGCACTCAAGTGGCCGCATGGAAAGATTTCTTAACCTTTGCGCTGAAGAAAATTTGCAGGTGGTCAATGCCAGTACTCCGGCAAACATGTTTCACGTGCTCAGACGGCAATTAAAGAGAAAAATCAGGAAGCCATTGATCATTTTTACTCCCAAGAGTCTTTTAAGGCACCCGGCATGCGTTTCGCCCATTAAGGATTTTGCTACCGGGAGTTTCATGGAATTGATCGACGATCATGAGGCCGAGGTGCAGAAAATCAAACGGGTGATCTTTTGCACCGGTAAACTTTATTATGAGCTTCTGGAAGAAAAAGAAAAGAAAAACCTTTTCGATACGGCCATCATCAGGTTAGAGCAATTGTTTCCGCTGCCATATAAAAAATTACAGGATACAATTAAAAAATATAAGCATGCCGGCGACTGGGTGTGGGTTCAGGAAGAACCTGTAAATATGGGGCCCTGGCCATTCCTTAAGCTGCACTTCGACGAACTGAGCCTGAGACTTGTGGCACGGCCGGCAAGCGGCAGTCCGGCAACAGGCTCAAGCAAGTTTCATTCAATCAGGCAAAGAAAGATCATTGAAAAGGCGTTTGGCAAATGCGATTGCCCTATGGTAGATGAGGAATGCCGAATGATATGCATTGGTAACAGATGGCGATCGTTCGACATAGAAGCAGAAAAACTTGGTAAAGACAAGATCAATGCCGGAACATTTTCGGCCCTCAACAAGGTAAAAAGATTAGATTAACGCTCACAGATACAAAAACCTATGATCATTGAAATTAAAGTTCCGAGCCCGGGCGAATCCATTACTGAGGTGCAATTGGCAAGTTGGCTGGTTGACGATGGAGAGCAGGTGGAAAAGGATGATGAAATAGCAGAAATTGATTCTGATAAAGCCACACTTACGATAAGTGCCGAAGATACGGGAAAGATCAGCCTGAAAGCAGCCGAAGGCGATACTTTGGAGGTAGGTGCTGTTATAGCCACGATAAATACTGAAGCTCAGGGAAAAAAGAAAGAAACACCTGCCCGGGAGAAGGAAGACAAACCCGAACAGGAAGTAAAGGAAAGCGACACAAAGCCTGAAAAAAAGGAGGAAAAAGCTGAGGAAACAAAGAAAACTGAAGAAGATAGTCTGGTAAATCTGTCTCCTTTGGCAAAAAAGCTTTTGCACGAAAGTGGCAGCACGGAAAAAGAGTTTGCTGATTTTCTGCGCAAATTCAGGGCAGGGAAAAAAGATGTGGCTTTTTTTCTTGACCATAAACAGGGCCAGGCCTCACCGCTTGCCCAGGCATCAGAGCAGGGCGGCACACGCGATACTGAACGGAAAAAGATGAGCACACTGCGCATCAAGCTTTCGGAGCGATTGGTATCGGTAAAGAATGAAACCGCCATGCTCACTACTTTCAACGAAGTGAACATGAGTCCGGTCATGGAGATAAGGAATAAATATAAAGAAGCCTTTAAAGAAAAATTTGGTGTTGGCCTCGGGTTCATGTCATTCTTTACCAAAGCAGTTACCATCGGCCTGCAGCATTTCCCGAAAGTGAATACACAGATTGATGGCGAAGAAATTGTTACCTTTAAATATGCCGATGTGGGCATTGCGGTAAGCACTCCCAAAGGGCTCATGGTTCCGGTTATCCGAAATGCAGAACAGCTGGCCCTGCATGAGATCGAAATAAAAATAAAAGAACTGGCCACCAGAGCCAGAGATGGGAAACTAAGCCTGGATGAAATGAAGGGTGGCACATTCACCATCACCAACGGAGGAGTATTCGGATCTATGCTTTCGACACCCATCATCAACCCACCGCAAAGTGCTATACTCGGTATGCATAATATTGTAGAACGTCCGGTAGCCGTGAACGGAAAAGTTGAAATACACCCTGTAATGTATGTGGCTGTATCTTATGATCACCGGATCATTGACGGCAGCGAATCAGTCGGGTTTCTTGTTAAAGTGAAAGAAATGCTTGAGAATCCCGAAAAAATGCTGCTTGGCGGAGCCGACCCGATACAGTCATTGCTGCAGTTATAATATTATTGCTATGCGAAAAAAAGTTGATTTTCTGGTTGTAGGTTCAGGAATAGCGGGCTTGATCTATGCCCTGAAGGTGGCTGATCATGGAAAAGTTTGCATCCTAACCAAAGCCGATGTTGAGGAAAGTGCAACAAAATACGCACAGGGAGGTATTGCAGCAGTTATGTACACCCCCGACACCTATGAAAAGCACATTATTGATACGATTTCGGCAGGCGACGGGCTTAACAACAAGAGCATCGTTGAAATTACAATCAGAGAATCTACAGCCCGCATCAGAGAACTTATCGAATGGGGGGCACAATTCGATCTGAATGAGGAGGGCGATTATGACCTTGCCAGGGAGGGCGGACACTCCGAAAAAAGGATATTTCATCATAAAGACAGTACCGGCCTTGAAATAGAAAGGTCATTGATCAGTAAGATAAAAGAACATCCCAACATTGAGATGCTCGAAAACCATTTTGCCATAGATCTTATTACACAGCACCATTTGGGCATTGATGTTAAGCGAAAAGATACGAATATTGCCTGTTACGGGATATATTCGATGGATATGAAGACGGGCGAGATCATTACTTTTCTGGCCAAGAAGACCATGCTGGCTACCGGTGGAGCAGGAAATGTATACAGCAACACAACAAATCCGCATATTGCCACAGGCGATGGCATTGCCATGGCCTATCGTGCCAAGGCGAAGGTAGAAAACATGGAGTTTATACAATTCCATCCCACCTCGCTTTACCACCCGAAAGAAAAACCTTCTTTTCTTATAACAGAAGCACTCAGGGGTTTTGGAGCCGTACTCAGGACGACCAGGGGTCAGGAGTTTATGCACAAATACGATGATCGGAAGTCGCTTGCTCCCAGGGATATTGTTGCGAGAGCAATTGATAGTGAAATGAAACTATCGGGCGATGAGCATGTCTACCTCGATGCCACCCATATCGACAAGGACGATCTCATCAATAATTTTCCGCGTATATATGCCAAATGCCTCAGCCTGGGGATCGATATCACCCACGAAATGATACCAGTCGTACCCTCGGCGCATTACATATGCGGAGGTGTTAAGGTGGATGAATACGGACGCAGTTCATTGATCAATCTTTATGCTTCAGGCGAATGCGCCAGCACAGGTTTGCATGGAGCCAACCGTTTGGCATCAAATTCGTTGCTTGAGTCGGCAGTATTTTCACACCGTGCCAGCCTCGATGCAATAGAGGATATCCAAAATATTGGTTTTGAAGATGATGTTCCTGACTGGAACGCGGAAGGCACTGTTCTCAACGAGGAACTCATCCTCATTACGCAATCGCTAAAAGAGTTGCGTTCGATCATGAGCAGCTATGTGGGCATTGTTCGCTCCAACCTTCGCCTGAAGCGGGCGCTCGACAGGCTGGAGATCATAAACCGGGAAACGGAAGACCTTTACACCAAATCCATTCTGACCGTTGACATTTGCGAATTGCGTAACATGATCAATGTGGGTTACCTCATTATAAAAATGGCCATGTTAAGAAAAGAAAGCCGGGGATTGCATTATTCGCTTGATTACCCGAAGGAGATCCTTAACGGCACACAATAAGAACAAAAACATTAGTTATGGCACTCATTAAAACCCTCAGGGGCATAAAACCCATTATTGGCGAGGAGTGTTTCCTTGCAGATAACGCCACCATCATTGGCGAAGTAGTGATGGGCGATCATTGCAGTATATGGTTCAATGCGGTGGTCCGGGGTGATGTAACATACATACATATCGGCAACAACGTTAATATTCAGGACGGCGTGATGGTGCATGGTACCTATAAAAAAGCGGCCGTCGAAATTGGCAATAATGTTTCGATTGCCCACCATGCCATTGTGCACGGATGCACAATACAGGACAATGTACTTATCGGCATGGGGGCCATCATTATGGATCACGCAATTATAGAGAGCAACAGCATTGTTGCAGCCGGAGCACTTGTGTCGAAAGGTACTGTGGTTGAATCAGGCAGTGTTTACGCCGGGGTGCCGGCAAAAAAGATCAAGGATATCGACAGGGCGCTGCTCGAGGGCGAGATCGAACGTATTGCCAACAGTTACAGGATGTATGCCGGCTGGTATAAATAGAACAAAAAACCCCGCATTTCTGCAGGGCTTTCTTTAAATTTTTATGGTCCGGCCTAGAGGCCCATTTTTGCCCTTACAAGGGGGAGGATATCTTCGCCTGCTTCATAATAAAGCACGGTACCCATACTCACATCAAGAATATACGTAAATCCATTGGCACGGGCGACCTCGTCGATAGCATTCTTTGCTTTAGTAATTAAGGGATTGTAGAGCTTTTGCTGTTTTGCACCAAAGTCCTGCTCGGCCCCTTGCTGAAATTCGTTGATCCTCGTTTCCAGGTCGGCAATTTCGCGTTCTTTGGTTTGCTTAATAATATCAGACATTCCATCGATATTATTTGTATAGTCGGCAACCTTATTCTGATATTCCAGATACATTGCCCCAATCTGTTCTTCAAGAGAACGTTGGTAGGCAATTAACTGGGCTTCGACTGAATCCTTTTCAGGCATCAATTCGATCAGAGCCTGTGAATCGATATAACCAATTTTTAAATTGGATTGCGACCATGCAGTTGCTGCAGCGAGCATCAGGGTCATAACCAGTGTGATTTTCAGAATGTTTTTCATCTTATTTTTCTATATTATTATTGCTCAATTTGGCGCAAATGTAGGGAATAATTCTTTTCAATCGCAAATAATCATATCATTAATACGGCAATTTGTATCAACTAAGGATATCATTTGCCACTAACGATTCTTTTGCTGCTCGAGCATCTTATTGGCATTTCTGCTGTTGGCCCCCGGACTTGCCGAAGAAGATGAAGAGCTACCGCCTGCTCCCGGTCGCCTGCGGTCTTCGCGGCGTACGGTTTGCATCACCGTACCTACTTCGTCAAGCACATCATCCGACAGGTCGAACTTGGGCTGGGCAAACAAAATAGTAAGGCTGCCGGCTTTATCAAACACAAATGCATAGTTGTTTGACATTGCTATTTCTTCGATGGCATTATATACTTTTTCCTGGATAGGCTGGACCAGTTCCTGCCGTTTCTTAAAGAGGTCGCCTTCGCGGCCAAAGCGCTGTTTTTGCAATTCTTTGGCAGCTTTTTCTTTCTTTATTATTTCATTCTCGCGTTGCCTCTTCATATCTTCAGGAAGCAATACTGCTTCAGCCTGATATTGTTTATACAACTCATCAACTTCAGCAAATTTCTCTTCTATTTCTTTTTGCCACTGAATGGAAAATTCGTCGAGGATGTCGAGAGCATCCTGATATTCAGGTATATTTTCAAGAATGTAGTCAGAATCGACGTAGGCATATTTTTGTGCCTGTGTTACTGCGAATGCCGATATCAATACGGCCATTGTCAAGATCAGTTTTTTCATTTGTTTTTCCTCCGATGTTTATTTCAAGCTAACACAAAAAACCTGCCATAATTGTTTTTCATGTTCATTTTAATCGATTGATTGGTTAATAGAAAAGTGGAATTGTCCGCCATTGGCTCCGGGCAGGCCGGGGACTTCATCAAATCCGTAGCCCCAGTCGAGGCCCAGCATACCAAACATGGGCAAGAATACACGCAAGCCAATTCCTGCCGAACGATACAGGTCGAAAGGATTAAACTCGGGGTGATAAAGCCATGACTTACCGGCCTCAAGAAATCCCAAAGCATAAATGGTGGCAGAAGGATTAAGTGATAAGGGGTATCTTAATTCGAGTGTATATTTGCTATATACCGTACCGCCAATATTCCTGTCGCGGTAATAAAAAGGTGTAAGTGTTTCGTTTCCATAGCCGCGCATGCCGATAATCTCCCTGCCATCAAGGTTATTATAGCCCGACAGTCCGTCGCCACCAAGGTAAAAGCGCTCAAAAGGAGTAACACCGATATCGCTGTTGTATGCCGACAGGAAACCAAATTTGAGCCGGCCCATGAGAACCAGTTTTGGCGCTGCCTCGAGGAAATAGGTTGCCTCGAATTTCCACTTATGGTACTCGATCCACTGATATTTTTTGTTTTCCGTCATGCTTGAATAATCAGCATTGCTAAAAGCTGAATATGGCGGGGTTAATTCAAGCGAGAGCGAAAGGTTGGAACCGGTTCTGGGATAAATATAGCTGGGAGCGGTAGAGTTTCTCCCCAGTACAATATTATAATTAAAGTTATTGTATGTTCCTGATCCGTCGCCAAAAGTAAAAATGGTGGTATACTGGTAAAGGTCATAGCGCTGCAGGTTGACGGCCTGGTAGAGGGTAAAGAAATCGTCGGGCCACTTCAGGCGCTGACCCAATCCGAATGTAAGTCCATTGATCTTAAAATATGCCCTGTTGGGATCACTTTTTGGCAAACCGTTGGAATAAAGCGAATGGTAGTATGATACGCTAAAGGCATTGGGTTTCCGGCCTCCAAGCCAGGGTTCGGTAAAAGAAGCGCTATAGCTGATATATCCTCTTCCGTAACTTTGCACACGCACGGAAAGTTTTTGTCCGTCGCCGGAGGGTATGGGTTTCCAGGCACCTTTGGTAAAGAAGTTCCTGAGGCTGAAATTATTAAATGAAACACCCAGCGTACCAATGATGCGGCCATATCCCCATCCACCTGAGAGCTCGATCTGGTCGGCAGAAGTCTCTTCAACAGAATAGATAATATCTACGGTGCCGTCTTCCGGATTGGGGACAATATCGGGGCTGATGGTTTCAGGGTTAAAGTACCTTAACTGACCAAGTTCGCGCACGGTACGGATCACTGCCTCCCTGCTGAATAATTCGCCGGGCCGGGTTTTTATCTCACGGATCACCACGTGGTCGTTGGTCTTGGTATTACCTTTCACCTCCACTTTACGGATGGTAGCCTGTTTGCCTTCCCTGATCCTGATCTCAAGGTCGATCGAGTCGTTTTCGATCAAAACTTCAACAGGTTCGGCATTAAAGAACAGGTAACCCTCGTTCATATATATCGAGCTAACATCAAAGCCGTTGGGGTTGAACAGCAGATTGGTGGTCAGTAATTCTTTATTGTAAATATCGCCTTTTTGAATACGCAGTACATTGTTCAAATACTCACTTGAATATTTTGTGTTCCCTACCCAGGTAATATTCCGGAAATAATATTGATTCCCTTCATCGATCCATATATCTATATTGAGGCTGCCATCAGGATTGCGCGAGATGCTATCGCGGAGGATCTTTGCATCCCTGTAACCTACTTCATTATATTTATTGATAAGCTTTACCAGGTCGTCCTGATAGTTTTCCTCAATGAATTTTGACGATTTAAATATCCTGAAACGGAAGGTGTTGTTCGCATACGATTGAAAATCCTCGATCATTTTGGGAAACTTTAACCGGAGAGCATCCCAGACGGCATCAACAAGTAGTTGGTCGAGCCCGTAAAGAGGTCTGAAAAGCCCCTTTTCCTTTGTTTCCTTGAAAGCGGCTTTTACTTTCTGTGCAGAAAGATATTCATTGCCATGAATATTTATCGCGTATATCCTTACCCTTTCATTCTTTTCAACATTAATCTCCAGGATCACATTATTCGGTTTGCTGGTGTCGGGGATCTGGGCAATATCAACTTCAGCATCCAGAAAGCCTTTTCCGCTGTAGTAGTCCGTAATAATATTTTGAATCCGTATAAGCAGATTATCCGTAACAACATCTCCCCTTGTAATGCGCATATCATCACGCAGGGTTTCAGCTTCCGATTTACGTACGCCTTTAAATGCAAATTTTGTAAGACGCGGGCGTTCGAGCAGGTAAATATCCAGAAAGATCATATCTCCCTGAATCCTGCTGGCTATGATCCTGATATCTTCAAAAAGCCCCTGATCCCATAATTTTTTAATGGCATTGGTAATGTCCTCACCGGGAACCTCCACCCTGCTACCTATCTTCAGGCCTGAGAGCATAATAAGCACGTTTGCATCGAGGTATTCGACACCGGATACAGTAATGCCTCCAATTTCATATTTTTTCGGGGAGGAATAATCGATCACTTCCAGATCATCACCAACACTTACCTGCCCAAAAACCGGCAGCAATATAAATAAAGCTGCAACCAGGGCAATAATCCGGAAAAACGAAGTTTTGCAGAAGACGTTCTTCAACCCTGTTTTTTTTATAATTTTTCTTCTCATCCCTGCTTAGTCTGCTTTTAATTGTTCACTTGTTTTTCCAAACCTTCTTTCTCTTGCCTGAAAGTCGATGATGGCATGATAGAGGTCATCTTTCCTAAAATCAGGCCACAATTTACCGGTAAAATACAGCTCGGCATATGCAATCTGCCAGAGCAAAAAATTACTGATCCTGTACTCGCCAGAAGTACGTATAAGGAGTTCGGGGTCGGGCATATTTTTTGTTTCAAGAAAAGTGGCAAAAAGGTCTGTGTTTATATCTTTTGCATCCAGTTTTCCCATTTTCAGTTCTTCAGCCATTCCTCTGACTGCCTTTAGTATCTCCCACCTTGCGCTGTATGAAAGGGCCAGCACGAGTGTCATTCGGGTATTGCCGGCGGTTTTTATCATTGCTTTTTCAAGTTGCTTGCGCGTACTTGCAGGAAGGCTTTCCAGATCGCCAATAGCTTCGAGGCGAATATTATTTTTTGTCAATGTTTTAACTTCCTTATTGATGGTTTGCAGGAGCAGGGTCATAAGGGCATCAGTCTCAAACTTCGGCCTGTTCCAGTTTTCTGTCGAAAAGGCATAAAGCGTCAGATATTCGATTCCCAGTTCAGCTGCTGCTTCTGTAGTTTCCCTCACCGAAGTAACACCATTCTGATGGCCAAAAGTCCGTGGTTTTCCGCGCTGCCGTGCCCAGCGTCCATTGCCATCCATGATGATGGCAACGTGCCTGGGCAGGCGCTCAGGGTCAATACGGTTTACGAGATCGATCGATTCTTTTGGCATATTAGTAGTCTTCTCTAAAACCGCCGTCGTTGCAACCTCTGTTGCCACCCAAGCGGAATTTATATGTAATGCTCAACCCAAAAAACGCATACCAATCCATCGTACTTGCGTTGCCCCGGGCTATATATGGTTGATGATCCAAAGTAGGATCTGAATAATATTCTGCAGGTGTGGAAGGATTTATCGACTCCCCGTCGAGATAATAGGTTGTACTTACATCATCTATATAATCGGTAAATGTTTTCCTGAGGCCCCATTCAACGGCAATACCAAGGCGGGTATTCAGACTGTATTTAAATCCAATTCCGAAAGGAATGGCCAATTGTGTTGTCTGGTATGGCGATCGTCCCTCGAAACCAATGTTTTGTCCTTCAGTCCCAAGATCCCTTAGCAATATACCATCAGCTTCGGGTTCGAACATAAACACGCCAAGGCCACCAAAAATATAAGGGGCGACAAAGTTTCTCGTACTCCCGGTCCAGTAA
The DNA here is from genome assembly GCA_032250805.1 of Bacteroidales bacterium. Taxonomy (GTDB): domain Bacteria; phylum Bacteroidota; class Bacteroidia; order Bacteroidales; family B18-G4; genus B18-G4. Next base: position 70,202 of record JAVVEM010000004.1, read on the forward strand.
TTAAAAAAATTAAATTCGACCACAGCGGAAATATCCGTTATTTGTGAATTAAAATACATTTCCCTGTTTTCCACTGCGCCTGTTTTCCTGTCATCGCCAGCCACTTCACCCTGCATGGCCGACAATTTTATGGCCCATCTGGCGTCGAGATTATAACGTGCAACCAGGCCATACGCAGGTTTGGTCATAAGGAAGTGAAATCCGGGGTTCAAATCGCCAAGGTAATAAGACCCACCACCAAAGATTCCAATCTCTGCGGTTTTCTGTGCGTTCAGGCCGAATGTTATCATGCCCAGAAGCATGATCAATATTATCCTTTTCATGTTATTCCCCAAACGCATTATTTCCAAATTTCTTATACTTTCAATAATTAATTTCTCACATCAAGGCCCCATTTGAGTTTATCCCTGATGGTAGTAAAAAAATCCTTGTTTTCAATCTGAACAAGGTTGAATTTAAAATCTGCTGTTTTAAGGATCAATTCGTCACCGGAGTTAAGTATATCTGTTTTTGAGTCGATGCTTACCAGAAATTTTTTATCACGACCTTCCACACTGATCCTGATCTCGCTTTTATCCGACACAACAATTGGCCTGATGGTAAGATTGTGCGGTGCTATGGGGGTGATCACAAAATTCTCCGATCCGGGAGAAACGATCGGTCCGCCACTGCTCATCGAATATGCTGTTGAGCCTGTGGGAGTGGCAACGATCAATCCATCGGCCCAATAAGAGTTAAGAAAAAGATTGTCGACATAAACATGGATCACCACCAGGGCGGTTGAATCCTTCCTTGTTACTGTAAGGTCGTTCAATGCATAACTGAACTCCCCAAACAAGCCTTTTTTGCTTTCGAGTTTCAGCAGGGTTCTTTGATCGCGGGTATACTGCCCTGCCATTACCTTATCTATTGCAGGGATCAGGTCATCACATGAAATACTCGATAAAAATCCCAGGCGTCCCAGGTTTATTCCCAATACCGGTATCCCTGAGTCGCGGACCAGAGAAACAGTGTCAAGTAATGTTCCATCGCCCCCTATCGACAATACCATATCGGTATTTCCGGCAAGATCGTCATACCCCTTAAATGTATCGGTAATATCAAAAGACTTACAAATTTCGCTGATGCCGGGATAATAGGATTCATGAACCAATAGTTCGGCATCGTATTCTTTCAGTCGCCTGATAAGCCGGATGAGGTATTCCTTATTCTTCTCCCTGATGTCTTTTCCAAATAGCGCAAGCTTCATTGCCTGATATGCTGATATTTATAAAAATCTTTGCAAGTTTACAAAAATACGGGAATTAACGAACATGGGCTTAACAATAATTAACAAATCTCATTCAAACTGAATCAATTATGTTATTATACTCTACGACTGCATGTTAAGAAGAAGATGAAGAACAGAAAGGCACAAGCACTCAGATGGGTGCGGTAAAATGAAGGTAGAATCCCTGTTTATTCATTTTGTTTATAGCATATTCGAAGCGGAATACCAGATCGTAATATGTAACAAAATCAAGGCCGAGGCCATAGCCGAGCAGCAAGGTATTTTCAAGCTTGTTGTTTAATCCCGGGCCGGGATAAAAGTGATCGGCAAAGCCAAGGTCGAAGAAAGCATTGATATAAAAAGCATAATGTATTCGTCCAAATTTATCCGACCGGATAAAATCAATGTCAAACTCACGTTTCGGCAAAAGTGCAAACTTCAGGTTACTTTTGAATATCCCAAAATTATTGCCATTGACCACATAGTATTCATAGCCCCTGACAATATCCCTGCCAAAGCCTATCGCCTCAATCATGAAATAGGGTTGTTTTGCATTATTGGAAAACTTCGAATTGATGCCTGCTGCAAAATAAAAGCCTTTATTGAGCTTCATAAACTTCCTGAAGGTAGTAAGCACATAAAAGTTTTCGAGCCCACCATTTTCAAGCAAGCCAAACCCTTTTGCGGCCAGCTCCAGGTCGAAATAATATCCTTCAAGAGGATAGGGCCTGTAATCGCGATGATCGCTTTTAAACTGGTATGAGAGTGTAAAATACTGGAGTTTCGTTCTTTCTTCAAGCGAAAAAGACGGGTTGATCCTGATCAGTGTATCTTCAAATGTTTTCAGATCATAACCCAGCAGCAGGGTGTGTGTGTTATAGATTTGTTTACGATAGATCAGACCAATATATGCATTGACTGATTCCATAAGGTAATCATCATCTTTGAAGTATTGAAGTTTATCATTGATATTGATCACAGGCACTTCTCTGGTTCGGCCATAAAAAACCCCCATGCCGATCCCAAAAGTTTCATTTTTGTCAAGATATGGAAGGGTATAATCAAGCCCATATAATTCGTTATATCCGAAACGAGCGGTAAAATCAACAGATTCTTTTCTGCCTCTGAAATTGTTCCATTTCAGTACAACTCCGTAACTCATCCTTGAGAGGTTGCGATTATCCTGCCACCAGGTATTGAAATTCCGGTCGGCAAATTCAATTATCGGCCATGGCCAGATATACCAGCGTTCGGTGAATATAAAAACGACATTTACTTTTTGCTGCTGCCCGTCTACAGAGACCACTTCGGCCTCCACAAAATTGAACAATGAAGTGTTAAGCAGGTTTTCCCTGCTTTGTTCAACCAGGGCATCCAGGTTCTGCTCCAGGAGGGTATCGTCGATGGCAAACATAAGTTCGCGCCTGATAATATGATCTTTTGTAATCTTGTTGCCTTTGAAAATTATCTTATGAATTATTACCTCAGTATTGTTGGCATTCATCCCGGCAGTAATTGGCGGATTCAGTGCAGCGAATGCGAGCCATGTGATTACCGGAATCAGGAATGATAATTGCCGATATTTGATCAGGAGGGGCAAGATCAAAAGAATGTTAAACGTTAAGGTAATTCATTAGTGAATCATAGCGGTCTTTCAGATCATCAGGATCCTCTTCTTTCCCAAACGATGCTTTTATGCTGTAGTTGTAGCGGTTAAGGGTACTGATGATCCCGGATATGTCCTGCTTGTTGACCTTGAGTATCACCTCCATGGTGGTTGAATCAATAGCTGTGGTAATATACATGCTAAGCACCCTGGCATCATTTGATTCGATGATCTGTGCAATTTCCGAAAGGCTATAGTCGTTCTGGCTCATCTCCAAAACGATAACTGCTCCCGGGTTTTGGATGGCAGCCATCTTCACAAGGTTACGATTAAGACTTTCAAAGCTAACCGCCCCAATATAATTGTCGTTGGAGTCAATTACCGGAAGAACGCTGATGCCAAGTTCAGTCATTTGCTTTATGACATCGTAAATATGTTCAAAATTCCTGATTGCGGGTCTGGCGTGTGAAAGCCTTATATTTCCTATGGGAGAATCAATGTCTTCCAGATTTTCCTGCAGGTCGGCTTCCGAAACGAGCCCCAGGTAAGCTGTATTGTTAACTACAGGAAGATGTGCCACCCGGTACTCATCCATCATTGATATGGCTGTTTCAACCGTATCGCTGGTTTTTAAGGGGGAAATAATATCACTGATCAATTCTTCTGCTATCATTGTTTTTAATTTAGTCGTTTATATCTGAAATAATCCTCAGGTATCCTTCATAGCGTTGTTTGCTGAACCTGCCGTCATTCACAGCTTCCTTTACTGCACATCCGGGTTCGTTAATGTGGGTGCAGTTGGTGTACCTGCACAGAGGCATTAATTCGCGCATTTCAGGGTAGCGCTCAGCAAGTGTTTGTTCATCAAGCTCGTACAGTCCAAACTCTTTAATACCCGGGGTATCAATGATAAACCCGCCGAATGAGAGTTTATACATTGTAGCAAAGGTAGTGGTGTGCACTCCTTTATCGTGCATTTTGGAGATTGGTTTTGTTTTAATGTTCAGTAGGGGTTCAATATAATTAATAAGAGCCGACTTCCCCACCCCCGAATGACCTGCCAGCAGTGATATTTTGTCTTTTAAAAGCGCTTTTACCATATGCGTATTCTCACCGGTTTTTGCCGAAACGGCATAAGAGGGATATCCTGCTTTTTCATAAACTGACCGCAACTCATCCAGTTTCTCCATTTTTTTATCATCATACAGGTCGGTCTTGTTAAAAATAATTCCTGCCGGGATATGATAAGCCTCAGCAGTGATCAGAAATCGATCGATAAAACCTGTCGATGTGCGCGGTAGTGCCAGGGTTGCGATCATGAGTGCCTGATCGAGATTGGCGGCAAGAATGTGTGATTCTTTCGACAGTTTCGTTGCCTTTCTGATAATATAGTTTTTGCGTGGAAGGATGCGGGTTATCAGTCCTGTATCTTCATCCTTTTGAATAAAAAACTCAACTCTATCGCCAACTGCCAGGGGGTTCGTGGTTTTAATGCCACTTATTTTGAATTTCCCTTTCAGCCTGCAATCAGTAGTTTTACCGTCAGAACCCAATACGCTGTACCAGCTTCCTGTTGATTGAATTACTATTCCTTCCAATTCACCTGAGTTTAGGATTTTGCAAAGGTACGTTATTATGGAAACTCATGTTCGGATGGCATACATCTTTCCGGGGAGGCCGGCGATGATACCTTCAAATTCAAGTTTCAGCAGAATGGATGCAGTTTTGGAAGCGCCAAGGCCCGATATCATCACAATATCATCAACGGAAGCTTTCTCTTTGGCAAGAATGATCTGAAGCACTTTTTTTTCTTCCGGCCCACAATTTTGGAGCAATTCAAGATCATTTTTTTTCTTTTCCACAGATCCATCCCAGCCCATCGAATACCTGATATCAGCCGCCGATCTGACCAGTGCCGCGATATTTCTCCGGATCAGCAAATGACAACCATCGGAAAACTCGTCGTTCACCCTTCCGGGGACGGCAAATACATCTCTGTTATATGAATTTGCAATATTTGCAGTAATCACAGCCCCACCTTTTGTTGCCGATTCTACTACCACGACGGCATCAACCAGTCCGGCAATGATGCGGTTGCGTTTAGGAAAATTTTCTCTGTCGGGAATGGTGTCGCTCAGGAATTCTGTGATCAGCCCACCCTGTCCCAGCATTCTGCGTGCCATATTCCTGTTTTGGAAAGGATAAATGCGATCGAGCCCATGCGCCAGCACCCCAACCGTATTCAGCCCTGCAGCCAGGGCTCTGCGATGTGCACAGCTGTCGATACCGTATGCCATTCCACTTACAATAAGAATATCATCGCCACTAAAATCATCGATGATCTCTTCGCAAATGCGACAACCATAAGAAGTTGCATGGCGGGTACCAACAATGGCGATGGCCTTTTTCGTACGAAAATCTTCATTTCCCTTATAGTATAAAAATAAGGGGCTATCGGCACAATGCTTAAGTCTGGCCGGGTAGTCATCATCATAAAAATACAAAGGTTTAATCTTATTTTTTCGTATGAATTCAAGTTCAGTTTCTGCCCTTTCAAGAAGCATTTTAACGTTAGGCCCATCCTTCAGGATCTTATTCATTCCGGGAATTTTAAGGATTTTGGCCCTCGATTGTGTAAACAGGATCTCCGGCTCACCAATCCATGAAATCAATTTTTTTGAATTCATGTTGCCAATTCCGGGAATAAGCGTAATGGCTATTCGATAAAGCAGATCCTTGTCATCATAGTCTGTCATGAATTTAATTCTTTTACAGGTGTTCTTCCGGTTTCACAACAGGCGGTATAGCAAATTCGCCAGTTATGTGTATTTTTATCATCAATTATCCGGTGGTTATAGAGCCCGGGCATAAGCCGTGATATACCCACCTATCTATTAGTATCTTTTTTTTAAAAATGTCACCACTAAAAGCTTCATTTTTTTCAAAATTTTGAAAAAAAATAAAAATATACTTATTTGTCCACTGGATTGGGGCATCGGTCATGCCAGCAGGTGTATTCCCATTATTGAACAGTTATTGAGGCAGAAAGCCAATGTGCTGGTTGGTGCCGGTGGCCGAACGGCTTCATTTCTTAAAAGCTGTTTTCCCGGCATTCAGATCGTTCCTGTTGAAGGATACAACATTCACTATCCTTCCGGGGGAAGCATGGCCGTTGAAATGCTACGTCAGACACCAAAACTCCTGAGGGCGATCAGGCGTGAGCATCAGCAAGTCAGTAAAATAATTGATGCACACAACATCCATGCAGTTATCTCCGACAACAGGTTTGGGATGTGGTCGCCAAAAACATACAGTATTTACATCACGCATCAGGTAAAAATAAGCGCACCCGGAATGATGGGTATAACAGAGCAATTGCTGCACCGTTTCCATAATCACTATATTCAAAAATATGATGAATGCTGGATCCCGGATCTCCCTGAGCGGCCGGGGCTTGCCGGTGACCTTTCGCATACAGCTACCGATGGAAACTGTTTTTTTATCGGTCCCCAATCCCGCTTTAACCCCGCATTGTCATCCAAAAATGGTGAGCGCTACGATCTTATGGTAATCATCAGCGGGCCTGAACCGCAGAGGAGCATATTCGAAAAAATGGTTCTCGATCAATTGGGACGAACCAACTATAAAGCCATTGTCCTGCTAGGAAAACCTGAAGCACCTGAGCATTCAGCTTATCAAAGAAGGAATGTTTTCATTTATCCACATCTTAATACAAAAAAGATGCAAAAGGCCATGGAATCCTCTTCACTTATTGTAAGCCGGCCGGGCTATTCGAGCATTATGGACATGGCTGTTTTGGGACTTCAGGCCGCATTTGTGCCCACACCCGGACAAACAGAACAGATATACCTCGCCAGGCTGCATCACGATCAGAAGCATTATTTCTCGACAACGCAAAAAGCATTCGATCTTGAGGAACTCATCAGATCATCAAAAAATTTTGAAGGATTAAAAATTGTGCCGGATCATAGGGTACTGCATGAAAGGGTAGCACAATTACTTGACCGGATTTAAAGAATACACCTAAAAAAATCTATATTTGCATAATAAATTTTACCACCTATGATCCTGAATTCAATTGTCTGGAGCCCAACACCCGTAATTTTCGAAGTTGATATCCCCGGCCTTGGCACACTTGCCCCCCGCTGGTATGGTTTGCTGTTTGCCCTGGGTTTTGTGTTTGGTTATATCATCATGTATAAGATATTCAGAAAGGAACGGATCGCTATCAGGGTTCTTGACCAACTGGCCACATATATGATCATTGCCACAATTATCGGAGCCAGGCTCGGGCATGTATTGTTTTATGAACCACGCGAATATTTCAACGATCCCATACAAATACTGATGGTGTGGAAAGGCGGGCTGGCCAGCCATGGCGCAGCAATTGCCATTATCATTGCCCTGCTTATTTTTTCAAAGCGTATCCATAAGCCGTTCATATGGGTCTTTGACCGGATATCAATTGTTGTTGCACTTGCCGGTGCCTTTATCCGTACCGGCAACCTGATGAATTCCGAAATCTTTGGTGTAGCTACTTCCCTTCCCTGGGGATTTAAGTTTATCAATACCGACCCCAGTCTTGTTGCCAAGCATCCGACACAGATCTACGAAGCATTGGCCTACCTTCTTATTTTCGTTTATTTGTGGGCAGTTTATCTTAAGCGCGATGGAAGACCAAGGCCTGGTTTTCTGTTTGCAATGTTCATGATACTCGTATTCAGTGTGCGCTTCCTGATCGAATTCCTGAAAGAGCCCCAGGTAGCTTTCGAAACAGAGATGACCCTGAATATGGGTCAGCTATTAAGCATCCCCTTTGTATTGCTCGGAGTGATCACGCTTTTCATAATTTACAGGAATAAGAATAAACCCGCCGCAAAAAAGTCATAGCACAAGCCTAAATGGATTCCTGGTTTTATTTATTCCAGAATTTCCATATGTTTCATCAGAATTGCTTCAGCTTCATCAGAGAGTTCCTGTTGATCATTCATCTCCGTAACTTCCACGATCCTCCTTAGCATGGCAATATCCTGCTGCATCTCTGTACTGTAGAGTGCATCAGCAAAAGCAGGGTCGAGAGAAAGAAAATAAGTAAGTTCCTGATCGCAAACATCAAGGAGTTTCCTGACTTCATCATTTGCCTTCTCAACCTCGCCTGCGCCGTAATAAAGCTCCACATAAGGCATCATAATGATGTCGTAATGGATTTTATTGTGGGGGAAATAATGAAGGCACGTATCCATAATATCGACGGCCTTGTCGATTCTACTTTCATTTTTGAGGGCCTGCGCGATCCTGAGAAAGTTTTGTTTCAATATCCTGGCATGACGATAGCTTTCCCTGTCGACAATAACAGAGGGGTCGTTGAGGTTGCCCCATCGAAAATCGTTCATGACGATATCGTAGGATTTGTTTGCATTGACACCACCCAGGCCGGGGATATATTCACTGGATTTTACCGGCATGAATTTATACACGGTTCCTTCAAGGTGGCAATATTCACCAATATCAAGAACACGCTCGATTGAGTTCGGATTTGCGAAATACAGGGGTCGCTCCCAATTATTGGTGGCGAGAAAATCGAGCAGCATAAGATCATTCTTATATAGGGCATTTTGTTTGATATCCCACTCAATATATGGAACAATAAGGTGTGCCATTTCAGGGGGAACAATGCCATTTTCAACACATTTGGCCGAATCAACCATCAACCTTAGCTTTTTTGCAGGCATATAGTTGATCTTTTCTCCCGAAGTGAGTGGCAATTTTGTTCTTTCATCCTCACTTGCAATAAAATTAATCAGTTCACTTAGCTCAACGCGTCCTTTAACTCCCCTGTCGACATACATTATATATTGGTTACGTCCTTTTTCATACTGATCAGGAGTAAGTGTTAAGGGCAGGGGTTCGGAGTCATATATCTTTCTGCCAAGTTGATGCACATACCAGTATCCTGACGAGAGCATATAATTTACCACCCTTACATCCGTACGGAATCCTTCAACTTCCTGAACATACCATAAGGGGAAAGTATCGTTATCGCCATTTGTGATTAGAACGGCATCCTCATCACATGAGGCCAGATAGTTCATCCCAAAATCGCGTGCTGTATATTTTCCGGAACGGTCGTGATCGTCCCATCCCTGCCTGGCCATAATACCCGGTACAAGGATGAGGCAAAGCAGGGTGATGCCTCCGGCCATAATGCCACTGCTGCCCATATATTTCTTCATCCACGAATAAATGCCCAGCACTCCCAAACCTATCCAAATGGCAAAAGCATAAAACGAACCCGTGTAGGCGTAATCGCGCTCCCTTGGCTGATATGGATACTGGTTCAGGTACAGTACAATCGCGATGCCGGTCATAAAAAATAGCAAAGTCACCACCAGGGCGTCTTTCTTAGATGCACGGAAATGAAAATACAAACCGATCAGGCCAAGGATAAGCGGCAAAAAATAAAACTTATTCCGTGCCGGGTTCGACATGCTGTCGGGGAGGTTTTCCTGACTGCCCAGCCTTGAATTATCAATAAAAGGGATACCACTGATCCAGTTTCCGTTCTTCGGGCCCGGCTGTGCTTCGATATTATCCTGCCGACCCACAAAATTCCACATAAAATAGCGGAAATACATATGCCCAAGCTGATAGCGAAAAAAGAATCCGAGGTTGTCGCCAAAAGAGGGTTTTTTCAGGCTTTCGCCATTCACATCAATGGTAGTGGCATTATTCACGTACTGGTTGTACATGCGTTTGTGCTCAGGTTTCTGGTTGCTCCACATCCTCGGAAAAATGGTCATAAAGCGCTTATCATAAACAGGAATGGTACCAATCCTTTTATCGGTAATAATATACCTGCCGGATTTATCATCCCTGATATACTGCGGATTGCCATCGTCATAATCAACAATAGGTGCTGTGTAATACTGCCCATAAACTTTAGGCCAGGAGCCGTATTGCTCCCTGTTGAGATAAGCGAGCAGGGAGATGGCATCTTCGGGGCTGTTTTCATCGATCGGTGTATTTTCATTTGATCTGATGATCAACAGAAAAAAGGAAGAATATCCAATCAGTATGAACACAAAGCTCAGAACAAGCGCGTTCAGCAATACCTTGTTTTTTTTGTGTGTATACCTGATTCCCAGCACAATAAGGGCGATCAGGATAATAAAATAGATGAGTGTGCCGGTGTTGAAAGGCATCCCTGCCGTATTTACAAAAAAGAGCTCAAAAGCTGTTGAAAGGCTTACCACACCCGGAATGATCACAAACATTATAATGCTGAGCAATATCATGGAAATGGCCAAAGTAAGAACTACCCCTTTTGTAGTGACCTTATATTTTTTAAAATAATACACAAAAGCTATTGCAGGAATGGCAAGCAGGTTAAGCATATGCACACCGATAGAAAGGCCGACCAGGAAAGCAATGAGCAAAATCCAGCGCAGCGAATGATTTTCATTGGCTACCTTTTCCCACCGAAGTATGGCCCAGAAGGTAATTGCCGTAAAAAACGACGACATGGCATATACTTCACCTTCAACCGCTGAGAACCAGAACGAATCGGAAAAAGTAAATGCCAGGGCGCCCACCAGGCCACTGCCCAGGATGGCATACATATTTCCTTTTGTCAGTTCTTCATTCCCGGCAAAAAGTTTACGGGCCAGCATGGTGATGGTCCAGAACAGAAACAATACTGTGAAGCTGCTGCTCAGAGCCGACATGGCATTGATCATCATGGCCACTTTCGACGTATCGCCAAAGGCAAAGAGCGAGAAAAACCTTCCCAGAAGCTGGAACAGGGGTGCACCCGGGGGGTGGCCTACCTGCAGTTTATATGCTGTTGCAATATACTCACCGCAATCCCACCAGCTCGCCGTAGGTTCGAGGGTAAGAAAGTATGTAATGGTAGCAATAAGGAATACAAGCCAGCCAAGCAGCTTATTTAATTTCGTATAATTTTCCATGGGATGCTTCATTTAGCTGTTGAAAACATCAGCGAAAATATGAATTTTGCGCTTATGGCTCCTGCAGCAAAGGTCAAATTATGGAATTTTAACAATAAAATCTTCTCAAAATGGCTTTCAGCCGGTGCCAAATGATTGAAATTAAAGTAGAATATTTTTTTTAATATCATATTTTTTGTACTTTTGCACCGCGTTAGCACGCCGTAACCTTAGCAAAGGCGGAAAATGAAGATTGTTCTGTCTAAGCTTTAACTTCGGTAAAGGTGTCCGATGGTGTAACTGGCAACACGTCTGATTTTGGTTCAGAAGAGTCCAGGTTCGAGCCCTGGTCGGACAACATTAGACGGAAGGATATTTGAGGGGACTACAGTCCCCTCTTTTATTGAAAATAAAAAATGATTGCAGAAAAACATATCGCCAGGCTGGCAGAAGAAGGGCTCAGGGGTTCGGATAATTTTCTGGTGGAAGCCAGGGTAAGATCCGGAAACCGCATTATGGTCTTCATCGACAGCGACAGCGAGGTGAGTGTGGATGAATGTATTGCCCTCAGCAGGCATCTCGAAACGCATCTCGACAGGGATGAAGAAGACTTTGAACTCATGGTTTCATCTGCAGGATTGGATCATGCTTTCAGGCAGATGCGGCAATACAGGAAGTACCTGAACAGGGCAATTGAAATTCAATTGCATGAAGGAGGCCGGTTTACAGCAATCCTCAAAGCCATTGGTGAAAACGACATTACAATAAAGAGGTTAATAAAAAAACACAAGAATAAAGCTGCTGATGAAGGCCCGGAGGAAAGGATCGCCCTCAGCGACATTAAAGAAACAAAACCGGCCGTGCAATTTGGCAAATAGCCGGAGAAAAATCAGAAAAAATGGACAATATTAATTTGGTTGAAACCTTTGCGGAATTCAAGGAATTCAAAAACATCGACAGGGAGATGTTGATGGTGATCATTGAAGATATTTTCCGTCATATGCTGGAAAGAAAATTCGGCACAGATGAAAACTTCGACATTATTGTAAACATTGATAAAGGTGATCTTGAGATCTGGCGTAACCGTGAGATCGTTGAAGATGCCGAACTGGAAGATGAAAATCTTCAGATCGCACTTTCGGAGGCGATCAAGATCGAGCCCGACTTCGAGGTTGGTGAGGAAGTATCGGAAGAGATGAAGCTTAAGGATTTCGGAAGAAGAGAGATCCTCACCATCAGGCAAAACCTGATCGCCAAGATCCAGGAGTACGAAAAAGACAATGTTTACCAGAAATATAAAGAAAAAATCGGAGAGATCATTACCGGTGAGGTTTATCAGGTATGGAAAAAAGAGATTCTCGTACTTGATGATGAATATATTGAGCTAACACTCCCAAAATCGGAGCAGATACCATCCGACTTTTATCGTAAAGGCGACACCATCCGTGCCGTCGTTTCAAGGGTCGAAATGAGAAATTCCAATCCGGCAATCATCCTTTCCCGCACGTCGCCTGTATTTTTGGAGCGACTTTTTGAATCGGAAGTGCCGGAAGTTTATGACGGGCTCATCACCATTAAGAATATTGTAAGGGTACCCGGCGAAAGGGCTAAGATCTCTGTTGAATCATACGACGATCGCATCGACCCCGTTGGTGCATGCGTTGGGATGAAGGGTTCGCGAATACATGGTATCGTGAGGGAATTGAAGAATGAGAATATTGACGTGATCAATTACACAACCAATCCCACACTCTACATCAGCAGGGCACTGAGCCCGGCCAAAATATCGTCCATTAAGATTGATGACGAAAATGCACGCGCCGAAGTATACATGAAGCCCGACCAGGTATCATTGGCCATCGGAAAGGGTGGCTATAACATCCGTTTGGCAGGCAAACTCACAGGTTACGAAATTGATGTTTACCGCGATACAGATACAGAAAGTGAGGATGTTGACCTGAACGAATTCTCCGACGAGATTGATGAATGGATCATTGAAGAACTGAAAAGTATCGGATGTGATACGGCAAAAAGCGTCCTGGAGCTTGAACCACAGGAACTTGTAAAAAGAACTGACCTGGAAGAAGAAACCATAAATGAAGTAATCAGGATACTTAGGGCCGAGTTTGAATAAAAATATTAAATTTATCGCGGCCTTAAAGTAAAAAAAGACACAAATTGAAGCCATAATATGACGGAAACCAGTAAAGCAACAAGATTGAGTAAAGCGGCCAGGGAATTCAACGTGGGTATACATACCATTGTTGACTACCTTGGTAAAAAAGGTATTGAGGTCGAGGAAAAACCAACCACAAAACTCAGTCCTGAAGCTTATGAATTGCTATTGCAGGAATTCCAAAATGAAAAAGCAGTTAAGGAAGAATCCAAGAAAAAAGAACTCGACACCAGTCAGCACACTTCCATCAGCATTGATGATATTGAAAAGCCATCGAAGACCGATGACTTTGATTCTGAGCCCGATATTATTATAAAAAGGACTTCTGTTGCAGAAATAGAGCCAAAAGAGCCTGCCCCAAAGGCAAAGAAAGAAGAACCCGAAGAAAAGAAGGCGGAAGAAGCAAAGAAGAAAGAAGAAGCAAAGAAGAAAGAAGAAGCAAAGAAGAAGGAAGCAGCCGCAAAGGAAGAGATAAAGGAAGAAAAAACAGAGACTAAAGGTGAACCGTCAGAAGAAGTTAAGGAAAAAGAAGAGGAAGTAAAGAAAGACGATAGTTCTGCAATCAGGGTATATGATAAGATCGATCTGGATGCGATAAATCAGAAAATGCGTCCGGCAAAGAAATCAAAAGAAGAAAAGGCGAAAGAAGCGGAAGCGAGAAAAACGAAAGACACTCCCGGCAAAGAAGTCAAGGCCGGGGAGAAAAAACCTGAGGAGCCCGAAAAGCTTGCCGAAAAATCTCCTGCCGAAGAGGTCGAAAAAGAGGCTAAACCTTCCGAAGAGGCAACACAGAAAGAAGAGCAAAAAGAAGAGGCTCCCAAACCTGACAACAACTTCCTTAAAACGAAGGTTGACAAACTTAGCGGGCCAAAGATCCTTGATAAGATCGACCTGAAGGAGTTTGAAAGGAAACCAGTAGCTTCTTCCAAGGACGAAAAAGTTTCACAAAAAAAGAAAAGGAGACGTATCTCCACACCTAAGCATGTTTCTGATCCCGGAAAGAGAAAACCCGAGGATAAGACCAAAGGCCGCGGACGGAAGAAAAAAGATGCGTTTAAGCCTGAGCCCAGTGAAGAAGAAATCCAGAAACAGATCAAAGAAACACTTGCCAGGTTAGCCCCAACAGGTAAGTCGAAAGGTGCCAAACACCGCAAGCTAAAACGTGCGGCAGCCAGTCAGCAATTTGAAGAAAACCAGCGTAAGGCAGCCGAAAAAACCCAGGTGCTGAAGCTTACGGAATTTGTAACTGTTAATGAACTGGCAAGCATGATGAATGTCAATGCAACGAAAGTGATCTCTGCATGCATGACGCTTGGATTGTTTGTCTCCATTAATCAGCGCCTCGACGCTGAAACGCTGAACCTCGTAGCCGAGGAATTTGGTTACGATGTTGAATTTGTTAGCGTTGAAGTACAAGAAGCCATTAAGGGCACTGAAACTGTGGAAGACGACGACAGCAAACTTCAGCCAAGGTCGCCCATTGTTACCGTTATGGGCCATGTTGATCATGGAAAAACCAAGCTGCTTGATTACATCCGTAAAGCAAATGTTGTTGCCGGAGAAGCAGGTGGAATTACCCAGCATATTGGTGCATATGAAGTCATCCTCGACGACGGTAAAGGGATCACTTTTCTCGACACTCCCGGCCATGAGGCATTTACCGCCATGCGTGCGAGAGGAGCCAAGGTTACCGATGTGGCCATTATCATTATTGCCGCCGATGACGATGTGATGCCGCAAACAAAGGAAGCAATCAATCATGCACAGGCAGCAGGCGTTCCCATTGTTTTTGCCATCAACAAAATTGATAAACCCAACGCCAATACTGAAAAAATAAAGCAGCAGTTATCAGAAATGAATATCCTCGTTGAGGATTGGGGGGGCAAATACCAGAGCCAGGAGATTTCTGCCAAAGAAGGCGTGAATGTCAGCGAGTTGCTCGAAAAGGTACTCCTTGAGGCCGAAATGCTCGACCTTAAAGCCAACCCTGACAGGCATGCGGTTGGTACCGTCATTGAGTCGACCCTTGATAAAGGAAGGGGTTTTGTAACAAATGTGCTGGTACAGGCAGGAACATTACATATTGGCGACATGGTACTTTCAGGTTCACATTACGGGAAAGTCAAAGCCATGTACAATGAACGTAACCAGCTTGTTCACGAGGCCGGTCCTTCAGCTCCGGTGCTTATGCTCGGATTGAACGGAGCACCTCAGGCCGGTGACAGCTTCAATGTGATGCAGGACGAAAGAGAAGTAAAGAATATCGCCAACAAACGCGAACAATTGCAGCGTGAACAAGGGCTCAGAACGCAGAAACACATCACATTGGATGAAATCGGACGACGAATTGCGATCGGAGATTTCAAAGAACTGAACGTGATCGTTAAGGGTGATGTAGACGGTTCTGTCGAAGCACTTTCTGATTCGTTGCTTAAACTATCGACCGAAGAAGTGCAGGTGAACGTGATCCTGAAAGGTGTTGGTGCAGTGACTGAAACCGATGTCATGCTGGCCTCGGCATCAAATGCCATTATCGTTGGATTCCAGGTCAGGCCACAACCAAGTGCCCGAAAACTTGCCGAACAGGAACAAATCGACATACGCCTGTATAGTATTATTTACCAGGCAATTGAAGAGATAAAGGCTGCCATAGAAGGCATGCTCTCGCCCGATATTGAAGAAAAAATAACATGTAATGTTGAGGTAAGGGAAGTATTCAAGATCACAAAAGTGGGTACTGTTGCAGGCTGCATGGTGCTTGATGGCAAGATCACCCGGAAAACTTCTGTCCGCCTGATCAGGGATGGTATTGTTGTTTACACCGGCATGCTCGGATCACTCAAACGTTTCAAAGACGACGTAAAAGAA
The DNA here is from genome assembly GCA_032250805.1 of Bacteroidales bacterium. Lineage (GTDB taxonomy): Bacteria > Bacteroidota > Bacteroidia > Bacteroidales > B18-G4 > B18-G4. The sequence continues at coordinate 86,089 of JAVVEM010000004.1, forward strand.
GTGTCGGCAGGTTACGAATGCGGCCTTAATATTGAAAACTTCAACGACATTAAAGTTGGCGATATCATTGAGGGCTATGAAGAGGTGGAAGTTAAGCGTAAGCTTTAGCAGCGCTTCACGGCTGCGGGCAGTACTTCATATTTTTTCTTAAAAAGACAGTAAATTTCGGGGGAGGATCCATTCTTTTCAATAAACAATCCTCGTTAGCAATCTGTTTTATCCCCTGAAAAGGGTTTGCATGCGATCGGGTCCAATTGAAACAATCTCGACAGGCACAGCAGTTTTCTTTTCAATAAATCCTATATAATCAAGTAATTCCGTGGGGGCATCTTCCATGCTTTTCAGGCCTTCGATATTAATATTCCAGCCTTTCATCCTTGTCAAAACGGGTTCAATCTCCTGCAGTGTCATATCATAAGGCACCTGGGGGCTTTCCTTACCATCGACTTTGTATGCCGTACAGATGCTCAGTTCATCGAAGGGACCGAGCACATCTGTTTTCATCATAAAAAGCTTGGTTACTCCACTGAGCATAATGGCATAATTCAGGGCAACCAGGTCGAGCCAGCCACAGCGACGCGGTCTGCCTGTTGTCGAACCAAATTCATTTCCGGCTTCACGCATAAGCTTGCCGTTGTCATCGAGCAGTTCGGAAGGAAAAGGCCCGCTGCCAACACGGGTGCAATAGGCTTTAAACACACCAAACACCTCTCCTATAGTATGTGGAGCCACTCCCAATCCGGCACAAACTCCGGCGCAGATTGTATTTGAAGAAGTTACATAAGGATAAGTGCCAAAATCAATATCGAGCATGCTTCCCTGGGCGCCTTCGGCCAATACCCGCTGACCATCGGCTAGTGCACGATTGATCACATATTCACTATTGACCATTTTTAGTTTAGTAAATACTTTGAGCGCCTCAAACCACGCTTCCTCATAGTCTGAAAACGAAAGCCCGTCAAATTCAAAGTCGCTGTGATTAAAGCCATAAGCACTGATAATGCGCATATGCTGCCCGCGCAAGTGGTCGTAGCGGGCCCTGAAGCCACTGCCGGCCACATCACCGCTACGGATGCCCAGCCGGGCTACCTTGTCAGTATATGCCGGACCTATGCCCTTCAGTGTAGAGCCAATCTTCAGGTCTCCTTTTGAGCGCTCGTAAACAGCATCCAATAATCGGTGCGAGGGGGTGATCAGGTGTGACTTGCGCGAAATAAGCAAGCGCTCCGATACGGGAATACCATGATCTTCAAGCATCCTGATCTCATTTTGAATGATAAACGGGTCGATGATAACACCATTGCCGACAATGTTTTTTGCTTTTTCAGAAAATATCCCCGAAGGAATGGTGTGCAGAATAAACTTTTTCCCTTCAATGATTATGGTATGGCCGGCATTGGGTCCTCCCTGAAACCGCGCAATAATATCATAAGCGGGGGTTAAAACATCCACAATTTTTCCCTTACCTTCGTCTCCCCACTGGAGGCCAAGCAAAACATCAATTTTCATCTGATCTAAGTTTAATTAATAATGGCAGATGGTTTGTCCATTGTTAGTATCCACGATAAAATTAAGCATTCCCCGCGGATAATTCCATAAAAAACGGGTATTTATTGTTTGACGCGTCCGTAAAAAGTGAGCGAATGATGGGTAACCTCTACCCCGAGGGTTTTTTCAACATACTCTTTTATATCCTCAATCCGCGGATCAGAAAACTCAATCACCTTACCATCATTGACGCTGATAAAGTGATCGTGCTTTTTAAACTTATATGACCGCTCAAACTGGGCGCAATTATTTCCAAACTGGTGCTTGGTGACAAGGTTGCAATCAAGCAGTAATTCTATAGTATTATATAATGTAGCCCTGCTTACACGATACTTATTGTTTTTCATGCGAATGTACAGGGTCTCAATATCGAAGTGGCCCTCAGTAGCATAGATCTCCTTCAGGATAGTATATCTTTCAGGTGTTTTCCTGTGCCCGCGCTGTTCAAGATAATCGGTGAATATCTTCTTAACTTGCTCCAACATATCCTTATTCGTGTCTTTCATCGAATCAGATTTTAACGAGCTTCAAATTTAGAAAAAATATCTATTATAATTTGGTATAAATAAAAATAAATTTTTCAACAGGCACAAAACACTGCTTTCAGGAGGGTATCGTTGAATAATGTCAGGCGAAATCAGGCTTTAATACGGTCAATCCGGCTTACTTTTTGTATTTCAGGGATCTTTTTCAAATTATCAATAAGCTGGTTCAGGATTTCCGTGTTCTCAATATAGAGCATGATAACGGCATCGGTGAGACCATTATGGGTGTCGAGATTAAAGGAGCGTATACCGAGGTCGTGTTTATCAGAAATAATTTCAGCGATCTGTTTTACCATACCTTTTTTATCCATACCCTGGATCTTAATTCCGGAGAGGAATCCGATTGATTCATCGGTTTTCCATTTGGCCTTAATGATCCTGTTGCCATGGCTCGACATGGACTGTATTGCCACCGGGCAGTTGGTACGATGTATCAGTATCTTTCCTCTTCTGTTCATAAAACCAACTACATCATCGCCCGGTATAGGATTACAACATTTTGAGATAACATAGCGTATATCTTCTATGTCGTCGCTCAACACGAGAGTCTCAGGCTTTTTCTTTAATTGCTGAATAATATCGGGGCTCACTGAGCTCTTGGTTTTAGACCGGCTGAATGGTTTACTAATGAATCTGAGCCAGTTTCCTTTATCCGATAATTGTGCAAATGCCTTGACATCTTTCGGACCCCGGTCACCCTGTATAAAGTCGTAGTACATCTTATTCTGGGAAGTATATCCGAGGTACTCCATTATCCGTTGTACGATTCCTTCTGAAAAGGTGATCTTCTGCTGGCCGAGCAAATTCCTGAGCATCTCTTTCCCTTCCTCGGAATACTGCTTGTATCTTTCCTTAAGCGCAGCATTGATCCGGTGTTTTGCGCGTGCGGTTATCACAAATTTGAGCCAGTTTTCTTTGGGTACCTGCTTTTGTGAAACGATCACCTCCACCTGATCGCCACTTACAAGGACATGATTCAGGGGTACGAGGTTATGATTTACTTTGGCACCGATGGACTTGTTGCCTACCTGTGAGTGGATGTTATATGCAAAATCCAGTACGGTAGATTTGGCTGGAAGATTTTTTAACTCCCCTTTGGGGGTATATACATATATCTCGTCGGAGAATAGATTCAGTTTAAAATCGTCAACAAAATCGAGTGCCGAAGCATCGTGGCTCTGAAGCATTTCCCTGATCCTGTTCAACCATTCGTCGAGGCCGGTTTCCCTGTCATTGCCTTCCTTGTATTTCCAGTGTGCAGCATACCCTTTTTCAGCAATTTCGTGCATGCGTTCGGTTCTGATCTGCACTTCCACCCATTTCCCACTGTGGCTCATCACCGTAGTATGCAAGGCCTCATAACCATTTACCTTTGGTAATGATATCCAGTCGCGAAGCCTCTGCTGATTGGGCTTATAGTAATCTGTGATCACGGAATAAACCCGCCAGCATTGTTCTTTTTCCTTATCCAGGGGTGTATCAATAATTACACGTATAGCAAAAAGATCGAAGATATCCTCAAAGGGGATCTCTTTGCTTCTCATCTTTTCCCAGATGGAATATACCGATTTTTCACGGTCGTGGATATTGAATTTCATTCCCTTTCCGGCAAGATCTTTTTTAATGGGATAGATGAACTTGCTGATAAATCGTTTTCGTTCGGGTCTTGATTCTTTCAGTTTCCTTAGAATAGTATTATAAATTTCCGGTTCGAGAAACTTGAGCGACAGATCTTCCAGTTCACTTTTAATGGTATGCAGTCCGAGTCTGTGTGCCAGGGGTGCAAAAAGATACAGGGTTTCCGAAGCAATCTTCAGTTGTTTATCGCGGGGCATGGCATCAAGCGTGCGCATATTATGCAGACGGTCGGCAAGTTTGATCAGGATCACCCTTACATCGACTGAAAGTGTCATGAGCATCTTACGGAAGTTCTCGGCCTGGGCTGATGATGAAGGATGTTCAAAGATCTCTTCGATCTTTGTCAGGCCATCGATGATGCGGGTAACGGTATCACCAAAACTTACCCGAATATCTTCGAGAGAGTATTCGGTATCTTCCACCACATCATGCAATAAGGCACAGATCACTGATGTTGTTCCAAGCCCCAGTTCGCCGGCTGCGATCCTGGCCACTTCCAGAGGGTGATATATATATGGCTCGCCCGATTTGCGGCGCATGTCGCGGTGGGCATCAACAGCGAGGTTAAATGCTTTTCTGACAAGTTTTTTGTTGACAGGCTTTTCCCTCTTTGCCCATACCCTGAGAAGGTTACGGTAAGAATTGAGGATTTGTATTTTTTCTATGTCGGGGTCGGGATTATACATGCTTTATCAGAAGCCGGAACAAAGTTACATCAAATCTGCGATTCTTTATCTCCCAGAAACCAATTAATATCGGGATTATTATTAATTTTGAATTGGCCTGAACAAAGATATTTTGATGATGCAAAAACTTTTTTTCTTCTTTTTGGCACTATTCAGTTGCGCATCAGCCCTTGCCACCCACCAACGGGCAGGCGAGATCACCTATAAATATGTTTCGGGTCTGACTTTTGAGATCACTGTGATCACCTATACCCGGACTTCGGCACCTGCCGACCGTCCGATGCTGGAAGTAAAATGGGGCGATGGCACCAGCAGTGAACTCCCACGCACCGAAAAAATCAACTACGGCAATGATATCAGCCGCAATGTATACGCTTATGTGCCCGAAATCGGAGCCACACAGGCACGGCATACCTATTCTTCGCCCGGGACCTATAAGATCTCTGTTGAAGATCCCAACAGAAATTTCGGTGTGATGAATATCCCTAATTCGGTAAATGTTCCCTTATATATTGAAAGCATATTAACCATTAACCCCCTCCTGGGGATGAACAATTCGCCGGTATTGCTCAATCCTCCGATCGACAACGGTTGTGCTTTTCAAATTTATAACCACAACCCCGGAGCTTATGATATTGATGGTGACAGCCTGGCATACAGCCTGATCGCCTGCCGCGGCACGGATGGCCTGGTAATTCCCGGGTATACCCTGCCTCTTGCAACAGACAGCATCACCATCAATCCTGTTACGGGCGATGTAATCTGGGCTGTTCCTCCGATGCAGGGCGAGTTTAATCTTGCCATATTAATTGAAGAATACAGGAACGGGATAAAAATCGGCAGCATTACGCGCGATATGCAGATCAACATTATCGGTTGTGAGGGACAGCAACCCCCTGTAATTATTTCAAAAAGCGACACCTGTGTTGAAGCCGGCGATACACTTATCATGGAAATCAAAGCATATGACCCGGATGGCGATCAGGTGGAACTGACTGGAACGGGCGGTCCTTTTGAGCTTAACCAGAGCCCCGCATGGCTTGATCCGGATCCGGCAAGCGGCAACGACACGGTTACAACCACGCTGACATGGCCAACAATTTGCAACCATGTTCAAAAACAACCATATTTTACCTATTTTAAGGCACAGGACGATGGGAGCCCGGTAAATCTTGTTGCACTCAAAACAATTACCATTACCGTTATCGGCCCCGCCCCCAAAGACCCCTTTGCCGAAGCAATCGGAAGTTCTATTCACCTCAACTGGAGAAAAAGCCCCTGCACAAAAGCAGCAAAATACGACATATACCGGAGGATCGGGTATTATGGTTATTTTCCGGGCTATTGTGAAACCGGGGTGCCTGCATATACCGGATACACATTGATACATACCACAAACAGTGCCAATGACACCACCTACATTGATAATGGAAATGAAAATGGACTGATCAATGGGCTGGATTATTGCTATATGATCGTGGCTGTATTTGTTGACGGAGCTGAAAGCTATGCATCGGAGGAAGTCTGTGTCAGTCTGAAAAAAGACCTCCCGATCATTACCAATGCGGGGAACGACAGTGCCGACCTCAGCCGGGGCTTTGCCCGGCTGGCCTGGTCAAAGCCCACCGAACTGGATACGATCCAGATACCCGGCCCCTATTATTATGAATTACTCAGGGCTGAAGGCCTGAGCAGTCAGGAGTTCCAGTTCATTGAAAGCTTTAACGGGCTTAACGACACCCTCTACATTGATGCTTCAGCAAATCTGAATACGATTCCCTATCCATATAACTACAGGCTTGATTTTTTCAGCGAAAGCATGGGATATATCGGGTCAAGCCAGGATGCGAGCACCATTCTTCTGAATATTTACGAAACCGACCAACGCCTTGAATTAAGCTGGCAGCTCAATGTACCCTGGACCAATGAATACTATAACATCTACAAAAGATCACCAGGCAGTGACCAGTACCTTTTAACCGGAAGCTCTACTGTGCCTTTCTATACTGACACGAACCTGATAAACCACGAGGAATATTGTTATTATATTGAAAGCTATGGCAGCTATGGTACAGCAGGAATTTTCCATCCCCTGCTGAATTATTCACAACTGGCCTGCGGCAGTCCTTACGATAATATCCCTCCCTGTCGGCCGGGATTGGACGTTTACACCAATTGTGTACGTTACGAAAACAAACTGGTTTGGAATAACCCCGCCTATGCCGACACCTGCGATAAAGACATCGCGAAATACTACATTTATTACAGTCCCGGGCAATCATCGGATCTCACCCTGCTTGATTCCGTTTCACAAAATTTTAACGACAGCCTGGAATATATCCATGCAGGAGTCACTCTTGGGTGTTATGCCATTACTGCCATTGACTCGGTGGGAAATCAAAGTTTGTTCAGCAATATTGTATGCACACCAGGTTGTTCGGGTTATGAGTTGCCCAATGTATTTACACCCAATGGCGATCAGTATAACGATCTGTTCACTCCCTATCAGGAGACTCTCGGGGGAGTTGAATCGGTAGAGATGAGTATTTTCAACCGCTGGGGATTGCTTGTGTTTGAAACCACCGACCCCATGATCAATTGGGATGGAAGGCATTATAAAACCAACAAGGAATGTGCTGATGCAACCTATTTCTACATCTGTATTGTTTACGAAAATACCCTGAACGGCCTTGTTGAAAAAACCATTCAGGGTACGGTTACTATTCTTCGGTAATATTTGTTTTCAGGCAACTGATATCCTGCAAAAAAATATTTTACTGACTACTTATCAATGGTCTTCAGTATGGTGATCAGGTCAACAACCCGGTTGCTGTAGCCCCATTCGTTATCATACCAGTTCAGTGTACGAACGATGCGTTTACCAAGTACCTTGGTATATTCGGGATCGTATATGGAGCTGTATGAATTTCCAACGATATCTGATGAAACTACTTTATCTTCAGAGTAGAGCAGGATATTTTCCATCCGTTTTGTTTTTGAGGCAATCCTCACTGCGGCGTGTATATCTTCAATGCTCACATCTTTTTTTAATTCAACCACAAGGTCGACCACCGATCCGTCGGGCACGGGCACTCTCGAAGCCATCCCGTCAAGTTTCCCTTTTAATGCGGGAATAACCTGTCCGACCACTTTAGCGGCACCGGTTGTGGTAGGGATAATATTCTCGGCCGCAGCACGTCCGCGACGCCAGTCTTTGTGTGGTACATCAGCCAGGCGTTGATCATTCGTATAGGCATGTGTAGTGGTCATCAAGCCTTCCCTGATGCCGAACGAATCGTTCAGAACCTTTGCCATAGGAGCCAGACAATTCGTAGTACAACTGGCATTGGAAATGATCCTGTGCTCAGGCTTAAGGTCATCCTCATTTACACCAATCACCACAGTACAGTCGATCTCATCTTTTGAAGGCACGGTGAGCACTACTCGTTTGGCACCTGCCTGGAGGTGCAGTTCGAGGCTTTGGCGTGTACGGAAAATGCCGGTTGCTTCGACAACAACATCAATTTCAAGTTCCTTCCATGGAAGCTTATCCGGCTCACGTATGCTGAGCATCTTTACTTTCTCGTGCGGGGTGACCAAATAATCACCATCAAGCGAAATATCCTGGCCGAAGCCCGACATAACCGTATCATATTTTAACAGATATGCCAGTACTTCATTGTCGAATAAGTCGTTAATGGCTACTACATCGATATCTTCACGCGCATTGAGGATACGGAACACTGATCGCCCGATCCTTCCAAATCCGTTTATTGCTACTCTCATTGCGAACCTCCTTTCTTGTCTAATTCATTATAAGCCACGATCAGGTCAACGATCCTGCTTGCAGTGGCAAGTGCAGTATGGTACCAGGTCAGCGTTTTCACCATTCTTCCCAGCGACATCATTGTTGCCTGTGTGTCAAAATTTACAGAGTGACGGTTGCCAATAACATCAGTTGAGACGATAGGGTCGTCGACCACCCGGACAACCATGGGGTGATTTTCAGCATACTTACGCACAGCTTCGTTCACCTGGACCTTCGTTACGCCTGTCTTTTTCAAAACAGTGGTCAGGTCAAGGAGCGAACCATTCGGCACCGGCACATTAAGTGCTGAGCCTTCGATCCTGCCTTTGAATTCAGGCATGATATGCTGTTGTATCCATCTGGGGCTGGGTGTTTCGTTAGGGATAATGTTTTCGGCGGCTGAACGGCTTCGCCTGAAATCATGACTGGCCTTATCACGCAACGGCTGATCGGAAGTATATGAGTGTACTGTAGTGAGCATTGCATAGTCAACACCAAAAGCTTCATCAAGTATCTTCATGATAATGGCTGTGGCATTTGTGGTTGCAGACCCTGCACATACAATTTTGTCAGCAGCTTTCATGGTGTTTTCGTTCACACCTTTAACCACGATCCTGTCGATCTCATCAGAAGGCAACATGGACAGTACAACACGTTTTGCCCCTGCTTTCAAGTGACGTTCCAGTTCGGCCCTGGATTTATACATTCCTGTACCATCAATGGCGACATCAACATCCAGACTGTCCCAGAGCACATCACCCGGCTCCAGATGCCTTCCCTGGATCATCCTGGCCCTGCCATTTGAGGAAACCAGAAAGTTTCCTTCCAGCCTGACATCGATTCCACCCTTGGTCTCTGCCTTAAGCAGATACTCAAGGATCTCGGGGCGACCCAGGTCGGCTATCGCCACGATCTCTATGCGGTTATCGTTAAGGCAAAGACGATATACGTGCCGCCCCACCTCACCGAATCCCATAATTCCAACTCGAATTCTTTTCATAATTATAAAAATTTTATTGTTCTACAAATCCTTAACATTCCCAGGTAAAATACGTTCAAAAAAAGTGATGAAATATTTTTCCTGATCTTGCAAGGAGGCTGCAAAGTTAATATTTATATGGCAGATCTGGTATTAATATTGTGTTAATTTTCAACAATTAAGCATCTGAAGATATTAGATTTCCAATCAAAGAAACCTATCTGCAGGTAGCTGAGGATATATCAAATCCGGCCATCTTTCATTTAAAAATGGAAGCATCATAGTATTATAGTTATTTGTCGTATTTTTGCACCAATGAAAAATACCCGTAATTTCTGCATCATCGCCCATATCGACCATGGTAAAAGTACACTGGCCGACAGGCTTCTTGAGATGACCGGTACCATTTCCGACCGTGACCTTCAGGAACAGGTGCTGGATAATATGGACCTGGAACGGGAAAGGGGAATCACCATTAAGAGTCATGCCATACAAATGGAATATGACTTTGAGGGAGAGCATTATTTGCTTAATCTTATCGATACTCCGGGGCATGTTGATTTTTCATACGAGGTATCGCGCAGCCTGGCGGCATGCGAAGGAGCTCTCCTGATCGTTGATGCCACTCAGGGAATACAGGCCCAAACGATCTCGAACCTTTATCTGGCCATAGAAAACGACCTGGAGATCATCCCGGTTCTGAACAAAATGGATCTCGAAGCAGCCATGCCCGAAGATGTTAAAGACCAGATCGTCGACCTGATCGGATGTAATCGTGACGACATCATCGAAGCCAGCGGCAAGACCGGTTATGGCGTTGAACGCATGCTCGAAGACATTATTCGCAAGATACCATCGCCAAGAGGCGACCCCGATGCACCTCTGCAGGCCATGATCTTCGACTCTGTATTTAATTCTTTTCGTGGCATTATTGCCTATATCAGGATTATAAACGGTACCTTAAAAAAAGGTGAGCTGGTAAAATTTGTGAATACACGTAAAGAATACAATGCCGACGAAATTGGGGTACTTAAGCTTAAACAGGATCCCAAAAAACAGCTTTCGGCAGGCGATGTTGGATATATTATTTCCGGCATTAAGATGTCGAAGGAAGTGAAAGTGGGCGACACCATTACGCATGTCGACAGGCCTTGCGAAAAAGCTATTGCCGGATATAAAGAAGTTAAACCTATGGTATTTGCCGGCCTTTATCCTGTTGATGCCGATGAATATGAAGAACTAAGGGCTTCGCTCGAAAAGCTTCAGCTCAATGATGCATCCCTTACATTTGAGCCCGAATCATCGGCAGCTCTTGGATTTGGCTTCAGGTGCGGATTCCTGGGATTGCTCCATATGGAGATCATACAGGAACGACTCGACAGGGAGTTTGATATGAACGTAATTACAACGGTTCCCAATGTCTCCTATAATGTCATTACCCACAAAGGCGAACGCCTAGAGGTACACAACCCTTCCGGATTGCCCGATCAGAAATATATCGACCACATCGAAGAACCATACATTATTGCGCAGATCATTTCAAAAAATGAATTTGTAGGCTCAGTAATGAAACTCTGCATTGATAAACGTGGGATATTAAAGAACCAGGTATATCTTACCAGCAACCGCGTTGAGGTGACCTTTGAGATGCCGCTTGGCGAGATTGTCTTTGATTTCTATGATAAGCTAAAAAGCATTTCGCGGGGCTATGCATCATTCGATTACCACCAGTCGGGATATAAACCCGCCAAACTGGTGAAACTCGATATTTTGCTGAATGGCGAATCGGTTGATGCCTTGTCAACGCTGATTCATCAGGACAATGCCTACGATTTTGGACGAAGAATGTGCGTTAAACTGAAAGAACTCATCCCCCGACAGCAATTCGATATTGCCATACAGGCAGCCATTGGCGCCAAGATCATTGCCCGCGAAACAGTTAAAGCAGTTAGAAAAGACGTCACCGCCAAATGTTATGGTGGCGATATTACCCGTAAGCGTAAACTTCTTGAAAAACAAAAGAAAGGGAAAAAAAGAATGCGTCAGGTAGGTAATGTGGAAGTCCCGCAGCAGGCATTTTTAGCCGTTCTTAAACTGGACTGATCAGGGCTTCAGTGTTTCAGTGCCTGCCCCGAGAACCCGGTGGTTTCAGTGCCTGCCCCGAAGCCTCGGGTGTTTCAGTGTTTTTGCATCCACCGAAGACTTTCATCCTTCGCTAAAGCTTCGGCTGATAAGAGGCGAAGGTGGATAGTGTTAAATGGCTAAATTAGTGAGACTATAATTTCAGGAACGGCGTGACGTGAAATTATTTAGCCGTTGCAGCCGGTGGAATTCCTGACTCCAAAGCATATTTTTGCAGCATAGCACATAATATTTGTAACTTTATTGCTGCAAATCCGTCCTACAATAAAAAATCAGGATATTGCCGGACAAATGACTACCCGCGATTATAATGATTGTGTCGACAGGAATGCTGATGGGGTGTACCGCTTCATTCTTAAGAACCTTAAGGATGAGCATGATGCACAGGATGTGGTTCAGAATGCCTTCGAAAAACTCTGGATCAACCATAACAAAGTGGCTGCTGAAAAAGCAAAGTCGTATTTATTTACTACGGCCTATCATACCATGATCGACCATATCAGAAAAGCAAAAGCTGTTGGAAGTCTTGAAGATATGCCCGAAACCGGCAGCAGTACTTTGAACGATTATACAGATATTGGCGAAATACTGGACGAAGCACTGGAAAAACTGAACGAAATACAACGGTCGGTGCTGCTGTTGCGCGATTATGAAGGATATTCATATAAAGAGATTGGCGACATTACCGGGCTGAACGAAGCACAGGTGAAAGTATATATTTACCGGGCCAGGACATTCTTAAAGGGATACCTGGTGAGCCCCGAACACATTCTATAAGATGACCATTAACGAACATAACTACGAAGCATACTTCCTCGACTATTACGAAGGCAATTTGCCGGAGGAAGACATAGGTGTGTTGATGGCCTTTCTGGATGAAAATCCCGGTCTGCGCGAGGAGTTTTTGGAATATGAGGGCCTGAGGATCAAGCCCGATATGAATATTTCATTCGCCGCGAAAAATGCCTTGAAAAAATCAACGGCCGGTAAAAATCACCCAACCGGAGACGAACTCCTGATCGCTTATCTCGAAGGTGATCTTGATAAAGAAGAAGCAATCAGGGTTGAAGCAGCGCTTCATGACGATGAACATGCATCAGAGAGGCTTGTGCTGCTTAAATCTATCATATTAAAACCCAGCCTTTCAATCGTTTATCCAAAAAAAGAAAAGCTGAAGAAAAAAACACCTGGCGGCTACGGCACTTTTAAAGTATATGCTTATGCTGCCGCTGCCGTACTCCTGCTGTTTATCGGTCTTTCGTCGGTTATCATGTTTTATACCACAAATATTGAAACCAGTGACAAGCCTGTCATCGCCAGAGCAGTGCCTCATACAATAACGAATATAGCGTATGAGAAAGCCAGTATCAATCCCACGATGAGGGCAGATGTTTCACCTATTTTCACCCCCGCTGAAAACGAAAGATATGTAAGCGAAAAGTTACTGCCAAAAAGTGCGATAAAAATAGAAACCACCTATATAAACCATAATTATATCGCCCTTTACAGGCAATTGCCACCTCCATCCTATGGCCTTTTTTCTTCAGGCGAAAGCCTGGCAGAAGCTGATGCTGAATATGATAAAACCCTTGCCGGGAAGATCATATCAGGTTTCTTCAACAAAGTGAGCGCTCCCTTTAAAAGTGTTGACAGGGAAGATGAAAAAACAAAAGGCAACTTCTCGATATGGGATATTGCGGAATTTGGCGTTAAAGGTGTGAATGCCCTTGGCGACCATGAATATACGCTGGTTAAGCGTTACAATGAAAACGGGAATGTGAAAGGCTTTATGATTCTTGAAGAATAATCAATAATAAGGCAAAGGAAGCCGTGATCTGTAACTTTTTAAACCTCCCGTCCGTCACACCAAAAACATTAAAACAAAAATCATGAAAAAGATAAATTTAAGATTAATGGCATTGCTCCTTTCGGGAGTTGTAATTATGCTTAGCGGGTCAATCAGGGCCCAGGAAGGAATATCGAAAGAAAACAGGCAGGTTTCTGCTTTTACAGGTATTGATGTTGGAGGTGCCTTTGATGTGTATCTTAGCCAGGGCGAAGTTGCTGAAGTTGTTGTGGAAACAGAAACCGGTCACCTCGGAAATATTCGCACAATAGTAAATAACGGAAACCTGGAAATCTCATCAAAAGGGATAAAAAATTCAGATAAGCTGAATCTTTATGTCACTGCACCGGCAATAGACCGCATCGACATTCATGGGGCAGCTTCACTGGAAGGGATGACCCCACTCAGGGGTGAGCATCTGAAAATAAAAGCCAGTGGCGCTTCCAACAGCAAACTTGAATTGTACTATGATCGGCTTGATACCGATGTTTCGGGTGCTGCCAGCCTGGTGCTTACAGGCGAGTCGCCGGATTATTCCAGCAAGGTAAGTGGCGCCGGTAAGGCCTATGCGGGCGGACTGATATCGAAAGTAGCAAGGGTAACCGTCAGTGGTGCAGGTAAAGCAAGCATAAATGCCACAGAGGAGGTAATTTCCAATACCAGCGGAGCAGGAACAGTCGATCTTGCAACAAAACCTGAAAAACTTAGCATTGTTTCGGACGAGATCATTGGCGAAAGAGAAAACCTCAATGTTTATACTACTCCGTATGGCGATACCACCAAGGTGAGAATTGCCGGCGTAAAAATTGAAGTGATCGAAGATGACAGTACGAGGATCATCCTGGGAAACCGTAAGATCACCGTTGACGACCATGGAAATGTAAAATGGTGCAAGGTGAAAAAACGCAAATTTAACGGCCACTGGGCAGGCGTTGAACTCGGTATCAACGGTTATTTGACAAAAGATTACGACATGAATTTTAAGCCGGAAGATGAATATCTGGACCTGCGCATGGAAAAATCAATGCAGGTAAACGTGAACATTTACGAACAAAATGTTGCACTGAGCAAAAAACAAAACTGGGGCATGCTCAGCGGTATAGGGATATCGTGGAACAATTACCGTTTCAATTCACCCACTACGCTCAATCACGATTCTGCGTATCTGATCGGATATCTCGACAAAGGAATTGATGTCAGAAAATCGAAGCTGGCCATTGCCTACCTTCAGGTTCCCCTGATCATTGAATGGCAGAACCATACCGTTCGCAAGATCAATTCATTCCATGTTGGTTTCGGGCTTGTTTTCGGAGCAAGGATGTGGTCGTGGCATAAGAAATACTACAATGAGCTTAACAAGGATTATATCTTAACACAATACGATCCGGCCACAGCAAATTATGTTGATCAAGGGGCCAGGAAATCGCCGGGCGAAAACAAGACCCGTATCAACGATGATTTTCACCTTCAGCCCTTCAAGGCAGATGCAACATTCCGCATAGGATGGGGACTCGTAAATCTTTTTGCCACATATAACCTGATGCCTATGTTCAGAAACGACAAAGGACCCGAGTTGCATCAGTTTGCAGCAGGCATTACCTTATTGGGGTGGTAAGATCCATCACAATATCCTGAATCAGGGAAGCAGTCGAAAACGATTGCTTCCCCTTTTTTTTGCTGCATCAAATGATGCAATACATTATTGTTATGTGATTATGGGCATTTAATAAAAAGAACATCACCAGCTCAGGCAGGTCAGGCATGAATCATTTTTTTGTATCTTTGCACTCCTGAAAAATAAGAAATCAACTAAATATACCATATCATGTCAGGTCATAATAAATGGTCTACCATTAAGCGTAAGAAGGGCGCCAATGACGCCAAGCGGTCGAAGATCTTTTCAAAGATCATTAAAGAGATCACCATAGCAGTTAAAGAAAGCGGCCCCGACCCGGAAGGCAATCCAAGGCTAAGACTGGCCATTGCCAATGCAAAGGGTGCCAGCATGCCTAAAGATAATATCGAAAGGGCCATTAACAAGGGGAAAGATAAAGATTCAAGCAACTTTGTTGAATATACTTTCGAAGGCTATCTCCCGCACGGGATCGCAGCCTATGTTGAATGTACTTCCGATAATCAGCAACGCACCGTAAGCAATGTGAGGGCGATCTTTAATAAGTTCAGCGGAAACCTGGGTACAAACGGATCGTTAAGTTTCCTGTTCGACCGTAAAGGGGTATTTACTATCCCCCTGGGCAACCTCGATCAGGAAGAATTTGAATTGGAGATGATCGATGCCGGAGCGGAAGACATCACTGTTGAAGACGACTTCATTACGGTAACAACTGCCATGGAAGATTTTGGCAGCTTTATGAAAAAGCTCGAGGAACTTGGTATCGAACCCGAAAACGCAGAACTGCGCCGCCTGCCAAAGGAAACTGTGAAACTCAACTTTGATGAAGCCCGAAAGGTAATGAAAATTATCGAAACCTTCGAAGAAGACGATGACGTTCAAAATGTGTTCCACAACATGGAACTTACGGATGAACTGATTGAATCAATGTAATTTAAAACCAGGATACATAAGGAAGGCAGCTTCGGATCAGAGGCTGCTTTTTTTATATAAGAGCCATCTCCCTATGCATACCATTAAGCAAAAGCCCCACCATCGGTTTGCAAAATAATTTAAAATCCATATAAATTATTTATACAACCGGAAAATCCATAAGCCATCGTTTTATGTCTTAGTAACTGTATTTCAGCTTTTTGAGAATTTTACAGCAAGTCTTACTCTTTGGCCTTGTCTCTTATATTGCTGTATTATAATTACTTGTGCTTTTCTATATATGTTAAAAGCTTCATTTTTATCTTACAAAAAATATGCTAATTTTGTTTGCCTAATAAATTAATTGTTAATTATTTAACAAATGAATTTAAGCCAATAAAAGATGAAAAAAGGATTACTCTTATCTATATTTACAGCCCTATGGGCGATTATTTCGATTGCGCAGGAGGAAAGCAAGTTCGGGATCCGCTTCAGTGGCTTTGTAAAAACCGACATGTTCTGGGATTCCAGGCAAACCATTTCGGCCCGCGAAGGGCACTTTCTGCTATTCCCTGCCAACGAAGAGTTAGATAAAAACGGTGAGGACGTCAATGCCAAACCCAATTTTAACCTTTTATCGATCCAGACCAGGCTGCGGGGAACGATCACCGGACCGGATGCACTTGGAGCCAAAACTTCGGGTGTGATAGAAGGGGCTTTCTTCGGGCATACCAACGGTGACATCAACGGATTCAGACTGCGTCATGCCTTTGTAAAACTGGAATGGACAAAAACCAGCCTCCTAATCGGGCAATACTGGCACCCTTTCTTTATCACCTCATGTTTTCCGGGGGTAGTTTCCTTTAACACAGGATCGCCCTTCATCCCCTTTACACGAAATCCGCAGATCAGGCTAACACAATCTCTGGGTAAGTTCAAACTATTGCTGGCCGCTTCGTCGGAACTCGATTTTATCAGCACTGGCCCAAATGGCGACAGCAGGCAATATATCCGGAACAGTGCCATACCCACAATCAGTTTCCGGGCAGAATACGCAAGCACAAACAGCGCGAAAGACAGGGAATGCCTCATTGGCTTCGGGATCAATTACAAGACATTGCTTCCGAGGCTGGAAACGGATTCGGCATTCAAAACCAATGAAACAATCAGTACACTAAGCGAAACAGTATATTTCAAGATGAAGTTTCCGGCGCTCACGGTCAAACTTCAGGGTGTATACGCACAGGATCCATACAACTGGCTGATGATCGGCGGTTATGCCGTTGAGGAGATCACCAATCCTGCCAGGGACTTCAGAACCTACGTGCCCATTACTACTGCTTCGGGCTGGCTCGACATCCACAGCAATGGTAAAGTATGGCAGGTGGGGCTTCTTGCCGGCTACGCCAGAAATATGGGCGCAGGAAAAGATTTCAGGGGACCGACCTATCAGCGCGGTGCCAATATTGCTTACCTCTACAGGATCTCACCCCGCTTTATATACAATGCCGGCAAATTCAGGATCGCTCCCGAGCTCGAGTATACCGTTGCCGCCTATGGCCAGGCACAGGCCGATGGCATTGTAGAAAACACGAAAGAAATAGGCAATCTCCGATTGCTGTTGGGTGTCTATTATTTTTTCTAAAATCGCATTCATTAAACATAAATAATTTATTCAACACTTAAAACTTATAACTATTATGAAAAACAAAATCACCAGCCTGATGGAATATTTTCAGAAATACCAGGAAAGCGTTAACGATCCTGAGGGCTTCTGGGGAAATATTGCAGAAGATTATATCTGGAGAAAAAAATGGGACAAGGTCCTTGACTGGAATTTTACCGAGCCGGATATCAACTGGTTTGTCAACGGTAAGCTTAACATTACCGAAAACATTTTCGAACGGAATCTTCCTCATCGTAAAGATCAGACCGCATTACTCTGGGAACCCAATAACCCCGAAGACCCGGCTATCAAGATCACTTACGGTGAGCTATTCGAAAAAGTTTGCCAGTTTGCCAATGCATTGAAAAACCAGGGTGTAAAAAAAGGCGACCGAGTTGCCCTTTACCTGCCGATGATCCTCGAGCTTCCGATCGCCATGCTGGCCTGTGCCCGAATTGGCGCCATTCACTCCATTGTCTTTGCCGGTTTTTCGGCAAACGCACTGGCCGACCGTATCAACGATGCTACCTGCAATATGGTTATTACTTCAGATGGCGGATTCCGCGGCACAAAAAGCATACCGCTGAAATCTATCGTTGATGAAGCAGTCGAAACCTGTCCTTCGGTTGACAATGTAATCGTATACAAGCGTACAGGCGAAGATATAAATTGGGTTGAAGGCCGTGATATCTGGTGGCATGATGCCATCGAAGGCATGGACACCACCTGCGAAGCAGAAGAAATGGATGCCGAAGACACTCTTTTCATCCTTTATACTTCAGGTTCGACAGGCAAACCAAAAGGTGTTTTACATACCACTGCCGGATATATGATTTTCGCTGAATACACATTCAAAAATGTTTTTCAATACAATGAAGGAGATATTTACTGGTGTACTGCCGATATTGGCTGGGTAACCGGCCACTCTTACATTGTTTACGGACCGTTACTCACAGGAGCTGTTTCCGTGATGTTTGAAGGTGTTCCGACCTGGCCTGATGCCGGACGTTTCTGGGAAGTTGTGGAAAAACACAAGGTGAATCAGTTTTATACAGCCCCAACAGCCATTCGCGCCCTCATTTCACAAGGAAGTGCGTTTGTAACCAAATACGACCGCAGCAGCTTAAAGACTCTGGGTACCGTTGGTGAGCCCATCAACGAAGAAGCCTGGCGTTGGTACCACGATACTGTTGGTGAAGGACGTTGCCCCATTGTTGATACCTGGTGGCAAACCGAAACCGGTGGTATCATGATCACTCCACTGGCAGGGATTACCCCTACAAAACCATCATTTGCCACACTGCCACTCCCCGGTGTTCAACCCATCCTGGTAGATAATGAGGGCAATGAGCTTAAGGGCAATGGTGTTGAGGGCAACCTTTGTATTAAATTCCCCTGGCCGGGCATGATCCGTACCACTTATGGCGACCATGAACGCTGCCGTCTCACTTATTTCTCGACCTATAAAAATCTCTATTTCACTGGCGACGGAGCCAAACGCGACGAAGAGGGATACTACAGGATCATGGGACGTGTTGATGACGTGATCAATGTTTCGGGACACCGTATCGGTACGGCCGAGGTGGAAGATGCTATCAACCAGCACGCCAAAGTTGTTGAATCAGCTGTTGTTGGATACCCGCACGAGATCAAGGGGTCAGGCATTTATGCTTATGTGATCTGCGATGAGCTCTCGGAAGATGAAGCGCAAACCATCGAAAAAGAGATCCGTGATACCGTAACCAAGTTTATCGGACCAATTGCGAAACCCGATATGATCCAGATCGTGAGCGGCCTGCCGAAAACGCGTTCCGGAAAGATCATGCGAAGGATCCTCCGTAAGATCGGCGAAGGTGATGCCACAAACCTCGGCGACACTTCCACGCTTCTTGATCCGGGCGTAGTTGAAGAGATCATTGCCGGAGCAAAAGTTGAAGTAAAACGATAACGAATCGAAATTGAAGCCTCCCGGGTCGAATGGCCCGGGAGCTTTGTTTAACTAAGCATTCAAACTATGGAAAACAAAAAAGTAATGAACCGCTGGCTGGTGGTTGTTGGAGCCATCCTTATCCAGCTGGCTCTCGGAGCCATTTATGCCTGGTCGGTGTTTACACCAGATCTTACTCAGGCCGGCTGGTCGAAGATGGAAACACAGGTCGTTTTCTCTGTTGGCCTGGCCGCATTTGCCTTGTTCATGGTATTTGCCGGAAAAAGACTTACTGCCTGGGGCCCCCGTAAGCTGTCAATTATTGGTGGCCTTGTTTTGGGACTGGGTTATGCCCTGGCCGGATTATTTGGCGGAACAAGCTTTTGGGCCCTCGTCATTCTTATTGGCCTCATCGGTGGCGCCGGTATCGGCTTTGCCTATGTTGTGCCTATTGCCGTTGGCATGCGCTGGTTTCCCGATAAAAAAGGAATGATCACCGGACTTGCTGTTGCAGGCTTCGGATTTGGAGCCATGGGCTGGGTAAAACTTGCTGGATCATGGGGTCACCTTATCCAGAACCTTGGATTGTCGACAACCTTTACCGTTTATGGTATTGCCTTTGCAGTTATGGTGATCATTGGCGGTATTTGGATGGTATTCCCTCCTGATGGATGGAAGCCCAAAAACTATATACCACCGGAAGTGGACAATGCCGGAAAGCCATCCAAGGGAACTGTCGACTTTACAAGCAGCCAGATGTTGCGTACACCTCAGTTTTACATGATCTTCCTCACCTTTGTTTTTAGTGCAGGTGCCGGATTGATGTCGATCGGACTAATGGTACTTTATCCTATCGAAGCATTACAGCAGGCAGGAATGGATAAAGTGTCGGCCAGTGCAGTTGCAGGTACAGCCATGGCGGTTTTCTTTAGCCTGGCAAACGGACTGGGACGCATACTATGGGGTATGCTCAGCGACAAGCTGGGACGAAAAACGTCCATTATCATTATGACTGCCACTCAGGGCATCATTGTGATCCTGTTCACTTTTATGGCAGGAAATGAGATCCTCTTATATTTGGGAGCAACATTGATCGGATTCAACTTCGGTGGTAACTTTGCCTTGTTTCCAACAATTACAGCGGATACATTCGGAACAAAAAATGTGGGCCAGAACTATCCCTTTATCTTCCTTGCCTATGGTGTAGGCGGTATTTTCGGACCAATGCTTGGCGGACGCCTGGGAGACCTTGACAATTTCGGACTTGCATTCACTCTTACCGGCATCGCAGTGCTTATTGGTACTGTGCTGACCATAATGCTCAAAACTCCTAAAAAAACAGAATAAAGGGAGTAAGCTTCAGTGGTGGTTTTTTATCCACGAAATGCTGCATAAGGTATTGCCGCTGCCTGTGACAACATTATTGACAACTGAAGTACAAGCTTACTCTCCTGCTTAAACGGGCCCGTTTTTGATAAAGCAATAAACGCGTGTTAATTTTAAGGGCGCGGCGCTCCAATAAAACTTATTGTGCGCCGCGCCCTTCTCTTTTTGCCTTTATCCTTATAGAAGAGCGTTATTTCCTTGTTAATTGTTTCACAAAAAGGTTTTTTGTTCCTACCTTTGCACTGAATTTATCAAGCCCGGAAATAATTATAAATACTTAAATATATTTTCAAAATGCCTATCAGAACACTTTCAAAAATCTTCAGGCCAAAAAGGATTGCCCTTATTGGTGTTTCAAATAACCCTGACTCCGTTGCCGGTATAGCACTTAAGAATCTCGTTGGAGGGGGATTCCAGGGTGTTGTTTATCCCATCAATCCCAAGTATGAGGCCGTGATGGGCATTACCTGTTACCCGGATGTTAAAAGTGTACCTAATCCTCCCGACCTGGCTGTTATCGCAACATCTGCGCACCGTGTGCCCGGCCTGATCAAAGAATGTGGCGAAGCAGGCATACAGGGTATCATCATTATGTCGGCAGGATTTAAGGAAGCCGGCACAGATGGACGAAAACTGGAAGAACAGGTCAAAGCCGAAGTAGCCAAATACGAAGGTATGCGGGTTATCGGTCCAAACTGCCTTGGCATAATCGTGCCCGGATATAAAATGAATGTGAGTTTTGCCAATGCCATGCCCAAGAAAGGCAATGTAGCATTCATTTCACAATCTGGTGCTCTTTGTACTTCAGCCCTCGACTGGGCCATTGAACAGAATATCGGATTCTCGTATTTTGTGTCTATCGGAAATACAATGGATGTGGGATTTGGCGACCTGATCGATTATTTTGGTCAGGACCCCAATACCAAGTCGATCGTGTTATATGTTGAAAGCATCACTTTTGCACGCCAGTTTATGACCGCAGCAAGGGCCTTTGCACGCAAAAAGCCCATTATTGTATACAAAGCCGGCCGCTATCCTGAGTCGGCCGCTGCCGCCGCATCCCATACGGGGGCCATGGCCTCGGAAGATAATATCTACGATGCCGTTTTTGAACGCGCTGGCATTGCCCGTGTGTATGACATTGGTGACATCTTCAATTTCACCGACCTGATATCCAGGCGAAATATACCCAAAGGTTCAAACCTGGCCATCGTCACCAATGCCGGTGGTCCCGGTGTTATGGCTACCGATATGCTGATCTCCAAGGGCGGCCAACTCACCAGGTTGTCGGACAATACCATGAAAAAACTTGATGAGTTATTGCCTTCTTTCTGGTCGCATGGCAACCCTGTTGATGTGATTGGGGATGCAACACCCGAAAGATTTGCCCAGGCTACGGAAATCGTCCTGCAGGATGAAAAAGTTGATGCCGTACTGGTCATTCTCACGCCACAGGCAATGACAGCTCCTACCAAAACTGCCGAAGCAATTGCCAAGATCTCCGAGCACTATTCAAAACCCATCATGGCTGCCTGGCTGGGTGGTCAAAGCATGAAAGACGGGATACAGGTATTTCTGAACAAGGGGATCTCGGTATACCAAACACCTGAAGATGCCATCAGGGCATTTATGACCCTGGCCAATTATTCAAGAAACCTCAGCATTTTATTTGAAACCCCTGACGATATCCCATTAGACTTTGAGCTCGACAGGAAAAAGGTACGGAAAGAATTCACTGCCAAGAATTTCAATAAAGAGACCATCCTTTCGGAAGATGTGTCGAAAGAACTTATTGATGCTTATGGCATCAATACCACCAGGCCGCAACCCGCCTTTTCGGCCCTTCAGGCAGCCGATATCGCCAACAAGATCGGTTATCCTGTGGTACTGAAGATATTATCGCCCGACATCACCCATAAATCCGATGTGGGTGGCGTAGTGCTGAACATCAAGGATGAAAATACGGTTTGGATGACCTACAAGAACATGACTGAAAGCATTAAGCAGAAAATGCCTGATGCAAAAATCGAAGGAGTTACTGTTCAGCCGATGTTTAATGCAAAGGATTCAGTTGAACTGATCCTGGGCATTAAAAAAGACCCTGTTTTTGGCACCTGCATGATGATCGGAATGGGAGGCACTGCTGCCGAGCTCTTCAAGGATAAGTCGCTGGGTTTCCCCCCTCTGAACGAAAGACTTGCAAGGAGGATGCTTGAGAACCTGAAGATTTATCCTTTGCTGAAAGGCTATCGCGGCAGCACACCCAAGAACATCGACAAGCTTATTGAGATCATGATCAGGATGTCGTATCTGGCAGCTGATTACCCCGAAATTGCAGAACTCGATATCAACCCTCTGCTGGTGACCCCCGAAGATGCCATTGCACTCGATGCAAGGATCGTTCTCGACAAGGAAGCAGTAGGTAAAAAAGCCCCGGAATATTCACACCTTCTGCTACACCCCTACCCGGATCAGTTCATCAAAAAAGCCAAACTTAATGATGGAACACCCATCACCATGCGTCCGATAAAGCCAGAAGACGAACCCCTTTGGCTCAATTTGCTGAGCAGTTGCTCAAAAGAGTCGATTTATTCGCGATTCAGGTATAATTTTCATTTCGATTCACACGAGATCGCTACCCAGTTCTGTTACATTGATTACGCAAGGGAAATTGGCATTGTAGCCGAGGTTAAGGAAAAAGGAGAAAAGAAGCTGATCGGCGTAGGACGCCTGATTGCCGACCCCGATCTCATCTCGGTCGAATATGCGATCCTTATTACCGATGCCTATCAGAAAAAAGAGTTGGGAACAATCCTCACTTCCTATTGTGAAGAAATTGCAAGAAAATGGGATATGAAACGGATATTCGCCGAAACCACCAAAGACAATAAAGCCATGGTGTCGGTATTCAAAAAACTGGACTTCGAGGTAACCTATAATTCCGACAATACAGTAAGCGTTTCAAAAATGCTCAAAAAAGAGAAGTAGTGCAGGTGTGGTAAAGTCCGCTTATACGGAGTGAACTATTCCGCAGCAAACTTGCGGCTTATCGACAAGAATAATCGTAAGATCCGCCCCAGGGGGCGGAGAATATAACTTTTGTGATCCGGGATCCTGGCTGGCAGCGGTTTATTTATCGATCACTTTACATAAGTTCGCAAAGATCTCGTCGATTGAGCCTACACCGTCAACAACAGCCAGTTTTCCCTGGCTCCGGTAATAATCCATTAAAGGCCTGGTTTGTTCATGGTAAACCTTTAACCTGTTGGCGATAACTTCAACAGTATCATCTTTTCGCCCTTCGAGGCGGGCACGGTTTAACAAGCGGTCCATGAGTTCCTGATCCGGCACATCCAGGGCCAGGACAAAATCAACACTGCCATTAACTTCATTGAGCAATTCTTCCAGATCAAGAGCCTGCCGGGTGGTTCGCGGATAACCGTCGAACAAATAACCCTCCGTATCCTTGTTTTTTTGCATGGCCGAAAGCAAAAGGTCGACAAGCAAATCGTCAGATACGAGCTCGCCACTCTCGATGATGCTCTGAACTTTAAGGCCAAGCGCAGTTTTTGCCCTGATCTCACTCCTGAAAATATCACCGGTGGAGATGTGGGTTAAATTATACTTTTCTGCAAGTTTTACACTTTGTGTTCCTTTTCCTGATCCCGGAGGTCCGAAGATGACAATGTTTAACATAGATACTGAAATTAAGTAGTTAATTGGTTTTTAAAAATAGTCGCTTATCGCGTCCGGCTGCGACAAACAAATGTAAGAAATTCCGGTTGATCAGGGAAGATAAATATTGATTAAATTTGTCTTTTTTACCTCAGCATGATGTTAATCCTTATTAGTGATACAGCAGAAATATTGCAGTCGGGGCACCTGCCCGGATCACCTGATGAGCATCATCACGACAGTGTAAGTAAAACCATTGAACACTATTCTTCGATCTTCACTACGTCAACCAATGTTGAGGAATTGAATCCGCAGCCTTTCGAAGCATATCATCAGCCATTTTGGGTCCCTGCAATGTTTTTGCTCGCCCTGATCCTGCTGGCCTGGGTTAAACTATTTTTCTGGCGACGCATGCAGATGATCTTCAGGGCAGTTTTTGCCAGGAATTATGCCAACCAGCTAATCCGGGAAGGAAACCTTTTCAGGGAACGGCCCGGCCTCATCCTGTTTATCGTTTATCTATTGGTAATGGCCATGTGGGCATATCAGGCACTTGCCCTTTTCAACATCGAATACAATTTTCCTCCATGGGTGATGTATGTTATGCTGTTTGTCTTTTTTCTGGCATTGTGGTTTCTTAAAGTACTGATGGTGAACGGACTTTCACTGCTCTTCAATACCTCAGAACATTCGCATCACCTGATAACAAATATGTACCTCTACAATTTGTTTCTCGGTGTGGTGCTGCTGGCAATAGTTTGCCTGATGAGTTATGCAAGTCTCTATTGGTTTTTCTATATAAGCCTGATTATTATATCCTTAACCTACTTAATAAGAATTATCCGCTCAGCAATGATCGGGTTCAATATGATTAAATTTTCCGTATTTCATTTAATTTTGTATCTTTGCACCCTCGAAATTTTACCATTGATCGTTCTGGCTAAAATATTGACTCGAAACATGATCCTATAATAGATAGGACTGTGAAAGTGAAGGAATCATTCGTTTCATTAAAAAGTGGCAAACGTGAAAATAAAGAAAATACTTGTATCGCAACCAGAGCCAGCCGAGCTGGAAAAATCACCGTACGGAGAGCTTGCCAGGAACTATAATCTTGAAATAGATTTCAACAAATTTATTAAGATCCAAGGTGTTGATTCAAAAGAGTTCAGGCAAACACGGATCAAAATCCTTGATTACACTGCCATTATCCTCACCAGCCGAAATGCTGTTGATCATTTTTTCAGGCTCGCCAAAGACCTCAGGGTAGAAATTCCCGATAACATGAAATACTTCTGTATTTCCGAGTCTACAGCTTTTTATTTGCAGAAATATGTTCAATACCGCAAGCGCAAGATTTTTTATGGAAAGCAAAGTTTTGAACAATTGATGGAGCTCATCAAAAAGCATAAAGATGAGAAATACATGCTGCCTTGTTCCGACATACACAAAACAAGCATGACCAACCTGCTTGACGAAAATGAGATCAATTACCAAAAAGCTGTGATATACAAAACTCTGGCAAGCGACCTTTCGCACCTTGACATTGAAGGTTACGACATGCTCATTTTCTTTAGTCCGGCAGGAATTAAATCACTGTTCAAGAATTTCCCTGATTTCAGGCAAAACTCTACCCTCATTGCTGCCTTCGGGCCAACAACGGCAAAAGCTGTAGATGAAGCAGGGCTGAAACTGGATATTTCTGCTCCTACGAAAACTGCGCCATCCATGACCATGGCCATTGAGCAGTATATTGAGAAAATAAACAAAAAGAAATAAGTTTAAGTTTATCATACTAACAATGACTTTGTGAGGGGGATAAAAATGATTATCCCCTTTTTCGTGGATGATTCAACAAAACGGAAGTGAAACCGCCAGGAATAAAACAAACTTTTAAAAAGCACGAGCGGCTGAGAAGCAGCAAAATGATCAGGCTGTTATTTGCGCACGGGAACACATTCCTCATACACCCCTTCAGGGTGAACTGGCTTATAGGCAAGCAAAAAGGCCTTTCGCCTGCCAGTGTGATGATAGGTGTTTCGCGAAAATCCTTTCGCAACGCCTCCGACAGGAACCATCTGAAAAGACTTTGCCGCGAAGCCTACAGGAGGAATAAGCACAGCCTTTACAAACACCTTGAGGAACATGAACTAAGCTGTAATTTTTCAATCGTTTACATCGGCAAAAGCAAGGCCGATTATTCAGTTATTGAAAAGAAAATAATCATCCTTATTCAGCGTTTAATATCAGAACTTGAAATATATTCACATCAAAATAAAACACGATCATGACCGCAGGCAGATTCTTAAAAAACATATCTTTCTTCATTCTTCTCATATCTGTAGTTACTCTGAGCGGACACGCTCAGAATGAAAACAATTTTGAGATCTCGAAAAACCTCGAAATTTTTATTTCCTTGTACAACGAATTAAACAAAAATTATGTTGACGAGGTTAATCCGGGCGAACTCATGGTAACAGGGATGGAATCGATGCTCAACACCCTGGATCCATACACCGTTTATATTCCCGAATCGAAGATCGAAGATGTGCGAATGATAACCACAGGCCAATATGGCGGAATAGGTTCGCTGATCCACAAAAAAAATAATTATGTCATCATTTCAGAGCCATACGAAGGCTATCCAGCACAAAAATCCGGACTTAAGGCCGGCGACAGGGTGCTCAGCATCAATGGCAATGATATGTTTGGCAAGGCGTCTGAAGAAGTAAGTGATTTCCTTAAAGGAGAGCCAGGCACTACAGTAGAAATTGTTGTTGAACGCGATGGGGACGTAAAACCATTAAAATTTGTGGTAGAGCGGGAAAATATAACGATCGACAACATCCCTTATTATGGCATGCTTAACGACCATATCGGATACATCAGACTTTCAGGCTTTACCAAACAAGCCGGAAATAAAGTAAAAGATGCTTTTGTTGATCTCAAGAACAATAACAAGCTCGGGGGCATAATCCTCGACCTGAGAAACAATGGCGGTGGTTTACTGGGTGAAGCAGTAAATGTTACCAATATATTCGTTGATAAAGGGCAACTCGTGGTAAGTACAAAAGGCCGGCTGAAGGAGAAAAATCAGGACCATTACACACGTTATAACGGCATCGACACGGAAATCCCCCTGGCAGTGCTTGTAAATGCGCACAGCGCTTCGGCATCGGAAATCGTTGCGGGTGCCATTCAGGATATGGACCGTGGCGTGATCGTAGGACAGCGGTCATTTGGTAAGGGACTGGTTCAGAATGTTCTCCCGCTGAGTTATAATTCGCAATTAAAAGTAACTGTTGCCAAATATTACATCCCTTCGGGCCGATGTATACAGGCCATCGACTATTCGATGAAAGATGAAGACGGTTACTTTACAAAGATCCCCGACTCACTGGTAAATGAATTTAAAACCCTTAACGGACGCCTTGTATACGATGGCGGCGGCATTGAACCCGATATTGATCTGAGTCCATACAAATACAGTCATATTTTGAGAAGCCTGGTAAGCAAACACCTCATTTTCGACTATGCTACCAAATTTGCAAGAGAACATCCGGAGATCGCACCTGCAGAAGAGTTTGAGATAAGCAATGAGATTTACAATGATTTTGTCGCATTTCTTTCTGATAAGGATTACGACTATACCACCACAGGTGAAAAGAAACTCAATGAGATGAAAGAGGCATTGACGGCAGAAGGATATTTTGATGACCTTGAGCAACAGTTCATGCAACTGAAAACTGCCCTTATGCACAATAAGGAAGAAGATTTGGTGACATACAAGGCCGAGATCAGCAAACAACTGAGAGTAGAGATTGTTTCGCGCTACTATTACCAGAAAGGCAAGATCAGGTCCTCGCTCAATAATGACCCGGAAATAAAAAAGGCCATTGATATCCTCGACGATCCGGCAACCTATCAATCTGTACTTGATGGCACATATACAGGCAATAATGCATCTTCGGCAGACACAATAGTCAAAAAGAAGGGCTGACCTTGCCCTTTCCTAAAACATCACCACTATATATTTTGTAACCGTTTGTGCTGAAATATTGTATAATAACATAACGTTATTATATCGCTTATGAAACAGATAAAAATTGGCATTACGGTAGAAGTTTACGAATCGGCCAAAGATTTGCCGGATAAGGATAAACAGTTGTTTGCCCTGGCTGAAAAGAATACCAACTCAGCTTATGCTCCCTATTCGCATTTTAAGGTCGGGGCAGCCGTCAGGCTTGGCAACGGAACCATTATAACAGGAAACAACCAGGAAAATGCAGCTTATCCTTCCGGTTTATGTGCCGAAAGAGTAGCCTTGTACTATGCCGTTTCACAGTATCCGGGCGAAACCATAGAAAGTATTGCCATTGCAGCGCGGTCGGAAGATTTCCCCCTCCATGAGGTAGCCCCCTGTGGAGCCTGCAGGCAGGCGATGGCCGAATACCAGTTGCTTCAGAAAAAGGAGGTGCGCGTGATCATGAAAGCCGAAAAAGGCCCCGTACAGGTAGTGAATAGTATTGAAGACCTGCTTCCGCTCATGTTTCGTGCCGAAGAACTTAAAAAAAAGAAATAATGAACCTTGTATCCTCCCAGATATGTAAAACCGGCGATATAGGCATTTACGACAACCTTTTTGGCGGCCAAATGCTGGCCTGGCTGGATGAAGCCGGAGGCACCTATGCAGCCTCCATCTGTTGCACACCCTACATGATCACCCTGAAAATGGATGAAGTGGTATTCAAGAAACCCGTAAAGGTGAATGATCACATCCGCATTTATGGTGAGGTGAAGCGAATGGGGCATTCGTCGCTAACTATCGACCTCGAAGCCCGCCGGTTTAACTTTTCGGCCCACAACGAAGAGATCGTTTGCTCAACAACCATTACCTTTGTGAGGATCGATGAGCACGGACAGGCTGTTCCGATAGCGGAAAATATCCGTAAAAAATATAAACATCTGTCGTAATGAAGCCTCGGGTTCAAATCATCAAACATATTTATTCATCCTATAAAAATAAGTAAGCATGCATAAAAAACAGCTCTTCCTTCTTGTTGCGGCCTTCGCATTGATGGCCCTCAAAGCCGACAAGGAGGCTTACCGCATTTTTGACCAGAAAGGAAAAAAATCCTCTTACGCCAAAATGTACCGCCAGGCTCTCGAAGCCGACGTGATCCTCTTTGGTGAACTGCATAATAATCCGATCTGCCACTGGCTTCAGTATGAACTCACTGCCGACCTGATCGTCGAGAAAGGAGAATCGTTATTTCTTGCAGCAGAGATGTTCGAAAGCGACGTACAACTGATCCTCGATGAATATATTCATGGTCAGATCACCGACAAAAACTTTGAATCGCAGGCGCGGCTTTGGCCCAACTACAAAACCGATTATAAGCCACTGGCAGATCTGGCCAGGGACAACAAACTTAAATTCGTTGCCAGTAATATTCCCAGGCGTTATGCTTCGATCGTTTTCCGTGATGGTTTTGAAGGGCTTGAAAAACTCGACAAACATGCAAAAATGTTTTTTCCACCCTTCCCTATCCCTTACGATCCGGAACTCCCCGGATATAAAGAAATGATGAACATGGGTGGTGGCATGGGCGGCCATACCCCAGATAATTTCCCAAAAGCGCAGGCCATAAAAGATGCCACGATGGCACATTTTATTCTGGCCAATCTTGACGAAGGAAAAAGCTGTATTCATTATCACGGAACTTACCACAGCAATAATTTCGAGGGCATCGTATGGTATCTGAATCATTACCGGCCCGGACTCAGGCTGATGACCATAGCCAGCGTGGAACAGGAATCAACGGATAAACTCCTCGAAGAAAATGAAGGACTGGCCGATTATGTGCTCGCTATTCCTTCTTCTATGACAAAAACACACTGATTATAAGCATTATGATCATTTACCAGGTCGGAATTTAATTCAGCATTTAAAAACCCTGTCCATTGCTCAGCATAAACCAAATAAAACATATCCGCTCGCTCAGCCAGCTTAAGTTCAGGAGAGAACACCGGCAATTTATTGCTGAGGGAACAAAGATCGTTGGAGAACTTCCTGCTTCGGCCATCAGGGTGGAAGATGTTTATGGCCTCGAAGCATGGGTTGAAGAAAACAGGGGGAAATTTGAATATATCCGTGCAGGGGTACACCAGATAAGCGCGAAGGAGCTGGAACGCATCAGCATGCAAAAAACACCCAACCAGGTGCTGGCAGTATGCCGCATGCCCGAACATGAATTACAAAGCATTTATGAAGAAGACGGCAGTTTACTGGTACTCGACGGCATCCGCGATCCCGGAAACATGGGAACGATTATACGTACCGCCGACTGGTTTGGGATCAGGAACATTGTTTGCTCCAACGATTGTGTCGATGTATACAATCCCAAAGTAGTACAATCCACCATGGGTTCCATTGCGCGCATTAAAATTCATTATACCGACCTTGCCACTTACCTTGCCAATACAGAACAAGAAATTTATGCAATGGTTATGGATGGAGAATCCATCTGGGAAGTCAAGCCCGGCAAAGGCATTTATGTGATCGGCAATGAGTCGAATGGCATCCGGCCCGAAGTGATGCAGCACGCAACAAAAAAGATCAGCATACCTTCGGCAGGTGAAGCCGAATCGCTCAATGCTTCTGTAGCTGCAGGAATTGTACTTGCCGTTTTAAACAAATAAGGTTTATCTTTGTTGCTCTTATAACAGCATGTAATTATTATGACACCGGAAATTAAAATACTTCTTATCTCGATCGTTCTTGTTGGGCTGGCCATCTCGGGCATTGCCATAAAAATGTTCCTTAAAAAAGGTGGCGAATTCAAAAAGCAATGCAGCAGTGTCGACCCTGAAACAGGCGAACGCTTTGGCTGCACATGTGGCAAGGCCGACGGCGATGAAGTTTGTGAGAATAATTAGGTATCGCTGACAGGGTGCAGATCCCGGCTATAATTCTGCTCAATTTTCATTCCGCTTGTTAACTTACGGCATCAACTCCTTGATCCCTTCCGTATAATACGTTCCCGGTGTTCCATCTTCTTCGGAGAATATAAAATATGCTTCGAGCTCAGGATGGGAAGCAATTACTTCTTTGGCTTTTTCAACACCCATCACCATAAAGGCCGTAGCCCAGGCATCGGCGGTCCCGCAGTCGTTTGCAATTACAGTTACACTTAACAGGGTATGCCTGACCGGATAACCCGTTGCAGGGTCGATGGTGTGCGAATAGCGTATGCCATCCTCTTCATAGAATTTGCGATAATTCCCCGAGGTGGCCATGGCTTTGTTCCTGAGCTTAACTGTTGTTTCGAGCTTACGTTCAGCGAACTCATCTTCCGAAGGTTTTTCGATACCAACCACCCAGGGGCCCTCGCCGGGTTTTTCGCCCACAGCAAGAATTTCTCCTCCGATATCCACGAGATAATTGCTAACGCCTTTCGACGCCAGAAAATGCCCGGCCAGGTCGACCGAATAGCCCTGGGCCACCGCATTAAAATCGAATTTAATGCCTTGCTTTTCCATGATGATCTGATTGCCTTCAAGGCGCACCTGCCTGTAATCAACGAGCGGAAGCAGGCTGTCGACCATGTGCTGGTCGACTTTCGTCCTGTCTTCGAAACCAAAGCCCCATGCATTCACCAAGGGGCCAATGGTATAATCAAATGCGCCCCTGCTCTGCTCTGCCACCCTTCGCGCCAGGTGATAGGTATTGATAAAAATCGTATCGCACAGCACTTTCTCTCCCCTGTTTATCCTGGATATCACCGACTCAGGCACCCACATTGACACCGACATATCAAAAGCATCAAGCAGGGAGTCGATCTGCGGCTGAAAATTGCGGTTCAGGGGATCATAGTAGGTTACGGCATAATAGGTTCCCTGGGCCATGCCCGAGAAATTTATCTTATTATATGCCTGGCGGGATGTACAGGCAAATAAGCTTATGACAATAATAAGGAGGACAGAAAGTTTTTTCATGCATCAAATTTATGATAAAAACATGTTCTGTTAACCCTTAAATGAATTTGAGGGGTGTGAGAGGGGGAGATGGGGAGATGGGGGGATATTCATTGTCCATTTGGCATTAATGATTTAGCGATTTTCGATTTTCGATTTTCGAATTGTTTACCTTAATCCATTATTTAAACTCTTCGTGTTCTTCGTGCAGCACTTCGTGGCCTTTGCGGTGAAAAAACTTAGAAATAACAAATAACAAATAACAAATAACAAGTAACAACACTGGTTTCTGTGTATCAACCCCTATAAAACTGGACTAATTTCCTTTTTAGTTAATACTTGGTTAT
>JAVVEM010000078.1:0-6455 GCA_032250805.1 Bacteroidales bacterium
ATACTGGATAATGCGTTAAGGTTTAAACAATTCGAAAATCGAAAATCGAAAATCATTAAATCCAACACTCCTCCCCCGGTTGGGGGAGGTTGGGAGGGGGCTGAAAGGCGCTGGCATTGAGAGAAAAGAAATAACGAATAACAAATAACAAAATGCAAATAACAAATCTGCTTCTTTCCGGATACGACTAAACGAATCAACAAATAAACGAATCAACAAATAAATTGTAAATTTCCATTTATTAGGAATAAAAAATGAAATGATGTATATTTGAATAACAGAAAAGTACAATTAGCATTTAACTAAAAAGTGTCCAAATTTATTTGAAGTCAAACAGTCAATGACCTAATTGTCGAGCATCAAAATATACCTATATGAGAAGTGAAAGAAGATTTTTTATAAAGTTATTAGTTACACTTATGCTTGTTTTGGGTTGCACTCCATTAAATGTAATACCACAATCTTTTGACGGGAACATCAATGTACCTACGGGTAATGGAAAAGGATCTTTAAATGGAGATATCTGCTATACCGGGGATTTCGTTTTTTTATATTCCATCGATTCTATTACTGCTTATTCTGCTTCAAGTGGCAGCTATAATAAAGCCTTCCCTTTTGCTGAAAATAGCAACATGGGAGTTTACAACCCAATATTTTACAATGAGAGTTACTGGACATGCGATAAGAACCTTATGGCATATAATAGTTCTGCTAACAGACTATATGTTGTATCACCTGATATTAGAATCATGCATATTTCCACAGCTGGTAATTCTCCCACGCTTTTACAAGAACAATATTTACCGATAGACTCAATTCGTAATATTTTTAGTACGATTCATGGTGTAAATATCCTGAAATTTAGTGCAGAACAGAGTAAATTATACTGGATGATTGAAGGTCGTAACCAACAGAAGAATTTCATTGGTTCATTTCATAAAAGAGTAAGGTATTTAGCTATATTTTCTGTCGACAGTGAAGGATCCTTAAGCCTTATTCATGATGAATATATGCGGGCATCAGGTGATTATCTGGGTGCAAATATTTCTGATATTGAATATAATACTGACATATCAGTAAATGGCAATGAGTTTTTCTATCTTTCAAAGCTAAGTCGACTTGAGGTATGGAGAATCGAAAATCCAACAACAAATCCTACTATAAGCCTATTCAGGAGGGTTAACATCGACACATCATCGTATAGCTGCAATTTTTATAAGTTTGGTAAAATGCTCTATATAAACGATACAGTAAATAATATTCACAAACTCATAGCGACCCCGTATCGGTATTTAGACCAAGCAATTACTAATCCTGATATTTTCGTTCTTGATTGCAATCATGGTGATGATTCTACTGCTGTTGTATGGAGCACCATTTCTTCACCAAGTAAAAGAGTACTTGATGCAGAATATATACAAGAAAATCAACATCTGATTATAAGTTATGCTCCGGATACAGCAAATTATATTGGATCAATAGCCCAAGGATCAGATATTACAGTATATGAATATGATTCTGTAACTTCTGCATTTTCAAATATTCCATATCAATATGTAAACACCAATGCCAATTATCCGGATTATGATCCATACGACATCAATGCTACGTTTGATTTGGAGAAAATCAATGGAACCGATCTGGTATTGAGTAAGAAGGATCAGATTGTCCAATTAAGTTACCAATCTAATGAATACTCACCTGAAACACGTAAGTATGCTGAGAATAACTTTTTTATGAAAAGTGTGAATACAAATTTTGCAAAAGCATTTGTTTTAAATACTGCTTCCAATGGACTAGATGTTATACATACCAACGATAATAATAAATCAAATACGATCACTGCATTCCCCGTATATGACATATGTGCCAGTAGCACATTCGATAAGATGTATTTCTTTAACAAATTGAATGTATATGGATCAGCCGGAATTTATATCTATAATCCTCTATCTGAAGAATTAATCAGTATAAATGAAGATAATTATACTCAAAATGATATTGAAGTGCCTGTTGGGGATTGTATATTTAACCCCTATCAGAACCATTTTTTAATATCAGAAAATGCTTCATTTGATGATAAAGCAGCATCAATCAAGGTTATCAATAATGATACGGACAACACTTTTGTTGCAAGCATTGAACTTATTGATCCACAAGAAAACAAAGCATATCATGCAAAAAAGATGTTTATCGCTCCGAATGGCAATTTATATATTACAGCCAATATGAGACATGACTCTCTTCATTATCCCCAAATTTTTGTTTTTGAGGCTAAAGAGTCAGGCTCAGATTTATATTCTTT
The DNA here is from genome assembly GCA_032250805.1 of Bacteroidales bacterium. Lineage (GTDB taxonomy): Bacteria > Bacteroidota > Bacteroidia > Bacteroidales > B18-G4 > B18-G4. Next base: position 2,306 of record JAVVEM010000078.1, read on the forward strand.
ATTAGAGGTAATTAATGTTGGTAATGTGCCATCTCCCTCTTACAATGGCATATTTGAGTTTTATACAGCCCATTTCTGTTATAATCCTTTTGACCATTGTGTTTATATGACTATCCATCCAAATGAACATATAATTGATCCATACAATTCTGTACCAAATACTGTTTTTAACTCATCTAACAGTTATTCCGGAGACAACGGGTTATTGATCAGAATGGGAGAGAATTCAAGCAGCACAACGGCATTAAACTATCCGGGAAAAATTATATGCCCGGCAGCTATGGGTGCATATGCGGATTCTCAGTATGGAAATAAAATGTATATCATCGGGGAGAATTTTTATGAAGTACAGCCGCTTTCATTATCTGAATATTCAATTACCTATGATACAACTGAACCTTTTAATGATATCACCTACAATCCCATAAACGACAGGATTTACTGCCTACGCGATGATTCAATGAGTTCAGGTACTCACCGACAAATTGAGATTTTTTGCATTGATACTTCTAGTAACTATTACAATTTCAATAACATATACTCCGTTGGAGGGCAGGCAACTTCCTTATTTAATAATCCATACGATAACAAACTGTACATACATCAAATGACCGATGAAAATAAACGTGGAGGAACACCGGTCAGATTAATAAGCCTGGATCATGATCCCCAAATTCAATCTCTGGTCATAGATTCAATTAATTTTCAAATGTCAAACATTTATCCGGAGGTTGACCATAATGGTGATCATCGTTTCTACTTATACAATATGACCAATCCGGCCATCAATCCTTATAACAACACCATGTATATTCCCAATGGTGGCCACAGTTGTGTAAGCAAGGTATCATTCACAGCCCGTGAAAGCAAATTACTTGAAAATGAAGGCTGGACCTGGCTGTCGTTTCCCAGGATGAACCGGAATTTTAACGATGCCGTATGGATCCCGGATGTGCTGGATAATAATATTGACCCCGGAAACTACCAGGATAGTAGTAAATTACAAAATTTAAAACCCGGGCAAGATTATAAGGTTGAAAGTATTTATACGCTTGCTGACGGATGGAATTCGGCAGGTGAGCTTGATTCAACTAAAAGTACTCATGGATATAAGCTCTACCTGAAGTATAATGATCCTCCAGGCAAAAACCTTTTATTTTACGAAGGCAATTTATATGATCATTTTAATTCTGAATGCAATAACTGCCGGCTCGACCTGGTTGGGGCCGATAAATACTGGGTGGGTTATTATTATCCTATTTCTCAATATATCATCGATGCGATACCTGACGAAATAGAACCCCTGATCAGTGTGATCAAAGGACAATACTACACATGTTACGGCAGTCCTCAAAGCGATGGCAGCGTGCAATGGAATTGTGCAATCAATAAACGAGCACCAAATATCCATTATGGAGATATGATAGAGATCATCCCTGTGTTGGGCGACAGCATTATGGATTTTTACTGGGCCATCAATAATAATAACCCATCTGGTTTTGAAAAGGCCGAAACAGAATACTACTCATACACAGAAACATCTGACTATACACCTGTTTTTATCGAACTCGACTCCAGCGATAATCCGGTTGAGATCGGTGCTTTTGTTAATGACAGTTGTATTGGGGGCAGCACAGTATTGCCTGAAGACTCACTGGTGCTTGTCCCTGCCTATACAGAAGGAATGAGCGGTGAAATATACTTTGAGGAATATTATGGATCGCAAAAATCTATCCGGTCACCAATTACCAACTATTATGTAATCAATCAGCAAAGCAGGCACAGAGAAAAACGCATGATCCACACAAGTGAGGGAAAGGACTATTATGTGGTTTCCTTCAATGATAATACGAATAACGAAAAGAAACGATCGCATCAGGATGCCCGGATCAGTTGCCAGCCAAATCCCCTAAGTTCAACAGGCACTGTTAAATGCTATATTCCGCAGGATGGAAATGTGGAGATTAAACTATACAACATGCTGGGATCGGGGCAACTTTTAATATTCACCGGGTTCCTTAGCGCAGGTAATCACGAATTCATTTTTTCATCAACAGATATAAATGTGAATTCACTTGTAAACGGAACGTATATATTAACCCTGAAATCAACGGAATACCAGGTGCAAACAAAAATAATTGTTATACAATGATCAGGATCATTATATGAACTACAAGAAAACTAAAATACTACTGATTACAATCCTCAGCGTTACGGCCATGGGCAGCCGGGCTCAATCACTGATCACCGTAAAGCAGGATGGAACCGGCAATTTTACCACTATACAAGAGGGCATCGATTTTGCGGCAAACAAGGATACGGTGCTGGTCTGGCCCGGAACCTATTTTGAAAATGTGATCTTATCGGGCAAAACTATTATACTGGGTAGTTTAACTCTGACAACAGGCGATCCTTTCTTCATAAGTCAAACAATAATAAATGGAAATCAGTCGGGTTCATGCCTGGTGATTGAAAATGCCACAGATACAAATAAATTATGCGGGTTTACACTGACAAATGGAAGTGGGAATAATTATGGATCCAATTATGGCGGGGCAGTGTGTATATATGGAAGCAATGTAAGTATTGAGAGATGTATAATCAAAGAAAATTTTGTTACCGGATATGGTGGAGGAATATCGGTTTTGTTTTCAAATGCCCGTTTCTCAGATGTTACCATAAAAAATAATACTGCTTACGTGGGTGGTGGTGGGATTGTTGTTGCACACAGCACCGTTCAATTTGACCCGGGCAATTTATGTAATATTTACTTAAATTACGCAGCCTCAGGAACAGATTTTCGCAAGGGAATAGGTGATTCATCAATCAATGTTGTTGTGGATACCTTTACGGTACAAAACCCCGATTACTATTATCTTCATTCATCTGGAAATGACATTTTGCAAAACGATATTACCTGGCAGGTAAATCATGGAAAGATTGAGCAAACAGAACAGGATCTTTTTGTATCACCACAAGGCGATAATGAGAATGATGGAATTTCTGCTCAAACGCCATTAAAAGACATCTGGTTTGCCCTGCTCAAAATGAAATCCGACAGTATCAGCCCTGATACGATACATATCATGCCGGGGACATATAAACCGTCGGCCGGAGAAAAGTTTCCATTAAGTTTAAAAAAATATGCTTCTATAAAAGGCACTTCAATAGATTCCTGTATACTGGATGCAGAAGATGAGATCTATCATATGAACGGGATATTAAATTCTTGTTGTTTTCAAATCAGTAATTTGACTTTGCAGCATGGCAATGGATTTAAGAATACCCTTTTCGGAACCAGTTCAATCGAGATAGATAAAAGTCCGTTCTCAAGTTTACAAAACCTGATAGTCAAAAGTAACAAAAGTCGTATCGTTACTGTTAGGGTATCCAATTCAGACGGTTTTTTGTTTTCAAATTGCAAAATCACAGATAATACAGGCGGGCATGGCATGCGAATTGCCCATGGAGGAACTGCAACGGCTTACCACACCATAAAGCTTATAAACTGTATTGTTGAAAACAACATACCAGATTACAGCATGCCTCCGAATGATGGTTATCTCGGAGGTGGATTAGCTTTGCTGGGGCCAACATCCACCGGCAATAGTAAGCGGCTGAATGTTCAATTTTACAACTGCCTCTTTAACAAGAACAGGACAAGGCCACATCCAGATGGTACCGGCCATATCTCTGGATCATTAGGTGCAACGGATAATTCTAAAGCTTATCTTATTAATTGCACGCTTGGGGATAATAAAGGAGACAGCTATTTGGGAGCCGGCATTGGTGTTACCAATTCGTCCGAAATGAATATTTACAACTCCATCCTGTATCATAACGATCCTGCAGAGTTATATATGTTCAGTTTGGAAGGGGTTAATTCCATTAATATATACAATTCCCTTGTTCAAGGTGGGGAGGAAGGTATCAGGGTTTACACTTCTGGCAACAGTATATATTATGATCCCAGCAATATCGATACCGACCCCATGTGGGATACTACCAGCATGTACCCTTATAGCCTTGCTTCCGGCTCGCCCTGCATCAATGCCGGCACCCTGAACCTGCCCCAGGGCATAGAACTCCCCGAAACCGACCTGGCTGGAAACCCACGCGTGTACAATGGTTATGTTGATATGGGTGCATA
>JAVVEM010000104.1:0-1661 GCA_032250805.1 Bacteroidales bacterium
CGGTTTGTTTTGGTTGAACTGCGCAGCAGTTCAACAGCAATAACCGCAGGCGCAGCCTGTGGTTATTGCCATATGATCAATACAACTCTGAAGGAGTTGAACGATCATCTATTTATTAGTACCAAAATCCGGAAAATGTCGCACCTGACATGGATAATTATTTTACCAAATTCTGACAATTAATATTTGGTTCGAATTTCACCAATCCGAAAACCCGGATCACTAATAATCGAGTAATCAAAAATAACTCCCTTACTGTATTATCAGTTTTTTTACGATCGTACCGCTGTTGCTTTGCAGTTTACAGAAATACATTCCCGGTGGCAGGGATCCAATATCAAGGCTGATGCAATGATCTCCTGCATCGTAAGTTGCTTCTGCAGACGACATCATCAGGGCTCCGCGGCTGTCGTATATGCCCAGGCCAACACAGGTATCTTCGCCTAACATAAAGTTGATGTTAACATTGTCGTTTGCCGGGTTAGGTATGATCGAAAGCGTGCTCGCGATTGCCGGTCCATCTTCTTTTGCAGTAAGTGATTTAAAAAAACCCGGCTTGTTTAATAATGCTACCACTGCATGAGGGTCTGAGATATGGGTGTCGTGGCAGGTCTCTTCGCCCTCCACTACATGTAAGCCATTGCCGTGCTTATCATTTGTAAGGTATTCATAAAGGGCCATCTCCTCATCCGGATGCATCATTTTATCAAATTCATCGGCAATGATGGTCAGCTCAACGCCGTGTCTGGGCGTGAATATCCCCTTTTCAGCACTGAACCGGGGCCTTGTAGGATGATGAGTATTGGGATCCAGGATCGTTATAGGAAGTCCTGCCATATGGAAAAGCAAGGGGCCGGCTTCTATGCTGTTATACCCCTTGGCCAGCACTGTAGCGGCATTCGGAGCACCCGGAACCATTGCCGGCGTGTATCCGTAGGGATTGCCCGGGGGGAAATAGCAGCAGGTATTCGTAAAGAAATTCCATGGCCAGAGATAAAATGGAATATCAAGGATCCACCCATACTCGGGGCTATCCCAGGCAAAAGGGATCAACTGGGCCGATCCTATACCGAGAAAACTCCAGGTTAATGGAGCGGGAATCGCCGGTGCCAGGAGTATAGCATTTTTTATTCCCAGTTCTTTCCTCATATTGGTTCCTTCCTTTACGAGCATGTCCTGGAACAGGATCACTTCCAGTCCGCCCAGACTGTGTCCCATAATGGTGTTGGGCCTGACATTATGCTCATCGATCAGATAATGAATGCTTTGCCTGATCACGCTAACATAGTCTTCCAGGTACATGTCGGCCAGCTTGAATTCGTCATTGGAAAGGGAGTTCCACCCTTCAGGCAATCCGCTACCGCCACGGCCAGGCATGTCGATGGCAAAGAATTCATTAATCTCCAGCTCGGGGTTGCTCCTTTCAAAAAGTTTTTCGGCAAAGGGTTTCCAGCAATTCGCCGTGTGGGCCATGCCTTCGATGGCGAAGATCTTGCCGTGATTGGCCCAGTTGGTGGCATTCTCGTTTACATAAACGTTGATGTTGATGTCGATGGTGACACCTGGCTGAAACTCCAGGTCCTCGATCATAATGTTGTAATTCATGGAGGTTTGTCCACGAAGTTGAATTGCTGTAAATGCCAGCAGGGCAAAAACGGCAA